>JAYUEP010000020.1:0-23243 GCA_043739165.1 Hyphomicrobiales bacterium
CCTTGCGCAGTTGGATAGCCAGGGCCGCACCTGTGGCGAGCGGCAGACCACCGCCAACAATGCCGTTTGCGCCGAGATTGCCTGTGGCAGGGTCCGCGATATGCATTGAGCCACCGCGACCCCGGCAATAGCCTTCTTCCTTGCCGAAGAATTCGGCGAACATGTATTTCACCTCAGCACCCTTGCCGATGCAGTGGCCGTGACCCCGGTGGGTGGAAGTGATGTAATCGGCGTTGGTGAGATCCATGCAGATGCCCACCGCTGATGCTTCCTGACCGATGGAAAGGTGCATGGTGCCATGGGTGAGGCCGCGCACGTAGGATTCTTCGGCAACTTCTTCGAAGCGCCTGATCAGCCACATGCGGCGCAACGCGTCCCGCAATTGGGGCTTATTGTGCTTGGCATAGAAGGGCCGCGCATTGGGGTCCGTAGCAGATTTGCTTTTCGTCGCGTTGGCCATAATCAACCTATTACGTTACATAAATTTATTTAATAAGACATATGTATCATAATTCAATTTCACTTTCAAATAGCTTTGCGAGCGTTGCTTTGGCGCGAGGGATGGAGGCAGGGCTCATGGAAAGTTCGGTGAGGCCCATCGCGATGAACTGGGGGATCAGATCGACCCGGCTGGCGGCCTCGCCGCACATGCCCACCATGATGCCCGCTTTGCGCCCAGCCTCGGCTGTCATGGCAATGGCGCGCATCACGGCTGGATGCGTGACGTCATAGAGCTTGGCGAGCTTGGCGTTGAGGCGATCCGCAGCCATCACATATTGTGTGAGATCATTGGTGCCGATGGAGAAGAAGGCCGATTCTTTGGCCAGTTCGTCGGCAGCAAGAACCGCTGACGGGGTTTCGATCATCACACCCAGTGGGAATTCAGCAAAGGCTTTGCCTTCGGCCTTCAATTCGTCGGCGCAAGTTTTGACCAAAGCCTTAACGGCACGTACTTCGGCGGCATCGACAATCATCGGCACCATGACTTTGATATTGCCTTGCACGGAGGCCCGAAGCAGTGCGCGCAACTGCGGCTTGAACACATCCGGCCTGTCCAGACACATGCGCACACCGCGCCAACCGAGAAAGGGGTTTTCTTCATGGGGGAATTCAATGCCAGCCACCGGCTTGTCGCCCCCGATATCAAGAGTGCGCACAATCACGGCATGTGGCTTGAAGGCTTGGGCGATTTTTGAATAGATTTCAAACTGCACATCTTCTGAAGGGAGTTCGCGGTGTTGCATATAGAGGAGCTCAGTGCGGAAGAGGCCCACACCCATGGCGCCAGCGGCGAGGGCCACATCAATCTCATCTGCCGATCCTATATTGGCAGCGACTTCAATTTTGGTTCCATCTTTCTTGGCGGGCTCAAATTTAAGATAGGCCTTCAGTGCCTCACGCTCCCCCAACGCCTGCTCTTGGCGCTGTTCAAATTCTGCCCTGGTGGCTGCATCTGGTTCTGGAATCAGTTGCCCTGACTGGCCATCCATGGCGAGGAATTTGGCGTGACGGACTTTTTCTATGCCTTCGCCCAAACCTAGAATGGCTGGGATGCCGTGGGTGCGGGCGATGATGGCGATGTGCGAGGTGGTTGATCCTTTGGCGCAGACAAGGCCTGCGATCTTCTTCAAAGGTGCGCGGGTGAATTCGAAGGCACCAACATCATCGGCCACAATGATTGAGCCTGCGGGGATTGTGCTCAGATCGGTGTCGACCTTGCCCTGCACTGCCAGCGCGATCTGACGACCGACAGAGCGCACATCATCGGCGCGGGCCTTGAGATAAGTGTCGCCCATTTTGGAGAATTCGTCTGCCGTTTTTGCCGAAATATGCAGCACGGCATTTAGCGCCGAAGCCCCGCCCGCGATGGCTTGGGCCATTTCACTCAGCATGGCTTCGTCGGCGGCGATTTCGGACAGGGCGGTGATGATGGCGCGGTCGGCGATTGAGAGCGATGCATCCTCAGCGCCGTGTTTCATGCGTTGGCGGACTGTGACGATGGCAACATTCAACTTATGAACTTCTTCGGCCTGATCAGCGGGCGCAATGACGCGATTATCTGGCGCGATAGGTTGCGGGAAATAGGCGAAGACTGGTCCAAGGCCGATACCTTCGGAGGCGGCAATCGCTTTGAGTGCAGAAGCCGCTAGAGGAGTGGCTTTCTCGCCCTCTTCCTCATCAAGTCCAGCCTGCGGGTCTTGCAAATAATTCGCCAATTGCTCCAACGCTGCGGCTTCACCCTCACCTGCGATTTTCAAAACCACTTCGTCATTTTCCATGACCGCGAGCAGCATGAGTTTTACTGCACTCTTGGCGCTGGCGCTTTTCCCACCTTTGGAAATTTCAACATCGCAGGCAAAGCTCTTGGCCAATTTCACAAAGCGGGTGGCGGGCCTGGCATGCAAGCCATCACGAACGCGTACTGTAATCTTGCGTTCCATGGCCTAACTGATGCTAATGGTTTGGCCGGGCTTGAGATTGGCCATGAGCGCGGCGCCTTCCAAAACCGTGGCACAAATCTCGCCGGGGCGTTCCGCAGCGGAGGCATTGTTGAAATTGATAACCACATGGCCAATGTCGATGACCTTCTGCCAAGCATAGCCACCCATGGCAGTGATCTTGGCTTCGAGTGCGCCGATCCTGATTGTGGCCCCCGACTTGGGCTGGGCTTTGTCAACATGATCCACTTTGTGCAACACAGAAACTTCGGCCAGTTCGGGCGGTGCGCCGTCGGCAAAAAGAATGAGAACGCCGCCATCAATCAAATCCGCCACGTCGGGGCCAATTGCCGTAATTTGCGTTTTCAAAAACATCTTTTATCCTGTCAAGAAATGGAACGGCCGCCCGGGCCTGTGGGGTGCGCCCGGGCGGCCACCTGGCGCTTAGAATACGACGAGGCTTACCAACCAGGCCAGAATCACGGAAACCGGCCCCATGATCTGACGGCTGATCAGAACTGCGGGAACACCGATTTCAATGGTCTTTGGCTTGGCTTCACCCAGCGCCAGACCTACGGGTACGAAGTCACAACCGACTTGCGTGTTGTAGGCAAAGAGCGCTGGCAAGGCCATGCTTGGCGCGATTGTGCCATTGGCGATTTGCGGACCGATAATGGCCACGCCGATCACCTGCGCGATCACAGCGCCTGGGCCCAAGATGGGCGACAGGAACGGCAGACCACAAATGGCCGAGATCACCAGCAAGCCAAAGATGTTATTAGCCAGTGGTCCAAGCGGATGGGCCAACAGGTCACCAATGCCAGTGTACAAGATCAAACCGATCAACATGGTCACAAAGGCCATGAAAGGCAGTACGTTTCTCACCAACTGATCGATGGCGCGGCGGCCGGCATTGAAGAAAATGCCCACGACGCGGCCCATAACGCGACCAATGGTAGTGATCAGGTTGATCAATCCACCTTGGTCGCTCGTATCGGCGACGACGGTTGAAGCAGCAGCATTGGCACCTGCGGCGGCGGTTGCCGCCATGGAGCCTGCTGAGGATGCAACGCCAGCCAGTGTCGGCACGGCTGAACCATCGGCCATTTCCATGTTGCTCACGCCAACGCCTGAGACATAGATGTCTTCGGTGATGAACTGCGCCATGGGGCCTGCTTGGCCCACTGGTGTCAAGTTCACGGTGGGAATGCGCTTGCGGGGATAAACGCCGCAACGCGCCGTGCCACCACAATCCACAACAACGGCAGCCATTTCGCTTTCCAGCGGCGGGGTTTTAAACCCGTCAATGGCGATACCACCAGTCAACTCGGCAAGGCGCTTGGCCACTGGATGGATACCACCACCGGTGACGGAAACGATCTTGTCGCGTTGGTCGGTTGGCAGGATGACCAGTGGGCCACCCCAGCCATTGCGGCCACGAGAGACTTTTACGGCTTTGAATGTTTTTGCCATGATTGCAATCTCTCCCTTACGCTTCAAGATCTACGCCCTGGCGACGAGCCAGAAGCAAAGTGATGCGTTCGGTGATGATGCCTTTCAGCAAGATCACAACCATGCCGACGATGGCATACCAAAGCGCCATCTGGATATGATAACCCGCAGGCACTTTGCCATTCTTCTCAAGCTCGAGAAGGGCCACCAACACACCACCCCAGACGAAATATTCGCCCGGATTGATATGCGGGAACAAGCCCAACGGAGGATGCACATAAGATACAGCCGCGTCGTAGAAAGCGGGCTTGTGCTTTTCTTCGAGGAAGGAACCGAAGGTATAGGCCATCGGGTTGGTCAAGAAGAAGACTGAGATCAGCGGCAGCAAAGTATAACGCGTCCATTGGGTCTTGCCGGCCCAGCGGGCAAGGCCCTGCACCCGGTCTTCACCGATCAGGCCGGTGATGGCGTAGAAGGCCGTCATCAAGACCACCAGTGTTGGCACGATGCCTGTAACGAAGCCGACGAAGACTTCGCCGCCCTTTTGGAACATGCCGATGAAATATTTCGCGGCATTGGCCAGCCAGCCCACTTGCGTTTCCTGCTGGACGTTTTTCAGCTTTTCCTTGAACTGGTCGACGGTGATTTGTGCGTCATCGACCAATATGATATGGCCTTCATGGCCGCTGCCCAACTGGGCCGCGTGGCCCAAGTGGTTTAGTGTTAGGTGGGTGGCAGTCGGCAGATGCTGGAGGGCATCATGCAGCTGCGTCACCAAGTGTAGAATTGCCATCGTTTTCTCCCATCATTGGCACTTTGCTTAGTTGAGCGCAGTTACGCATGCGCCATTTCGGAGCCCTCTTTTTTGGGGGACTCGCGATCCTTTTTAACCCGCTGAATTTGTGCAATGGCATTTTCAGCCGCTGCCTTTAGGCTGGATTTCTTTGGTTCGTCAGCCAGCTTTTGTGTGAGTTGGTCAAAACTGAGGCCTTCATATTCGGTGAGTTCTCGAAAAGGGGCCAAAAAGGTGGCCCCGCGCATCAACATGAATTTCTTGATTTTCAAATCGCTGCTTGTCACCATCATCACGATGGCACCGCGCGCAAGCCGCCTCGGGCTATAGCCCGTTCCGATATATCCAGAAGTATATTCAGTCTGGAGTGACTTGAGTTGCTCACGATAGCGGCGCATTTGATACCAGACGCCAACAGATTGCAGCGCCCACAGCACGACCCAAGCTATCAAAATCATTTGCCACAGCGGCATGTCAATCTCCCAACCCAGGTAAGTCACCTTGCGATCTCTGATGGTCGCTTAAAAGACGGCAGCCTTACTCCCCTACAATAATGAACATTTGTATTTGCCGATGTCAATATGTTTCGTATATTGACGCAACGCACAAAATGCAGTTTCGGTAAATTGATGGCATAGCGATGTGGCCTGAGCCATATTGGCGCCGCGCAGGTGCAAAGGGAATGGTGCGGGAACGTGATGGTAAAACCAGAGCTGGTGATCTTTGACTGCGACGGCGTCCTGGTTGATAGCGAGCCGCTCTCGGCGCGGGCCTACGCCGAGGTCTTTCAGCGGCACAACGTGGTCATTGAGCCGGAATTGATGCAGCGTTGCGTCGGCATGAAGCAGGCGGACATTCTCGATCTCATTCACAATGTCAAGGGATTTCGGCTGCCTGTTGAAGAGGTTGGTGATATCTGGACCGAAACCAAATCCCTGATCGCAGCTGGGCTTAACCCCACACCGGGCATGGTTGCCTTCCTGAATGGTCTCGACACGAAGCGCTGTGTTGCGTCTTCTTCCTCATTGGAGCGTATCCACCATAGCTTGCGGGTCGCGGGCCTCAGCCATTTTTTTGATCCCGACTTCGTGTTCAGTTCGTCTATGGTCAAACGTGGCAAGCCCGAACCGGACCTTTTCTTGTTTGCTGCTGCGCAATGCGGCGTTGCACCTGCGAAATGCATGGTCGTGGAAGATTCGCAATATGGTGTGCGTGGGGCCAAGGCGGCCGGCATGCGGGTGATTGGCTTTATGGGAGGTGGCCATGTGACGCCAGCTTTGGCACCGGCACTCAAAGACGCAGGCGCTGATGCTGTATGTCATGATTGGACGGAAGTAGCGGGGTTCGTCGTCTAAGCGGCTCTGGCATTGCCCACAAAAAAGGCCGGTGTGACCCGGCCAGTTGTCTAGGGGAAACAGGGCTGAAACGGCCCAACACACTCAGGAGCGGGCTTGGCCCACAATTGATTACACTACACTTAGACATTTCATAAATCAATTGTTTCATTTTAGATTGGGTGTCGCTGTATCAGAATTGCACTCGCCTGAGCATTTGCGTAAACAGAATTTCGCGATAGGAGTCGGGGCCAGTGGTACGCAAAACAAAAGAAGAAAAACAAGATCGCCCGGAGCGAGCCGCCGGGCGCATCGCCCGCAACCGCATGCGCATTGCCTGGATGTATTATGTGGAGGGTCTTACCCAAAACGAGATCGCTGACACGCTGGGAATTGGCCGTGTCACGGTGGTGCGAAATATCAATGAAGCGTTGCAACAGCGCGAAGTTCGAATCTGGATCACAGGCCAAGTGGCCGAGTGCCTGGAGCTTGAAAAAGAACTGAAAGCTGCGTTCAACTTGATCGAGGCAGTGGTCGTTCCCGAGCCGTCTAGCCCGGTGGCTATCCACAAAGCCATTGGTGCTGCAGCTGGAATGTATGTGACAGATCAGTTGACAGACAATTTCTGCCTTGGCGTAGGCTGGGGCGTTACGCTCGGGGAATCACTACAAACGCTTTCACGGCGCGAGCTCAAAGGAGTCGAGGTTGTTTCTCTGTTGGGCGGAATTGTTCAAGCCAAACGTTTCAACCCGGCGGAATTTGCCTGGCAATTTGCCAATATCGTTGGCGCTGATTGCTATCTGCTGGCCGCCCCCGCAGTCGTGGATTCGCCCAAGACACGTGAGGCCTTGATTGAGCGGTGTGGTTTGAAGGAAGTCATCAACCGCAGCACCAACATGGATATGGCATTGCTTTCAGTTGGCACCATGTCGGCACAATCAACTTCCTTTCGGCTCGGGTTTCTGAACGAAGAAGAACGGATTTCCCTGATCAAGAGAGGCGCGGTTGGCGATATGCTCTACAATTTCTTCGATGCAGAAGGTGCATTGGTCAAGCATCCAATCAATGACCGGGTGATGTCCATGCCGATCGACAGGCTACGCAAAATCCCGAAACGGGTGATGATTTCTGGTGGCGCCGAAAAAGTGGAGGCTCTGCTTGGCGGATTGCGTTTGGCATCTTGCAACGTTCTGATCACCAATGAAGCGACGGCCCAGCAATTGTTGGCGCGAAACCCGGGCACCAAAAGCGATGGCCGATAGCTGCCTGCCTCGGCCGCAAGAGCGGAATGTTGAAAGCCATTGCCAATGAAGTCAGTTAGTCGAACCGTGTTCATTGAGTTGCTTAGGCGTCTAAATTTCGAAGTGGGTGGCAGCAAATACTGTATGAAAAATGCGGCCATCAAACATCTTGACCAGATCTTGTGTCACCAAGCGACTTTGATTTCTGACATCGGACTTCATTGCCAATTCGATGGCGGCCATGCTGGGATATTTGATCGCTAACACCATCGCATAATGAGGGTTTGGCGTATCTGATTCAGTTTGGTGCAATACGCGCACTTCTTCAGCGCCGGGAAATTTGGTCCAGAGTGGCACAAGTTTTTCGCGCACGAAAGATTTGAATTGTGTGTCCATGCCTGGCTTCACATGCCCTTCAAAAAAGGCACAACGGATAAACATTATAGCGCTCCATTAAAAATGGGGCGCAACTATCAGAAGATAGCCGCGCCCCAACACGGGAGGACTAGGCTTTGCCCCAGATTTTCTTATAGGCAGCTTGATAGCCATTGCCGGGGTCAAAGGTGTTCTTTGGACCACCGTCAAATTCGACATTGGCCTTGGTGACAACATGGAGTGGAGAAACATAGCCCGACCATTTTTCACCTGACACCGCGCGGTTGAGTTCATCAACCAGCTGCCAGCCTTGCAGATTCAACGGCTCCGCCACGGTTGCGGCCTGGAATTGGCCGGAACGAATGCGCTGATAAGCCGATTCAGAACCGTCACCCGCCGAGACGTTGGCTGGTGCCTGACCCTCACCCTTGATGCCAGCTGCCGCAAGAGACGGGCCCATGAAGTCAAAATAGAGATCGTTGATCGCCATCGAATGCGTCCACTTCGCACCGTGCTTTTGCAGAAGTGAGGTGGTGAGCTGTGGCATGCGCTGTGAAGTTTCGGCAATTGGCGTATCCACCCATTCAACGGTGGTGCCACCCAGCTTCTCAATCACTTCCTGCATCTTCTTGGCCTTGGCGATGGCGATCGCATAGGTCGAGTCTGTGAAATAGATGCAGCCCGGCTTGCCCTTGGCGTCGATATAGGCCCACATGGCAGCAGCCGTGGAAACCTGCATCGGATCAGTGGTTACGTTAGCAAACACGCCAGCGTCAGCCATTGGACCAATCACCGGGCCTGCATGCCAAGACACGAAGGGGATTTTCGCATCCATCGCGGCTTTCATGGCTGGGGCTTGTTCAACAGCGTCAAAACCGGTGATGATGATGCCGTTGGGTTTCAAGGCCATCGCTTGGCCCATGGCGGCGGTGCGGCCTGCAACAGAACCCGCGCCATCAAGGGTCTTCACCGTCCAGCCAATCGCCGCTGCGGCTTCTTCAATGCCTTTGGACACGCCAACTTGGCCGCCATTTTTGCCGTCGCCCACGAGGTTGACGATGGTTTGGCCAGCCTTGGCTTTGGGGCCAGTGGTGGGGCCATCCCACTTATCAACTTTCATGGCGTATTTATCAACGATGGCCTGCGCGTCGGCCATTGAGTCGGCAAAGGCCACGCGGGTCAATGCCGGAATAGACATGCCGAGGGCGATGCCTCTTACTAGTAACTGTCTGCGATCCATGGTTTCCTCCTGTTTGGATTGTGCTTCAGTTGTTAGGTGGATTGGTAGGAACGGAAGGCATTTTTTGAACCGCTCCGCGTCGACGTTGGGCGTAGCCTGCAATGCCAATGGCGATCAGCAACGTCACACCATTGAACATCGGCTCAACCCAGAAAGACCCGCCGAATTGCTGGATGCCGGAAATGCCAACCGCCAGAATAGTGATGCCCACCATGGTGCCCCACACATTCACGCGGCCAGGCTTGATGGTTGTTGATCCAAGGAATGCACCGACGAGAGCGGGCAAAAGATATTCAAGTCCCACGCTGGCCTGGCCGATGCGCAGTTTGGCTGCGAGCAAAATTCCGGCCAAAGCCGTGAACAGGCCTGAAGCAATGAATGAACCCATGACATATTTGCGTACAGGAATGCCATTGAGTGCAGCAGCCTTGGGGCTGGCGCCAATGGCATAGAGATAACGACCCACGGGGAGATATTCATAGACCAGCCACATCAACACCGCGATAGCGATCACGTAATAACCTGTGATCGGCAAGCCAAACACCATCGTTGAGTTGAGCGCATAAAAGGCATCGGGAACCACGCCAACGATCTGCCGACCACCAGAATGCCAAAGGGCGAGCGCATAGAGAATTGTACCCGTGCCCAATGTCGCGATGAAACTGTCGATACGGGCCACTTCAACCAACATGCCGTTGATCACACCCATCAAAGCGCCAAGTGCCAAAACAGTGAGCACCGCGAGAGGCCATGGAAAGCCGTAAAGAGTTTGCAAGGAGATGGCGAGAATGTGCCACAACACGATGCCGTAACCCACAGTGAGATCAATCCGCCCAGCAGACATCGGAATCATCACGCCCAGAGACAGAATCAAGATGATGGCTTTGTCGGAGATGATTGAACGAAGATTTAGAAGCGTCGGGAAAGTGTCCGACAACAGCAATGAGAATAAAATAATCAAGCCCAACATGAGCAGCACCAAGCCATAGGTCGGTAACAGACGGATCATGCGCTGGCCCAAACTGAGGCCTGCAAGTTCGCTGCGGGTTGGTTCCAGGGCGGTGGATTGAATGGAATTGCTCATGGTTTTCTCAGGCAGCCTCGTTGGCAGATGCGGCGTGAATGAGCGCCGCTGTTGAAAGTTTGGATTGCGGAATTTCCGCAACGATTGAGCCGCGCGAAAAGACCAAGGCGCGATGGCAAATGTGAGCGACTTCCTCAAAATCGGTGGATACAACAATCACCGACAAGCCCTGCTCCAGCGCAACGGCAATCAAGCGATAGATTTCAGCCTTGGCACCAACATCAACGCCTGACGTTGGGTCTTCAGCAATCAGGAGCTTGCGGCCGGTGGCCAGCCAACGGCCTATCACCACTTTTTGTTGATTGCCGCCCGAAAGTGCCTCGACTGGCAAGGTGGGATCATTCGGGCGCAAGCCCACCTCCAAGCCAATGCTGTGGGACTTCTCGGCCTCAGCCTGAGGTGACAGCACCGACATCAAACTGCGGCCAATGGCGAATGGATTCAGGAACATATTTTCGCGCACGCTGAGCGAAAGAGCCACGCTTTCTTCGGTGCGATCGCGTGCCACCAATCCAAGACCTTGCTCCAATGCGACTTGCGGCGAAGAAAGATCAAGCAGCTTGCCGTTGAGATGCGCAGACCCGACACTTTCCTGTGCGCCAAATAGCGCGCGGCCAATGGCTTCCTGCCCCGCACCGCGCAGGCCCACAAGCCCCAGCACCTCGCCTTGATGCGCAGAGAAACTCACCGGCCCGGCACCGAAGGTGATAAAATTGGCGACGCGCAACACTTCAAGGCCGTGCGTAGGCTTGGCACGCACATAGAGGTCTTTGACTTCGCGCCCTACAATCATGTTCACGAGATCGGTCGGTGTTGTTTCTTTTACGACTTTGGCACCCACCAACCGTCCATCGCGCAACACAGCAACGCGGTCAGCGATGCGGAAAATTTCATCAAGACGGTGGGAGACGTAAATCATCCCCACGCCGCGCTTGCGCAATTCGCGCAGCACATCAAACATGCGCTCCACTTCATTGGCGGGAAGTGAGGCTGTTGGTTCATCCAACACCAGCACATCTGCTTCTGCCGCCAGCGCACGGGCGATGGCCACCAGTGATTTTTCGGTGCGGCTCAAATCCTGCACACGCTTCGTTGGATCAAAGTGACACCCCACCACGGCCAAGGCCGCAATCGCGCGCTGTTCTGTTGCTCGCCAACTGATCAAGCCATTGCGCTTGGAATAACCTTGGCCAAGGCCAACATTCTCAGCCACCGTCATCCATTCCACCAAGCCCAAATCCTGATGGATGAAAGCCACGCGCTGTTTTACATTGGGCCTGGGCGGCGCATGGCGATAAGGCTCGCCCTTAAAAAGAATACGACCCTCGTCCGGCGTGTGAATGCCTGCGAGAGACTTAATCAGTGTCGACTTGCCAGCGCCATTCTCGCCGAGCAAGGCCAATACCTCGCCCGCATCCAAAGTCAGGCTGACATTGCGCAAGGCAATGGTTCCACCAAAACGCTTGGTCACACCTTCAAATGCGA
The DNA here is from genome assembly GCA_043739165.1 of Hyphomicrobiales bacterium. Classification (GTDB taxonomy): domain Bacteria; phylum Pseudomonadota; class Alphaproteobacteria; order Rhizobiales; family Aestuariivirgaceae; genus Aestuariivirga. The sequence continues at coordinate 11,443 of JAYUEP010000020.1, forward strand.
GCAATTGCTCTGACACTCAAACACTCTCCCGTGACTTCCGGCTTCTGCGGCCAGTTATTATGTTATCGATAACATCGTAAACCGCACATCGTCAACAAGTCAATATGATTTCGCTATTTTCCGTCGAGTAACCGCATGGCTTCTGCACTGTCCTTTGGCCCCAGCCCCATGGCGATCAGCAGGCGGTGGATTTCAGTCACAGCACTGGTAAGGGGCAGGGGTGTTTTAGTGGCAAGCGCAAACGCTTGAACAGAATCCAAGTCCTTCAACATATTATCGAGACGGCCCGTGGGGGTGAAATCACGATTGGCAAATTTCACCATGAACTCTTGCATCATGCGGTTGTCGGCCCTGCCGCCAGCAAGGGCCGCAGGAATTTTGCGTGGATCAACACCGCCCGCTTCAGCAAGTTTGACCGCCTCTGCCACGGCCTGAAAAGCAATTGCGCAAAAGAGTTGGTTGATGAGCTTGGTGGTTTGACCAGCTCCATTGCCGCCCATTAAATTATAGTTGGCACAAAGATCACGCATCAGCGGCCGCGCACGTTCAAAGTTTCTATCTGTGCCACCTGCCACGACCGTCAACTTGCCAGCCAGTGCCCCGGGCACGCCGCCAGAGAGCGGGCAATCAAGCCAGGCCATGCCAGTGGCTTTTTCCAATTGCGCCGCCATGTCGCGCGTCTCGCCGGGGTCTATGGATGACATGTCGATCAGCAATTTGTCGTCACCGCTAGAACTTGCGATACCGCTGTCACCGAAAACGGCGGCGCGCACAATCTTCGCGCTGTTCAAACTCAGAATGACAAATGTGCTTTTCTGCACGGCTTCTGAGATTGAACCTGCTGCAATTGCACCTTTTTGGGCGAGTGCTTCTACTTTGCTTTGGTCAAGATCAAACACGTGCAACCTGTGCCCGCACTGCAACAGACGCGTGCCTATGGCGTTGCCCATAATTCCGGCACCGATGAGTGCGACTTCGATTGGCATGAATTCATCCTTTATCCAGCAGATACGCCATAGCTTTTTTAAGCTGCACCTTTGGTGAATCAGTGATCGCCACGGTGAGATGCGGTTCAGAAGCTGACGGCATTTCCAAAGTTGCCAACTGGCTATCAAGCAGACTTGGCGGCATGAAATGATTTTTGCGCGCCGCAATGCGCCGCGCCAGCACTTCACGCGAGCCATGCAAGTGGATGAAATAAACCGGACGGCCAGCGGTTTGCCTGATCAAATCACGGTAGGATTTTTTCAAACTTGAGCATGAGGCGATGATGCCTTGGTTTCCCTGCAAGGCTTCTCCCACCTTGGTGAGCCAAGGCCAACGATCATCGTCATTCAGCGGCTGGCCTGAAAACATCTTGGCGATGTTGGCTGGGGGATGCAGCGCGTCGCCCTCGATGTATTTAACACCCAAGGCCTTGGCCAAAGCTTCGCCCAAAGTTGTCTTGCCGCAACTGGTGACACCCATCACCACGGCAGCGCCAGTGAAAACTTTAGAGGACTGAGGTGATTCCGCCGTCGACATAAAGGATGTGTCCATTCACAAAAGAGGAAGCGTCTGATGCCAGAAAAACCGCGGCACCGATCAACTCATCAACATTGCCCCAGCGGCCTGCGGGGGTGCGCTTTTCCAGCCATGACGAGAATTCAGGATTATCAACCAGCGCCTGATTGAGCGGTGTTTTGAAATAGCCCGGCCCAATGGCGTTGATTTGGATGTTATGCTTGGCCCAATCCGCGCACATGCCCTTGGTGAGCATTTTAATGGCCCCCTTGGTGGCCGTGTAAGGTGCAATGGAAGGCCTGCCCAATTCACTTTGCACTGAACAGATATTGATGATCTTGCCGTGCTTGCGGGCGATCATGTTTTTGGCAACGGCTTTGCCGACCAAAAAGGCGCTTTCCACATTCACGCGCATCAGTTCGCGCCATTTATCGGCGGGATAGTCTTCCAGCGCTGCGCGAAACTGCATGCCCGCATTGTTGAACAGAATTGAAATTGCGCCATGTTTGGCTTCGATCTCTGAAATCGCGGCATTCACGGTGTCTTCATCGGTTACATCAAAGGCATTGGCGTGAACCGTGTGGCCTTTGGCTTGCAGTTGTGCTTGTGCTTGCGCGAGTTTGGAATGATCCCTGCCGTTAAGCACCACATGCGCGCCAGCTTCAGCAAGGCCTTCAGCTATGGCCAAGCCTATGCCTTGGCTTGAACCCGTCACCAGCGCCAGCCTGCCGGAAAGATCAAATAATTTGGAAGCCATGCTTTCTCACTCTCAGGAAAATTGAATTTGTACTTTCATGGCCTTGCTGCGATCTGAAGCAAGCTCAAAGCCCTCACGCGCATGCTCAAGTGTCACGTTGTGGGTGATCAGTGGTTTGACATCAATCAAGCCCTTACGCATCAAGTTTACGCCCGTTGCGAATTCAGAATGAAAACGGAAAGAACCTTTCAATGAAAGCTCCTTGGCAGTGATGGCCATCATCGGCACTGTCATGTCGCCGCCCAAGCCCAGCTGCAAAATGGTGCTGCCGGGACGCATGGCGGGAATGGCTCCGGCAAGCGCGACAGCAGCACCGGAGCATTCATACAGAACGTCAAAATGGCCTTTGTCTTTGTTGAACTGCTCCAGCACTTGCGCCTCGCGCGCCATGTTGATGGTGAGGTCAGCACCCGCTTTTTTAGCCATGCCCAAGGTGAAATCGCTCAAATCTGTTGCCACTACTAGGTCTGCACCTGCGCGCCGCGCTGCAATGATTGCAAGAATACCGATGGGGCCGCAGCCAGTGACAAGAACAGATTTGCCCAGCATTTCGCCCGCGCGCCTCGTGGCGTGAAGGGTGACGGCCAAGGGCTCAGCCATGGCGGCTTCACCAGCACTCAGGCCTTCAGCCGAAACACATTGACTGGAGTTGGCTACCAGCACCTCGCGAAATGCGCCTTGAATATGAGGGAAGGGCATGGCCGAACCATAGAAGCGCATGTTGAGGCATTGGTTAGGCATGCCCTGCTGGCAGAATTTGCAAGTGTAACAAGGCCGCGATGGCGAGATGGCGACAAGCTCACCAAGTTTAAAATCTTCAACGCCTGCGCCCAATTTTGTGATGTGGCCTGCCACTTCATGACCCAAAATCATCGGCTCTTTCAGCCGAATAGTGCCGAAGCCACCGTGATTGAAATAATGCAGGTCAGAGCCGCAAATGCCGCCGGTTGCCAGTTTAATTTGAACCTCGCCAGCGCCGGGCTCTTCTACCATGCGGGTTTCGATGCGCAAATCCTTGGCGGCGTGGATGACAACTGATTTCATTTCAACACTCACAGCACCGGAGTTAATAGTGGCTTGCCCGCCAAATGCGCGGCCAGATTATCACGCAGCAACTGGCCCATGGCTTTTCTGGTTTCAAACGTACCCGATGCATGATGCGGCTGCAGCAAGATATTGTCGAGATTCAAAAAACGTGAGTTGAGTTTGGGTTCGCCCTCGAAAACGTCCAATGCCGCTGAACCAAGTCGCTTCTGTTCAAGCGCGTCAAGCAAAGCGTCTTCGTCGATATTTGCGGCGCGTGAAATGTTGATGAGCATGCCTTCTGGCCCCACCGCATCAATCACCTCGCGGTTGACGATGTGGCGTGTGGCGGCAGACGCGGCCAAGGTAACAAACAGAAAATCAGAATGTTTGGCCAGTTCAACCGGGTCAGCGATGTATTTCCATTGAGATGCGTAATGTTTTTTGGTCGGGCTTGAATAGGCAATATCCATGCCGAAGGAAGCCAAGCGTTTGGCCACTTCATAACCGATGCGGCCCAGGCCCAAGACCCCCGCACTTCGCCCCCACACACGGCGCTGCAATGGATAACCGCCTTTGATCGCCCAACTACCATCTCGCACCCAGCGTTCAGCACCGAGCATGCCACGCGACTGGCAGAGCATCATGGCCACGCCAAGGTCTGCCACATCATTGGTCAGCACGTCCGGGGTGTTGGTGACGCGAATGCCGCGCTCTTTGGCTGCGGCCAAATCTACCGCATCATATCCAACACCGTAAACTGAGATCACTTCAAGATTGGGGCAGGCCGCGATCATCGCGCGATTGGCACCCAATTCGCCCCGCGTGGCAATGGCCCGAATGTCAGCGCCCACCTCAGCCAGAAAGCGTTGTTTGTCATTGGCAGCGAAATAGCGATGCATTGTGAAAGATTCATCCAAAGGGGTTTGATCCCATTCTGGATATGGCCCGACCTGCAAAATCTGGGGCTTTGGCATGTGCATCGTCCTCGGTATATCAGTTCATGTTATCGATAACATAAAATGAGAACTTCACGAATGTCGAGTCCTTTGTGAAAATCTCAAGCGCTCTCACGCGAGATCACGGCGTAATCAGTTATAACGGTTTCGGGAGAGATTGTTTTGCCGCTGCGCTCGCCTTCAATGGCCTTCAACAGCAGTTTTCCTGTGTGATTGCCAATTTCGTAACAATTCACACCAACGGTTGTCAGCGTTGGATAGCAACAACTCGATATTTCAAAATCTCCAAACCCAGCCAAGGCGATGCGTCCGGGAACTTTCCATTTTCGTCTCTGGCATTCGACCAAAGCTCCAAAAGCCGACAAATCTGAAACACAGATTGCAGCCTCAACTTCAGGCCACTGCTTGATCAGGCGGCTAATCGCTTCACCACCTTGCTTAATGGATATGGGTGGCGTGCCGAAAGAGATAACCCGCATTTCCTTCAGGCCGAGTTCCGTCATCGCAGCTTCGTAACCTGCGCGCCTGTCGGCGCCGCGCGTATCGCGATTTGTTGTGCCGCCAATGAACGCAATTTTCCGGTAGCCCTTCTGATGCAAATGACGCACGAGAGCAGCCGAGGCTTCCGCGTTAGAAAAACCCACGACGTGACACACTGGGTCTTGTGGCAGATCCCAAGTCTCAACAACAGGAATGCCGGATTGTCTCAGCAACTTGCGACCGCGTAAAGTGTGTTTGCCGCCGGTGACAACAATTGCTTCTGGGCGCCGCCGCAACAGCGACTCAATCAACTCTTGCTCCTTGTCTATCGAATAATCGGTGTAAGCCAACAAGAGCTGCAGGCCCGACCCCTGCAATGCTTCGGTCAGCCCGCGGGCCGTATCAGCAAAGTTGGAATTGTTGATTGACGGGATCAACGCGGCAACAAAACCCGTGCGTTTGGAAGAAAGACTGCCGGCCGATTGATCCAAAACATAACCCAGGCCTTCCACAGCCATCATGATCCTGCGCCGCGTTTCTGGCGCGACCGACGCGCCATCTTTGAGCGCGCGCGAGACCGTCATGGTCGAAACCCTGGCAAGTTGCGCCACGTCTTGCATCGTTGGCGCCGGCAGCCGACTTTCGATTTTTTGGCGCCCCTTGTTATCCAAATCGCGTTTCCAATTGTCGCTCACTGTTATCGATAACGTAAAACCTAATACGCCGAAAAACAAGAGCGTGTTTTGAGGCTGACTCAAACGATGACATCGAAAGCTGCGCTCATGTTCGGAGGGTTCAGCATCTCTAAGCCTTGGCGATTTGATGATCGCAGGGATTGACTGCAGGGCGATCAGCCCCGGCAAGAAACTAAAGCAACGCCGCTAACTTTCCAAATGATGCCAGTTGAGCCACGGCAAAGTGAAATAATTCATTGGGCAATACCTTTTAATGTCCAAAATCAGGCTGGTAATTTCCCCTACAGAAAGTGCGTTTGCCGAAAGCCAGTCATGACCCACCCGATCATTCTCATTGATCCGCAGCCGCGCAGTCTTGATCTTATTTGCGATGCGCAGACACGCAAGACGTTTGAAGGCCTGGTTCGCATCACTGCCCATGAGAACGGCCCCATGCCCGATGAAATGGTCGAACAATATCTGCTGGAAGCCACAATACTCATCGTCCAAACTGCATGGACACAGCGCGGTTGAAACGGGCCACAAAGCTCAAGGCCATCATCAATACGGAAACCAATTTCGCCGACAATATCGATTATGAATACTGCTTCGCCGATGGCATTCATGTTTTGACGCTGGGACTAGCTTTTGCTGATGCGGTGGCTGAGTTGGCCTCGGGCATGGCCATCGATCTGGCGCGGGGGATTGCGAGAGCAGACCGCGACTTGCGCCAAGGTGTTGAGGCTTATGAGCTTGAAGGCAATGCCGCGAGTTACAGGCTTATGGGGGCCGCCATCGGCTTGATTGGATTTGGCGATCTGTCGCGATCTTTCCTGAAACCGGTCGCGCCGTTCAACTGCCACATCAAAGTTTTCGACCCTCGGGTGCCCAGCTATGCCATTCGCAAACAGGTCTGTACACCCGCTGGTTTGGTTTGAACGACCTTAGCTTGGTGATTAATTCACCTGCAACTCAATTTCCCAAAATTGTTGGCAGGCGGAGGCCTTGTTCCTTGGCGCATTCGATGGCGGTTTCGTAACCCGCATCGGCGTGGCGCCAGACACCGGACGCCGGGTCATTCCACAAGACGCGTTCAATGCGCTTGGCCGCAGCATCGGTGCCGTCAGCCACAATCACCACGCCCGAATGTTGTGAGAAGCCCATGCCAACTCCGCCGCCATGATGCAGCGACACCCAGGTTGCGCCTGATGCCGTGTTGACCAATGCATTGAGCAGCGGCCAATCCGACACGGCGTCAGAGCCATCTTTCATGCTTTCGGTTTCGCGGTTTGGCGAAGCGACGGAGCCTGAATCAAGATGATCGCGGCCAATCACAATGGGCGCCTTCAACTCACCGGATTTCACCATCTCATTGAACATCAGTCCGGCGCGGTGCCTGTCGCCCAAGCCAATCCAGCAAATGCGGGCGGGAAGGCCCTGAAAGGCAATGCGCTCACGCGCCATATCCAGCCAGCGATGCAAATGGGCATTTTCTGGGAAGAGCTTTTTCATCGCCGCATCGGTTTTGTAAATGTCTTCAGGATCACCCGACAGTGCCACCCAACGGAAGGGGCCAATGCCCCTGCAAAACAGTGGGCGAATATAGGCCGGAACGAAGCCGGGAAATGCAAAGGCATTTTCCAAGCCTTCGTCTTTGGCCACTTGGCGAATGTTATTGCCGTAATCCAGCGTGGGCACACCCGCGTTCCAGAAATCTACCATAGCGGCCACGTGCATGCGCATCGAGGCGCGGGCCGCTTTTTCTACCGCCTTGGGATCACTTTCACGCTTTGCCTTGGCTTCAGCCACGCTCCAACCCTGTGGGAGATAGCCGTTCAAAGGATCATGGGCGGATGTTTGATCTGTCACGATGTCGGGCCGCGCACCACCGGCCTTCATGCGCTTGACCAATTCCGGGAAGATGTCAGCAGCGTTGCCCAAAAGGCCAACGGATTTGGCCTCACCCTTGGCCGTCCATTCGGCAATCAGCGCCAAGGCTTCATCCAAGGTTTTGGCTTTGGCATCGACATAGCGGGTGCGGATTCGGAAATCGATACGGGTTTCATCACATTCAACCGCAAGGCAGCAGGCCCCTGCCATCACTGCGGCCAACGGCTGTGCGCCGCCCATGCCGCCGAGGCCACCCGTCAAAATCCATTTTCCTTTGAGGTTGCCGTTGTAATGTTGACGCCCGGCTTCGGCAAAGGTTTCATAGGTGCCCTGCACGATGCCCTGCGTACCAATGTAGATCCACGAGCCCGCCGTCATCTGGCCATACATCATCAAGCCCTTCTTATCGAGCTCGTTGAAATGATCCCAGGTGGCCCAATGCGGCACGAGATTTGAATTGGCAATCAAGACACGCGGCGCATCTGCATGGGTGCGCACCACCGCGACCGGCCTTCCCGATTGCACCACAAGCGTTTCATCGGCTTCGAGGTCTTTCAGGCTGGCGACGATTTGGTCGAAATCTTTCCAGGTGCGTGCCGCGCGTCCGATACCACCGTAGACCACCAGTTCATGAGGGTTTTCGGCCACATCAGGATGTAAGTTGTTCATCAACATTCGCATCGGTGCTTCGGTGAGCCAGCTCTTGGCGGTGATTGTTGTTCCTGTGGCAGGATAGACGTCGCGTTGATTGTGACGAGGGTTCATGATGATACCTTTCAAGAAAGCAGATGGGCGGAAATGATGTTGCGTTGGATTTCGGAAGAACCTTCGTAAATGCGCATGATGCGCACATCGCGAGCATAGCGCTCGAGCGGAAAATCGCGTGTGTAACCATAGCCACCGTGGATTTGTAGTGCGCCATCAGTGACGCGGGCTGCCATTTCGGAGCACACGAGTTTGGCTTGCGCCGCAGCAAGGCTGAAGCGCAGCCCGCCCTGATGCGCTGCCTCTCTCTGCCGTGCGGCATCGAGTGCCACCAGAAACGCCGCCCGCAGATCAACTCCCATGTCCGCAATCTGCCAACGAATGCCTTGGCGATTGGCCAGGGCTTCGCCGCAGATCATCCTTTCCTTGGCGTAGGAAATGGCAGCCTTCAATGCCGCCTCAGCAATGCCGAGGCACATGGCCGCAACTTCAATACGGCCATTGTCGAGAACCTTCATCGCCGTCTTGAAGCCTTGACCTTCAACATCGCCCAGCAAGGCTTCGTCTGGCAGGGTGCAATCAAATGACAGGGAAAAGACATGGCCACCTTTGAGGCCCATGGTGCGTTCAGGCTTGCCGATCACAAGGCCCCTCGTATCTTTTGGAACAATGAACGCTGATATGCCACGATGCGCCAGCTCGGGCTTGGTCATGGCATAGACCACGATAAAATCGGCTTCGCCGCCGTTCGAAATGAAACATTTTGCACCGGAGAGATGCCAGCCTTGCGAAATTTTCAGCGCCCGGGTTTTCATGTCTGCTGGATCGGACCCTGCCATTGGCTCGGTGAGTGCAAATGCCCCCAGCACTTCACCCACCGAGGCCCTTGGCAGCCATGTCTGGCGTTGGGCATCATTGCCACCAAGCAGAATGGAATCCGTCGCCAAATAATGCGCCGTCAAGGCGGAGGCTGTTGACCCACAAGCTCCGGCAATCGCGGCCACTGTTGCGAGGAGCGCGGGGGCTGAAAGCCCTGCTCCACCCCAAGCCTCTGGCAGATTTGCGCCGAGCACCCCCAACGCAGAAAGGCCGTTCAATTGGCTTCGAACGTAGATGCCAGTTTCGTCGGTCTCGGCTGCTTTGGGGGCAAGCTCGTTGTCGGCATAGCGTTGAGCCAGCGAAACCACTTGCTGTTCTTCAGCCGCAAGATGGCTAGTCATGTCTTGCATGTAAGCCCTCCACGATAGCTCCACTGACAAAGAGTTGGGCAATGCGTGCATCGTCAAATCCGGGCAGGCGGGAAAGAATGCTCTGCGCGTCCGCACCCAAATCCGGTGCGGAGGTTGTGACTGTTGGCTTCGTGCCGTCAAACACCACAGGCTGGCCCACAACCTTGACCAATCCCAACTTGTGATGCGAAAGCTCAGTCACCAGATGGCGTTCCACCGTTTGTTCGCTGTTCACGGCCTCTCCAAAATTACGAATGGGTGCGCAGGGAATTTCCTTTGCACCGAGCAATTCGATAATCTCAGAGACATTTCTTGTGTGGCTCCAGCTTTCAATCATCACCTTCAACGCGGGTTCATGGCGGGTGCGGGTACTGTCCGTGGCAAAACGCGCATCATTGCCAAGGCCGGGCTGCCCGATCACTTCAGCAAAGGCTGCAAAATGCTTTTCATTCAAGACGGCAATTGCAAAAAAACCATCTCGCGCTTGATAGCAGCCGAAGGGCGTTGACAGCGGGTGGCGGTTGCCTGTGCGTTGAGGCTCACGCCCGGCAAAAAACATCTGCGCATGGGCCGTGGGCAGGAGACTGAAAAGGGCGTCATGCATCGAGACGTCAATCGTTGCGCCTTCATCGTTGCGCGCTTTGCGAAAGAGCGCGCCCATGATGGCCCAACTGGCAAAAAGCCCGGCGGCAAGGTCCGCGATGCTTTCACCAACTTTCAGCGGGCCGCCATGTTCCTCGCCATTGACGGCCATCATGCCAGCGAGGGCCTGCACGACAAGATCATAGGCAGGCTTTTCTGTCCAAGGTCCGGTCTGGCCAAACCCAGAGATGGACGCGTAGATAAGTTCTGGCTTCTTGTGCCGCAACGTTTTGGCATCAAGGCCGAGCTTCGCTGTCACCCCAGGACGGAAATTTTCTACCACCACATCGCAACTGAGCGCCATCTCTGCGGCCAGCGCGCAGCCTTCCGGCTTTCGCAGGTCAATTGAAATCGAGTGTTTGCCACGGTTGACGAGTTGGAACAGCGCGCTTTCACCATCGGCGAAAGGCCCGATGTGGCGATATTCATCGCCCTGCGGCGGTTCCAGCTTGATCACTTCTGCGCCGAGATCGGCGAGAAGTGCCGTGCAATAGGGACCGGCTAGAACCCGCGTCATATCGAAGATACGAATGCCGGACAGGATGTCATTCGTCATGATGCTTTGCCGAGTTGTGCTGCCAGCTTCGTCAGAGTTTCGAGAATATCAGTAAGGTGCTGTCGCAAATTTTCGGCCTTCGCCGGGTCATAGGCCCAAGGCGGCGATTCAGACTTGAGATAGACCGATTGGGTGAGTTCCATTTGAATGGCGTGCCAAGATTGCTCCGGCTTGCCATAATGGCGCGTGGTCCAGCCACCCTTAAAGCGTCCATTCAGGATTGATGTGTAACCAGTTGCTTCTGAACAGATTTGTTCTGTTACGGCTTCAATTGTCTTGGCGCAAGTGGTGCCATTGTTGGTGCCGATGTTGAAATCCGGCAGCGTGCCTTCAAACAAGAATGGGATGCGAGAGCGAATGGAATGGCAATCATAGAGAATTGCGACGCCGTGCAGTTTTGTCACGCGTTCCATCTCGGCTTCGAGTGCTGCATGATAGGGCGCATGAAACTGTTGGCGGCGGCGTTCGATCTCTTCATCATCGGGAACTTCGTTCCAAATGTCGTGGCCATCGAAATCGGTGAAGGGCACCAGCCCCGTCGTGTTCTGGCCGGGATAGAGGCTGGCGCCCGAGGGGTTGCGGTTGGCGTCGACGACATAGCGATGAAACGTGGCGCGCACGGTTGTCACATCCGGCAGCAAGCCCGCGTAAAGTTTTTCGATGTGCCAATCAGTATCGGAAAGCTCCAGCCCGCGTGCATTGAGCTTAGCCGCAACATCTTTCGGCACATGAGTGCCGGTATGCGGCAAGCCGAGCACGATGGGGCCGAGGCCCGGTCGAACTTCAACCGGATTCATGCGGCAAGACCGGGGAGCTCAATCTGCGTAGCACTAGCTATGGTGCCATCCGCAACCAGCTTTGCGGCTTGTTCTAGATCAGGTGCCAGGTAGCGATCCTCACCCAAGCGCAACACATCTTTGCGCAGCCGTGCGATGGCCGAAGCCAATGGCTTGCTGGTCATCAAGGGTGCGCGGAATTCGATGCCTTGCGCGGCACACAGCAATTCCACACCCAAGATGCGGTTCAAATTATCGATCATAGGCCCCAAGCGTCTTGCACCATGGGCAGCCATGCTGACATGATCTTCCTGATTGGCACTGGTCGGCGTGCTGTCTGTCACGCAGGGGTTGGCCAGATGCTTGTTCTCGCTCATCAGCGCCGCCGTCGTGACTTCCGCGATCATGTAGCCTGAATTCAAGCCGGGATTGGGTGTGAGAAATGGCGGCAGTTTGAAACTCAACACGGGGTCTACAATCAGTGCCACGCGACGTTGCGCAATGGCACCTATTTCAGCGATGGCCAGCGCGATCATGTCGGCAGCAAAACCCACGGGTTCGGCATGGAAGTTTCCGCCTGACACGATGAGGTTAGCCCCAACCAACA
>JAYUEP010000021.1:0-23231 GCA_043739165.1 Hyphomicrobiales bacterium
CGTGAAAGTGGTTGAAGGCGAACGCACGCGTATTCAGGCCTATGAAGGCCTGTGCATTTCGCGCAATGGCGGCGGCCTCAATGAAAGCTTCACGGTGCGTAAGCTTTCCTATGGCGAAGGCGTGGAACGTATTTTCCCAATGTATTCGCCGCTGATTGATTCGGTGAAGCTCGTGCGCCGCGGCAAGGTGCGCCGTGCGAAGCTTTACTATCTCAAGGGCCTCACGGGCAAAGCCGCCCGCATCGTTGAGAAGCTTACGGGCAATACAGCGCTGGCGCCTGTTGGCGAAGTGCACACGCACAAGGCTGAAGTCGCGATGGATGATGTGTCGTTGATCGCGGGCATTGGCCCCAAGATCAAGGATCAACTGATCGCCGATGGCATCACGTCCTTGAAGCAGATCGCTGAAATGGATGATGCAACGCTCTTCGCCCTCGACGAAAAGCTCGGCCTCAAGGGCAAGACCAAGCGTGAAGAATGGGTTGATCAGGCCAAGGAAATCCTAGCTGGTGAAGCCCCGCGCGCCAAAGTCGATCAAAAGGCTGCCGCTGAAGCGAAGAAGTAATTTGCTCTTGCATTGAATTGAAAAGGCCAGTCTTCGTGACTGGCCTTTTTTATTGGGGTGTGTGATGCTGGGGCAAGTTCCCTTTCCACTGGAGTGCCACCCATGTCCCTTTCGATGTATGAATTATCTGTGCCCACATTCGTGCGCATGCTGAATCACCTGTCTGGCATACTGGACAAGGCTGTGGCCCATGCTGCGGCGACGAAGACAGATCAAACGGCCCTCATCGGCTTGCGGCTTCATCCCAACATGTGGAACCTTGCCGAACAAGTGCGGGCCTCGTGCAATTTTCCGGTGCGCTTCTGTGTGCGCCTTGCAGGCGCTGCAATGCCGCAGTTTGATGGCAAGGATGACAGCATCGCGGCATTGAGAGCGCGCATTGCCTTCACCTTGAAGTTTGTTGAAAGCGTGCCGGCTTCCGCCTTTGCTGGCAGCGAGAGCAAGGAAATCATCTTTCCGCGTGGTGACACGCAATTCAAGACAACGGGGCAAGGCTATCTGTTCAACTTTGCCATGCCTAATTTCTATTTTCATCTGACGGCCGCCTATTGCATCCTGCGCCAACATGGCGTGGCGCTGGAAAAGGAAGATTATCTGGGCGCGGATTGAGGACGGCGACTGTTGCAACAATCTGGCAGCGGCACGGGCTAGAGGTAGGGAACGTCTTGGCATGGCAGGGAGAACGGTGACGGCTGCAAGGGAGGGCAAGGTGGACAAAGAGCCTAAAGGGGGCTGGAAGACTTGCAGCCGCGGGCACAAATTCCGTGGCACCGGCCCATGTCCGAAGTGCTGGCCTGCAGGCGCAAGAAAATATCAAGAGAAGGGCAAGTCCACTTAGGGTTTTATCATCCGCCAGGCCTGCGTTTGGCACAGGCCTTCAGGCGTTTCATTTTTCAATGTTTCAATGTGGCTGACGCGCCAGCCGAGGCGCTCATAGAAGCGACGGCCAGCGTCATTGCCGCAGATGCAATCGAGTTCGAATTGCTGGGTACCCGTTCGGACCATTTCCAATTCGGTGCGGCGGCAGAGGGCTTCGCCAAGGCCTTGGCCACGATGGCTGTCTCTGACGAAGAGGCTGTTCAATGTGCTATGCGTCCAACAGGCGAAGCCCACTATTGCACCTGATGACATTGCGACCAAAGTGGTTGCGGCACGCTGCTCTATTCGGCCCCGGAAAAATGCCAAAGGACGCGCCCTTGCCTGCCGCGGATCTTGCAGTCGGGCTTGGGTTTCATGCCAGGTCCCATGAAAGAGCCGGGAAACCTCGTCGCTCTCTTCTGGCTTCATCAGGCGGATGATGACGGTTTTTGGCATGGGTGCCCTTCCTGCATTGCCCCTTTGACTCTCGCGCTTCAATGGCTAAATAGCGGCGGAAAGCATCAGGATTTTTGCAATGACCAAGGCACGCACTCTTTATGACAAGATTTGGGATGATCATGTGGCCCATGAGGCTGCGGATGGCACCTGCCTTCTGTATATTGATCGCCACCTTGTGCATGAAGTGACCAGCCCGCAGGCTTTTGAAGGCTTGCGCATGACGGGGCGCAAAGTGCGCCATCCGGAAAAGACTTTGGCGGTGGTGGATCACAACGTGCCCACCACGGATCGTTCCAAGGGTATTGCCGAGCCCGAAAGCTGCATTCAGGTCGAAACGCTTGCCGCCAATGCCAAAGAATTTGGCGTTCCCTATTTCAATGAACTCGACAAACGTCAGGGCATTGTTCACGTGGTTGGGCCTGAACAGGGCTTTACCCTGCCGGGCACCACGATTGTCTGCGGCGACAGCCACACTTCCACCCATGGCGCTTTTGGCGCCTTGGCCCATGGCATTGGCACGTCTGAGGTTGAGCATGTGCTTGCGACACAGACTTTGATCCAGAAAAAAGCCAAGAACATGTTGGTGCAGGTGGATGGCAAGCTGGCACCTCACTCAACCGCGAAAGACATCATCCTCGCCATCATTGGCAAGATCGGCACGGCGGGCGGCACAGGCCATGTGATCGAATTTGCCGGTGAGGCGATCCGTGATCTTTCGATGGAAGGCCGCATGACGGTTTGCAACATGACCATTGAGGGCGGTGCCCGTGCTGGCATGATTGCGCCTGATGAGAAGGCCTATGCCTATCTCCATGGCAAGCCCATGGCCCCCAAGGGTGAAGCCTGGGATGCGGCACGTAAATATTGGGATACGCTGCACACGGATGAAGGTGCGCATTTTGACAGCATCATCAAATTGGATGCCGCCAACCTGCCACCGATTGTGTCTTGGGGCACGTCACCTGAAGACGTGGTGGCCATTGATGGCGCGGTGCCGAATCCTGATCTCATCCCCGATGAAGGCAAGCGCCAATCCAAGTGGCGCGCTTTGGATTATATGGATTTGAAGCCCGGCCAGAAGATCACCGACATTGGTTTGGATGTGGTGTGGATCGGTTCCTGCACCAATGGCCGCATCGAAGACATGCGCGCCGTGGCCGACGTGGTGAAGGGCAAGAAGGTTTCTGGGCGTTTGGCCTATGCCATGATTGTTCCGGGCTCGGGCCTGGTGAAGGAACAGGCCGAAGCCGAAGGCCTAGACAAGATATTCAAGGCCGCAGGCTTTGAATGGCGTGAGCCGGGCTGTTCCATGTGTCTGGCGATGAACCCTGACCAGTTGAAACCCGGCCAGCGCGCCGCTTCCACCTCAAACCGCAATTTTGAGGGCCGGCAGGGCTACAAGGGGCGCACCCATTTGGTTTCGCCCCGGATGGCCGCTGCGGCAGCCTTGGCTGGCCATTTTGTTGACATAAGACACAGTTAAACAATTAATGTTTTTGGAATTGATTCATCACTTGTTTACGTTATGAGAACGATTGCGCAGTAGGCTCCGAATCGTGAGTAAGGGCCAGCGCGTCAAGCTGGGGGTGTAAAATGAGTTCAGTGAGCGTAAAAGCCGATGCCAAGTTTCTGCGTCGGGTGTTGGTGGGCCTTGTTGGCCTGACTTTGATTACCGGAGCCGTTGCCGGTTTTACCACGGTTCAGGCGATGAATGCCGCCGCTGTGGCCTGTGTTGCTAATTGCCAGTAAATATCTGAAATTGTTTTGTTAATTTCTGTTTGGTGCGCGGTTTATGGCCGCGCTTTTTGGCAACGATGAAAGCTCCTTCAGTTCAGGTTGAAAAGCTGGGGGGCTAAGGCTAGAAGCCCGCCATGGCGCAGAAACCCACGATTTTCATCGACGGCGAGGCTGGAACCACCGGGTTGCAGATTCGTGAGCGGCTGCAGGGACGGGACGATCTTGAACTGGTTTCGATTGCGCTGGACAAGCGCAAGGATGCGCAGGCGCGAGCTGATTTGCTGAATGGTGTGGATGTGGCGATCCTCTGCCTGCCAGATGAGGCGGCGGTGGAGGCTGTGTCTCTCATCAAGCCAAGCTCCAAGACGCGGGTGATTGATGCTTCGACCGCTTTTCGTGTGAACCCTGACTGGGCTTATGGGTTTGCCGAGATGGACAAGGGACAACGCGCCAAAATAGCCGCGGCTTCGCGCGTGACCAACCCCGGCTGCTGGCCGCAAGGCGTGATTGCCTTGGTAAAGCCATTGCTGGACGCGGGCCTGATGCCCAAGACTTACCCCGTCTCATACCACGGCGTTTCTGGTTACACGGGTGGTGGCAAGAAGATGATTGAGGATTATGTGGCCAAGGGTGACGCGGCACCACAGTATTTCCCCTATGCCCTGGGTTTCAATCACAAGCATTTGCCTGAGATGAAGGTTTATACCGGCCTTGCGCATGATGTGTTTTTTGAACCCGTCGTGGGCCGCTTTGCGCAAGGCATGCAGACATCTGTGCCCGTGTTTCTGGATTTGTTGACGCGCAAGTCATCAGCTACTGAAATTCATCGTCTGCTGGTGCAGCACTTTGATGGCGCGCGCTTTGTTGATATTGCTCCCTTGCAAAATATCCAGTCAGCAGTGGAAATAACGCCCGAAGTGTTGAATGGCACCAATAACATGCGCTTGCATGTGTTTGCCAATGAGGCACGGGGCCAAGTGTTGCTGATGGCAATTTATGACAATCTCGGCAAAGGTGCTTCGGGCGCTGCCGTACAAAATCTCAATCTGATGATCGGGGCCGATGAAGCGGCCTCAGTTGATCTTGTGTGAAGGGAATAGAACATGCAAAAATTTGAAGTGCTGAATGGCGTTGCTGCTCCGATGAACATCGTGAACATCGACACGGACATGATCATTCCCAAGCAGTTTTTGAAAACCATAAAGCGCACCGGACTGGGCAAGAGCCTGTTTTATGAAATGCGCTACACGCAAGAAGGCCAGGAGCTGCCGGAATTTGTGCTCAACAAGCCCGCCTATCGCAAGGCCGAAATTCTTGTGGCAGGTGACAATTTCGGCTGCGGTTCCTCGCGCGAACATGCGCCATGGGCACTGTTGGATTTTGGCATTCGCTGTGTGATCTCCACCAGCTTTGCCGATATTTTCTATAACAATTGTTTCAAGAACGGCATACTGCCGATCAAGGTTTCGCCTGAAGATTTGAAGAAATTGCTGGATGATGCCTCGCGCGGCTCCAATGCAACGATGACCATCGATTTGCCCAATCAGGAAATTCGCGGGCCCGATGGCGGCAAGGTGAAGTTTGAAATCGACGCTTTCCGCAAGCATTGTCTGCTCAATGGCCTGGATGATATCGGCCTGACCATGGAAAAAGCACCCAGCATTGAGGCCTTCGAGAAGAAGAACGCTAGGAGCCATCCTTGGCTGTGAAGTTTTCTCTCGCCCGCGTTAGTGGGAGCGAACGCCAAAGATGAACGCCATTCTCACCACAGTACTCCCCGTCTTCGGCCTTATCGTTCTGGGCTATGGCGCGGCATGGGCGAAGGTGGTGGACGGCGAAGCCGTGCGGGGGCTTTCATTGTTTGTGTTCAACATCGCGATCCCGGCGCTTCTTTTCAAAACCACCGCCACCATGGATATGCAGAACGTGGCCCCCTGGAGTCTGTGGGGGACCTATTTCGGTGGACTGGCATTGAGTTGGGTTCTCGCCAGCTTTGTGGCATTGCGGGTTGAGAGCCTGAATTACAGCGGTGGCGCGGTGGCCAGCATGGCCACGGGCTTTGGCAATTTGGCCATGCTCGGGACACCGCTGGCGCTTTCGCATTTCGGCCAACAAGTTGGCGTACCGCTGGGCATCATTTTGTCTGTGCATGCGCCTATCTTGTGGACGGCAGCAACACTTCACCGCGAATTTGCACGCCATGCGGGAGGCCCCAATTGGGTCGCGATGGGGCACGAACTCATCAACAATTTGGCGCGCAACGCCATTGTGCTTTCGTTGCTGGCGGGCGCGCTATGGCGCTTCAGCGGGCTGGGCATGCCGGCAATCCCCGACAAGATGCTGGCCATGCTGGCGGATGCTTCGGTGCCCACGGCCTTGCTGGCGCTGGGCGCTTCACTGGCGGGTTATTCGATGCGTGGTTCATTGCAAGGCATGTTCACGCTCATTGGCCTGAAGATGGTGGCCATGCCGATCATCGTTTTCATTTTGGCGCATACCATTTTCCCTCTGCCACCGCTTTATGCCAAACTGGCCGTGTTATTTGCGGCCATGCCGACGGGAGCCAATGCCTTTCTGTTTGCACAGAAAAATGATGAGGCTGTGCCAGCTGTTTCTGGCGCTGTGGCCCTGGGGACAGGGCTTGCGGCGCTCACCGCTTCTGTGCTGCTCTATCTGATGGATGCCGGGTGGATCTGATGAAGCACTATGATGTGGTGATTCTGGGCGGGGCTATTGTTGGAAGTTCCACCGCCTATTATCTGCGCAAGAACGGGTTCAAGGGCTCAATCGCGGTCATCGAGAAAGACCCGACGTATGCCCGCGCCTGCACGCCGCTTTCTTGGGGTGGCATTCGTGGGCAATTTTCCACGGCGGAAAACATTTTGCTCTCCGGTTTTACACTGCGGCTGATCCGAGGGCTGAAACAGGAATTCGGGCCAGAGGCTGATATAAGCTTTCGTGAACAGGGCTATCTGGTGTTGGCCAGCGAAGGTTCGGTGGCGACACTGGTGGGTAATGCGCATTTGCAGAATTCGATGGGCATCGACACTGTGTTGATGGATCGCAGCGATCTTGCCAAAAAATTTTCCTTCGCCAATTTTAACGACATCGCCATGGGAAGTTGGGGCCGCACGGGCGAGGGTTGGTTTGATCCTTACGGGTTGATGAGCCTCATCCGCAAAGGCGCCATCGCGCGCGGTGTTGACTATATCAATGACGAAGTTGTGGCGATTGAAGCTGCCGACAAAGTGAAATCGGTGACACTCAAGAATGGCGGGAAAATTGGTGCAGGCGCCGTGGTGAATGCTGGCGGTGCATCGGGCGGGGCCATTGCCGCCATGGTTGGTTTTGATTTGCCCGTCTCCGCCGCCAAACGTTATGTCTATGTGGTGGATTGCCCGGGGGCATCTGAAGAAGTTCGCAAGGGCCCGGCCTGGTTTAACACCGATGGGGTCTATTGGCGGCCAGAAGGGCGCAATTTTCTGTTCGGCTTCACGCCTTCGGAAGAGGAGGAGCCCAAAGTTGCTGATTGGGACATGGAGCATCACTGGTTCGAAGAAAAAATATGGCCCTCAGCCTTTGAGCGCATCCCCGTTTTTGAGACACTTAAAGTGGTTTCCAGCTATGTCGGCCATTATGACTATAACTGGTTCGACCAGAACGGCGTGATCGGCCGCCATCCCACATTGCCCAATTTCTATTTCGGCAATGGTTTTTCCGGCCATGGCATCCAGCAAGGCCCGGCTACGGGCAATGCGATTGCAGAACTGATTTGCTTTGGCGAATATCGCGCGATTGATTTGGCGGCTCTGGGTGTGGAGCGGATTGCCAAGAACGCACCGTTGTTTGAGAAGAATATTTTCTAGGTCTTCACGTAGTTTCGCCAATTGTGTTCTTCTTTGAAGCCCAAAACTTCGCGAATCTTGCGGTTGCTGAGCGGCGCCTCCAAGCCGTCTAGCTTGCGGCGGTGCGGCGTGGTGGGGCACATTTTCCTTAGGAACTCCTCGGTGGGTTCATTCATGGTGATGGTATCATTCACGGCATTGAACACCTGATAGCCCAAGCCATCTTTTTGAATGCAAAGATGGACGATCTGGCCGAGATCGCGCGCATCAATATAACTCCAGGCATTGCGCTTGCGTGAGGCCGGCTTGGCCATGAAGCCGGGAAAACGTTCATATTCATGCGGCTCAATCACATTGCCGATGCGCAAGGCATAGATGTCTGATTTGAAACGTTCAGCAAAAGCGCGAGCGGTCTTCTCGTTTACGACTTTAGAAAGGCCGTAGCTATCCATCGGGTTCACATCATAATCTTCCTCCAGAGGAAAGTGATGATAATCGCGATCACCTTCCGCAAAGCAAACTCCATAAGTGGTTTCGCTGGAGGCAATGATGACTTTGCGGATGCCCAGTTTCATCGCCGCTTCGATGACGTTGTAGGTGCTCATCACATTGGCGTTGTAGGTCTTGTTGTCGGGCTCTTGCAGAATACGCGGGATGGCGGCGAAATGCACCACTGCATCGGGTCTATCTGGCACACTGCCTTTGTCGTAGCCACTATAGTCAAAATGTTGCGAGAGGGCGTTGAAGGTTTGACCGCCGTCGGTGAGATCGGCCGTCAGATTGTTTGCGCCGGGCAAAGGTTTCAGATCGACGTTGAGAATGTCGTGGCCTTTGGCGAGAAGATAAGGGATGACATGCTTTCCGGCTTTGCCTGTGCCGCCGGTGAATACAACGCGTTTTTTCATGGTTTCAACCAAAGGCCTTGGCCATCATGGCGTCAAGCCTTTTGGCAAAGGCTGATGGGTCAGTGACCACTTCACCTTCCAGCATCGTTGCCTGGTCGAGCAGCAAATGTGCTGCGTCTTCCACGGCGCCAGCACCTTTGGATTTCAGCGCCGCACCCAGTGCCATGATGAGGCCGTGTGATGGATTGATTTCCAAAACGGGGGCCGAGATGGACACGCCGGAATCCTTTTGGCGTGAGAGCAGCTTTTCCAAAGTGCGATCCATTTGGCCGTCGTTCACGATACAGCAAGCGGAATCAGTGAGACGCTTGGAGGCGCGCACGTCGGATACGCGGTCGCCCAGCGCATGCTTGAAAGCGGCGATGAGGCTGGCGGTTTCTAGCGTGTCTTGCGGCTCTTCTTTTTTCTCTTCAACAGGCTTGATGGCGTCGAGATCGGCAGAACCTTGCGCCACTGACTTAAAGGGCTTGCCCTCAAAGCCCATGGCGGTGCGCACCCAGAAGGAATCCACAGGATCCGTGAGCAACAGCACTTCAATGCCGCGTGATTTATAGCCCTCAAGCTGCGGGCTGGCGGCGGCCTTGGCGGCATCTTCGGCGGTGAGGTAGTAAATCGCGGTCTGGTTTTCTTTCAGGCCTGCGATGTAACCTTTCAGCGTGATGGCATCACGCGTGGTGGATTTGAAGCGCGCCACTTCAAACAGTGCATCGCGCCGTTCCCAATCTTCATAGAGGCCTTCCTTGATGACGGGGCCGAAGGTGCCCCACACCTTGGCGAAGGTGGGCGCATCGCTTTCACCCAGCTTTTTCAACTCCTGCAAGACACGGTTGGTGACGGCTTTGCGGATGGCCGCCACATCCGGATTGTTCTGCAACATTTCGCGGCTGATATTCAATGGCATATCGGACGAATCAATCACGCCGCGCACAAAGCGCAGGTAGGGCGGCAACAAAGCAGCATCGTCAGCGATGAAGACGCGCTTCACGTAAAGTTTCTGGCGGCCCTTGCGTTCGGGATCATACAGATCGAATGGGCGCTCGGCGGGCACATAGAGCAGCACGTTGTATTCGTGGCGGCCCTCGGCGCGGTAATGGATGGTGAGGGCCGGGGCCTCGCTGGTGTGCGACAGCTGGCCGAAAAATTCCTTGTGTTCTTCCGCCGTCACCTTGGCTTTGGGCTGCATCCAGATGGCGGAAGCGGAATTGATTTGTTTCGGCTCTCCTTCGTCCGCCAGCATGATGGGATGCGTGATGTGGTCGGAATAGGTTTTGACAACCTCTTCGATTTTCCAAGACTCAAGATAATCCAACGCGTCGTCGCGCAGGTGCAGCACGATGCGGGTGCCACCGTCGCCCTTCTCGGCTTCATCGACGGTGAAGGTGCCTTCGCCTTTGGAACGCCAGACATTGCAAGCCTTGGCACCGGCTTTGCGTGAGAAAACCTCAACTTCGCCTGCCACCATGAACGCCGCATAGAAGCCCACGCCAAACTGGCCGATGAGTTGCGGCGCATCCTTGGCTTTCTCGACGAATTTCTGCGTGCCGGATTTGGCAATGGTGCCGAGATTTTCAGTGAGTTCTTTGGCCGACATGCCCGTGCCACTGTCCGCAACCGTCAAAGTCTTGGCCTTCTTGTCGGGCGTGATAGTGACGGCGAGCTTGGCATCCTGTTCCAGCAATTCCGGCTTGGCGATGGCCTCATAGCGCAGCTTGTCCAAGGCATCAGAGGCGTTGGATATCAACTCACGTAAAAACACATCGCGGTCGGAATAGACCGAATGCACCATCATATGCAGAAGCTTGCCAACTTCCGCCTGGAATTCCTGTGGTTTGGATTTGCCGTCTTTTGTCATTTTTATCCCCAATCCTCGCGCGCGATATTGGGAATGTTGACTGATCCGTCAAGAGCTAAAGGGTGAGGCCGGCGCTTACAGCCAGAAAGCAAAAAAAGGGCGGTTGCGACTGGCAACCGCCTTCAAAACTAACAGACTCACAAACGCAAGTCTTGGATACAGGGGACCCGGCCAGTTGTCTGGGCTTTGAGGGGCTGGGGGCTGTAACAAAGCCAACCGGCCGGGTTGTCGAGGCAACGATTGAAATATGGTCCTGCATCATGTCCAAGGCTTGATTGAATTGCGGCGAAACTTGGGTATTTGGGCTTGCAGAAAGTTCATCTACGCCGCATGTTACGGCTTGATGACAGGCCCTTCACAATGAGCGGTGACAGACCGGAAATACTGCGATTTCCACATAAATCGCAAAAGCCCGTGGTGTTTGACCGGGGCGAGCTGGCCCTGATTCTTGGCCTCTATGGGAGGCATGTGGCCCAAGGCGAATGGCGGGATTACGCGATCGATTTCGGCGGGGATATTGCCCGGTTTGACATCCACCGCCGGGCTTCGGAACAACCGCTTTATTCGGTGATCAAAAATCCGGCCTTGGCTGGCAAGGGCGGGTTGTTTTCCGTTGTTGCGCCCGGTGGCCTGATCATGCGGCGCGGCAATGACCTTGAACTGGTGCTGAAAGTTTTGGCGCCGAGGCCCAAGTTTGAGATGGTGTGACGAATTTAGGACCTCTCCATCGGCGGGCCTGATCCGCCGATCCAGACTTTCCAGCAGAGAACGTGCTGCAAAATGGATGGGCGGGTCAAGCCCGCCCATGGAGAGTTTATTTGGCTGTTTGTGTCAGCGACGATCGCCGAACAGGCGCAGGAAGCTCAGGAACAGGTTGATAAAGTCGAGGTACAGGCGAAGCGCACCGAAGATCGCCTTGTGGCCCATGGTGAGGCTGTCGTCACCCTCATAGTAAGTCGACTTGATGGCTTGCGTGTCATAGACGGTGAAGCCCGTGAACAGCAGAACGCCGATCACCGACAGCGCCCATTGCATGGCTGTGCTGGCAAAGAAGAGGTTGACCAGTGAGGCGATGACCAAACCGATCAGACCCATGAACAGGAATGAACCGAAGCTCGACAGGTCGCGCCGTGTGACATAGCCGTAAAGGCTGGCACTGGCGAAAGTGGCGGCCGTAATCAAGAAAACACGGCCGATGCTGCCATGGGCATAGACGAGGCCCAAGGTTGAGAAAGTGAGGCCGTTCAGGGCGGCATAGGCCCAGAAGACCATTTGCGCGGTGGCGACACTCATGCGGTGCATGGCCATGGACATGGTGAAAACGAGACCCAAAGTGATCAGCATCAAGACCATCATCAAAGGGCCATGGAAAAGCGTGTCGCCGAAGCTGGTCAAGGTGCCTTCGGGCGTGACGGCCATGTTAAAGGCGCCATAAGCCACAGCACCCGTGAGGCCGAGACCGACGGCCATGTAATTATAGACGCGTTGCATATAGACCCGGAGGCCCCCGTCCATTGCGGTGCCTGCGCGCTGGCCGGCTTGGGGAAATCCACGAAAATCGGACATTTCAAACTCCTATGAACGGTTTGGGCAAATATGGGGGTAGCATGGCACAGCGTCAAGGGCGCGGGGCTGCAATCTCTTCCATCGCCTTGGCGAGGTTAATATCAAGATCGGTGACCGCACCCTTGGAATGGGTGGCCAGCGTCACGTCCACGCGGTTGTAGACATTGAACCATTCAGGGTGGTGGTCCATTTTCTCGGCGACCAGTGCCACGCGGGTCATGAAGCCGAAGGCCGTGTTGAAATCCTTGAATTTGAAAGATTTGGATATGGCGGCACGGCCCGGCACTTTGCTCCAGCCGGGCAATGCGGCAAGTTCCTTGTCGAGATCAATCATGCGTAGGCCGCGCCATAGGCTTCTTCGACGGCATAAGGCCCACCACCGCGCGAGGGTTTTGATGAGAACAGCACAAAGCGCTCCACCTCAAAGGGCCTAGAACGATAGAGCGCGTGGCTCTCGATGAAGCTGCGCAGGGCGCGCGGGTCTGGGTCGCGCAGGCGGGCCAGCGTGACATGCGGGATATATTTGCGACCCTCTGGCTCTAGGCCAAGCGATTGGCAAATGCGTTCTTGTGCAGCCTGTAGGCGGCGCAATTCAGTATTTTCTTCGATGAGGGCGATGATGGCGTGGGGCTTGTTGCCACCGAAGACATCGATGCCCTTGATGGCGATGGAGAAGGGGCGGATGTCTGCTTCATCCAAGGCCAAGGCCACATCGCGGCCCAAGGCGTGGTCGATGTCACCGATGAAACGCAGGGTGATATGAAAACTCTCGCGGTCGATCCAGCGAGCCCCGGCGATGCCGCCCTGCATGAAGTTCAGATCCAACGCAATATCGGATGGCAGTTCAAGGCCCGTAAACAAGCGCATCATGGTGAAGCCCTCCCGATCCCGAATCACGAATTTATATGAACGGGGAATTATGGCAACTTGGCAACAAGCCCTTCGACAAAGGGAACGAGCTTCGGGACGATCACAGCCACGCCCTTGTCGTTGGGATGCATCCCGTCTGGCTGGTTCAGGTCTGGCCGGGCGGCCACACCTTCGAGATAAAACGGATAAAGCGCCGCGCCATAGTCAGCTGCCAGCCTGGAGTAGATAGCGTCAAACTTTGTTTGATAATCAGAACCTAGATTGGGTGGGGCTTTCATGCCGAGGATGAGGACAGGCAGGCCCTTGGCCTTGGCCTTGTCCATGATTTGGCGAAGGGCTTGATCGGTTTGTTCAGGCGGCAGACCGCGCAAGGCGTCATTGGCGCCGAGTTCAACGATCAAGGCTTTCACCTCTGGTGTCAGCGCCCAATCAAGCCGTGCGGCACCTTGAGCGGCGGTGTCGCCGGAGATTCCTGCATTGATGACGGTGATGTCCTTGCCACCTTGTTTCAACGCGGCTTGCAGGATATCCGGCATGGCGTGGCCTGCTTCCAAGCCGTAGCCTGCCGTGAGGCTGTCACCCAGAGCAAGAATGGTGGTGGCTTGGGAGAGGCCTGCCATCATCACCCAACCAAAAAGAAATATGAAAACCCGCTTCATCAGCCCTATATCTGCATTTCACATCATTGAGACAAGCCCCCCGCATGACCAAGGCCGTTACGTTCGAAAATGTCTCGCTCTCGCTGAAAGCGCAAGCGGGCCCCGTTGATATTCTCAAAAACGTATCTTTCAATCTGGCACAGGGCGAGGCGATTGGTATTATCGGGCCATCCGGTTCCGGCAAGACGTCCTTGTTGATGGTGGCCTCGGGGCTGGAAGCAGCAACCACGGGCAAGGTTGAAGTGGCGGGCGTTGTACTTGATGGGAAAAGCGAAGCAGCGCTGGCGCAATTTCGCCGCGACAACATTGGCATCATCTTTCAATCGTTCCATTTGATCCCGACAATGACGGCGTTAGAAAATGTGGCCGTACCTCTGGAATTCAAAGGCCGCGCCGACGCCATGGCACAGGCGGAAGTGGGGCTCAGGCGCGTCGGGCTTGGCCACAGGTTGACGCATTATCCCAGTCAGCTTTCCGGGGGTGAACAGCAGCGCGTGGCCATTGCCCGGGCCGTGACTGCGGGGGCGAAGATTCTGCTGGCCGATGAGCCCACAGGAAACCTTGATCAGGAAACGGGCGGCGCCATCATCGATTTGCTGTTTGAACTCAAGAAAAAAGATGGCGCGACATTGTTGCTTGTCACCCATGACCGGCAACTTGCCAAGCGTTGCAACCGCATACTTGAAGTGCGCGACGGCCAGGTGAGCGAGGGGCGGATTTGAAGCTCTGGTTTACATACGCCTTGCGCAATTTGCGCTCAGGCTTGCGAGGCTTCTGGATTTTACTGTCTTGTCTCACGCTCGGTGTGGCGGCAATTGCGATGATTGGTTCTCTTGCGTCATCGGTGACGCGGGGCATTTCTGAGCAGGGGCAATTATTGCTTGGCGGCGATGTTGAATTCTCGCTGGTGCAACGCGAAGCCACAACGGATGAACTCGCTTGGATGAAAACCAAAGGCAGTGTCAGCCATGTGGCCTCGATGCGGGCGATGGCCCAGGCCGACGGGGCATCGACATTGGTGGAACTCAAGGCGGTCGATGAAGCCTATCCACTCTATGGCAAGCTGGATGTTGAGCGGGACAAGAGGCAGTTGCTTCTCTCGACTGATGCGAGACTGGGCGTGGGCGTGGACCCGATGTTGCTCTCGCGGCTTCATCTCAAACTTGGTGACAGTTTGAAATTGGGTCAGGCCGAATTTGCCATTCGATCGACGATAGTGACTGAGCCGGACAGGATTTCCAACGGCATCATTTTCGGGCCGCGCGTGTTGCTTGATCACGCTGCCCTCGCCACAACAGGATTGGTGCAACCGGGTAGTCTCGTTTCAAACTCCTATCGCATTCGGCTCAGCGGCAGTACTGATCTTGCCGCAGGCAAAGCGGTGGTGGAAGAGGCCAAGGCCAAATTCCCGGAAGCGGGCTGGCGCATGCGCACTACCGACAAGGCGGCGCAGGGTGCTGATGAATTTGTCGGCAGGCTTTCCACTTTCATGACGCTTGTTTCAATTTCGGCCTTGGTGATCGGTGGGGCGGGCATTGCCAATGCAGTTTCTGCGTTCATCGATCGGCGGCGCGAAACAATTTCGATTTTGAAATGCCTTGGTGCACAAAACCGCGATGTGGTGGCGATCTCCTTGATCGAGATTCTCTTTGTCAGCTTGATCGGAATCGCGCTGGCTTTGGCTCTGGGTGCGGCCACGCCTTATGTTGTGAGGGCGCTTTTTGGCACATTGATCCCGCTTCCGCTTTCAACGGTGTTTGATTTCAGGCCCCTGCTGTTTGCCGCTGGGTTGGGGTTGATGATCACCCTTGCCTTTGCGCTTTGGCCCTTAGCGCGGATTGCTTCGATCAAAGGTGCAGCACTGTTTCGCGCGCAAGGCTTTGATGCCGCGGGCTGGCCCGCACCGATCTATGTGGGCGCAAGTCTCGGGCTTCTGGCTTTGGCTTCACTCATCACGATTTTTGCATTTGATGAACGAAAGGTGACGGCGAGTTTTATTGGCGGATTATGCGCCAGCTTTCTGGCGTTGGTGCTTTTGTCTTCTGCCATTGTAAAGCTTGCCAGCCTCGCGCCAAGGCCTAAGAATCTTTATTTGCGCCAGGCGCTTGCCAGTCTCTACCGCCCCGGTGCGGCCAGCCGATCGGTGATCATGGCGTTGGGGTTGGGCTTGGCGCTGTTTGTGACCTTGGCGCTGACGGACCAAACCATCAGCCGCGAATTACAATCAAACCTGCCGGACAAGGCTCCCGCCTTCTTTTTCATCGACGTTCAAGGCACGGAATTTGACAAGTTCAAGACGGTTCTGGCCGGGCAGGCTGGCGTTGCCGATATTTCCAATACGCCGATGCTGCGTGGGCGTATTTCGAAAGTGAAAGACGTGCCGGCCGAGAAATTGGCAGCCAAGCCTGATGGGTCATGGGCTTTGAAGGGCGATCGTGGGCTGACATTTGGCGATGACCTGCCGAAAGGCTCCACCTTGGTTTCAGGCCAATGGTGGGCCAAGGACTATGCCGGGCCGCCGCTGGTTTCGATGACAGATGACATTGCTGACGGGCTTGGTCTGAAACTGGGCGACAAGATCACCGTCAATGTTCTGGGCCGTGATGTGGAAGCAACATTGGCCTCTACGCGCAAAGTGGATTGGAAAAGCCTCGGCATCAATTTTGTTCTGGTTTTCAATCGGACCGCGCTGGAAGCGGCACCCCATTCAGAATTGGTGACAGCGGAAATGAAGGGCGGCGATGAGGGTGCCGTTCTGAATGCGATGGCGGCAGCGTTTCCGGCCGTCACCTCGGTTCGGGTGAAAGATGCATTGCAGACGGTGGGCGATTTGCTGTCCAAAATGCTCGCCGCTGTGCGTGGTGCCAATGTGATTTCACTTTTGACCGGCGTATTGGTGCTGGCTGGCGCCTTGGCGGCCGGGCTTTCGTCACGCAGCTATGAGGCGGTGGTTCTCAAGACCTATGGCGCCACACGGGGGCAATTGCTGACGGGGTTCGTGATTGAATATGCCGTGCTGGGATTGGTTGCAGCACTTTTTGGCGTGATTGTCGGCGGGATAGCCAGCTGGTTTCTGGCCCGGTTCGCATTGGAAATGCCGTTTCAATATTCACTTGTAACGGCAGTCCTCACGGCTTTGATCGCCATGGTTATCACCATTGCTTCCGGGCTGGTGGTGACACTGCGCGCCCTTTCGGCCAAGCCTTCCTTTTATCTCAGGAATGAGTAGAAAGCTTGAATGGTCAAGCTCAACAAGATTTATACGCGCACGGGTGATGCCGGCGAGACAGCCTTGGGCACGGGCGAGCGCCTGTCCAAAGCACATATCCGTATCGCGGCCTACGGCACTGTCGATGAAACTAATGCGGCCGTCGGTGTGGCGCGGCTGCATACAGGCGAAGCAAAATTGGCAAAGC
Source organism: Hyphomicrobiales bacterium (assembly GCA_043739165.1). GTDB lineage: Bacteria > Pseudomonadota > Alphaproteobacteria > Rhizobiales > Aestuariivirgaceae > Aestuariivirga. The sequence continues at coordinate 16,733 of JAYUEP010000021.1, forward strand.
TCGATCAAATGTTGGCGCGCATACAAAATGAGCTGTTTGATCTTGGCGCTGATCTTTGTGTGCCAGATCGTGGCGAAAAGCTGGATTATGAACCGTTGCGCATCCTGCCCAAGCAATATGAGCGGCTGGAGCATGAGATTGATGAGCTCAACGCCACGCTTGCGCCCTTGCGTTCCTTTGTGTTGCCAGCGGGCCATGCGGCGGCGGCGCAATTGCACATGTGCCGCACCATTTGCCGCCGCGCTGAGCGCCTCATCGTGGAGCTGGCTTCCCACAAAAATGAACATGTGAGTGAAGGGGCTATTGCTTACGTTAACCGGCTTTCCGATTTCTTCTTCGTCGCCAGTCGTTGGGTGAATGCCCAAGCGGGTGATGGTGATGTGTTATGGGTGCCGGGGAAAACGCGCTGATGTTTAATGCTGTGCTCGCAGGTTTTGCCCTTGGGGGCGGTTTGATTGTTGCCATTGGCGCGCAGAATGCCTTTGTCATCCGGCAAGGCGTGCTCAACCAATATGTATTTTGGGTCTGCCTGTTTTGCGCGCTTTCCGATGGGACTCTGATCTGGGGCGGGGTTTATGGCCTCTCCGCAGTTCTGCAGGTGCTTCCGCAGCTTGAAACAGTGATGCGCTATGGCGGCGTTTTGTTCTTGCTGTGGTATGGCATTAAGGCCCTGCGCCGTGCGCTCAAGCCCGAAGCGATGAATGACAGCGCAAGCGGCTCGCAGAGCTTGAAGGATGCATTGATGCTTTGCGCCGCCTTCACCTGGCTCAACCCACATGTTTATCTTGATACGGTAGTCTTGGTCGGCTCGGTTGCCAATGCCAGACCAGCAGGGGAGCAGGTACCCTTCGCGTTGGGGGCCAGTGCCGCTTCTTTCGCTTGGTTCTTTGGGCTGGGCTATGGGGCCAAGGCCTTGAGGGCACCGCTTTCGCGGCCTGCGGTTTGGCGCGTGATTGATTTTGTCATTGCCGCTATCATGTTCTGGCTGGCCTTCAAACTTTTGCGCGGAGATTAACCTGTTCATTCCGCTTCACGACGACACGCCCCTCAAGGTGATCCGCTTCCAGTTTGTCACCTTCGCCATCATTGCGCTCAATATTATTGCGTTCCTGCTCTTCGGCGCGTTTCAGGGTGATGCCTATCGCAGTGCCATTGCTGAGGGTTTTGGCATGGTGCCGCAGGAGTTTATCAAGGCACTTTCCGTCTCGGTTCCGCATCAGCCAGTTCCCGAGATAGCCACAATTTTCACGTCGCTCTTCATCCATGCGGGCTGGATTCATCTGACCGTGAACATGCTGTTCATGTGGGTATTTGCCGATAATGTGGAAGATGCTTTCGGCTATCTTGGCTTTGGATTCTTCTATTTGATCTGCGGGGCAATGGGTGGACTGTTGCATGCGCTGATGATGCCCAATTCCGTACAGCCGCTGATTGGGGCCTCAAGTGCTGTTTCTGGTGTGCTGGCCTCTTATCTTGTGCTCTATCCCAGGGCGCGGGTTTGGGTTCTCATGTTTGTCGCCATCCCCGTGCCACTGCCTGCAGTCTGGGTACTCTGCGGCTGGTTGGGCCTTCAAATTCTCGGTTTGAGCCTTGCTCTGCCGGGGCGGGACGTGGCCTTCTGGGCGCACATTGGCGGCTTTGCCACGGGTTTGATTTTGACCTTGCTGCTGCGCGGGCGCATCACGACTGCATCCAGAGGTCGGATTTGAATGGCCCCACGGCGTTCCCCGAATTGACTTCACGCCCCTCCGCCCTCTAAACAGCCCCCATTCTGGAGAGTGAGCCCATGAAAGTTCTTGTCGCGGTCAAGCGCGTGGTTGATTACAATGTGAAAATCCGGGTCAAGGCCGATGGTTCGGGCGTTGAGCTCGCCAACGTCAAGATGTCGATGAACCCGTTTGACGAGATCGGCGTTGAAGAAGCCATTCGTTTGAAAGAAGGGGGCAAGGCCACCGAGATAGTTGTGGTTTCGATTGGCCCTGCGCAAGCGCAAGAGACGTTGCGCACGGCGTTGGCCATGGGCGCAGACCGCGCCATCCTGGTGAAGCATGATGAGTATGTGGAGCCCCTTGGTGTTGCCAAGATTTTGAAGGGCGTTGTGGAAGCTGAAAAGCCTGAGCTGGTGATTTTGGGCAAACAGGCCATTGATGATGATTGCAACCAGACGGGCCAGATGCTTTCAGCCTTGCTGGGCTGGGCGCAGGCCACTGCCTGTTCGAAGCTCGAAATTGGCAATGGCGAAGCGGCCATCACCCGCGAGATCGATGGTGGTTTGCAATCTCTCAAAGTAAAGATGCCATTGATCATCACCACAGACTTGCGCCTCAACCAGCCGCGCTATGCTTCGTTGCCTAATATCATGAAGGCCAAGAAGAAGCCGCTGGAGGAGAAGTCACCAGCAGATTATGGCGCAGATGTGAAACCGCGATTGAAGGTGGTCAAGACGGAAGATCCGCCAAAGCGCGCTTCCGGCGTGAAGGTCTCTTCGGTTGCCGAACTTGTGTCCAAACTCAAAGCCGCAGGAGCCATCTGATGGCCGTTCTTCTTATTGCTGAACATGACAATGTCTCGCTCAAGGATGCCACGCACAAGGCGCTGACGGCCGCTGCCAAGATGGGTGGAGATGTGCATGTGCTGGTCGCGGGCCACAAGGCTGAGGCTGCGGCCAAGGCTGCGGCCAAGCTTGCTGGTGTGAAGAAGGTGCTGCATTTGGAAAGTGCCGACCTTGAACGCCCGCTGGCTGAACCCATGGCCGCCAATATCCTGGCGCTGGCCCCAAGCTATGATCACATCGTTGCGGCAGCTACGTCCAATGGCAAGAATTTCATGCCACGTGTGGCCGCGTTGCTCGATGTGATGCAGGTGTCGGATATTTCGGACGTGAAATCGGCTGATACTTTCGTGCGTCTGATTTATGCAGGCAACGCTGTACAAACCGTGCAGAGCACCGATGCCAAAAAAGTCATCACGGTGCGCACCGCCTCTTTCCCCGCTACGGGCGAAGGCGGTTCAGCTGCCATTGAAAGCGTCAAGGCCGTGGCCAATCCTGGCCTTTCGTCTTACGTATCGGAAAACCTGTCCAAGTCAGATCGGCCTGAACTTACCTCAGCCAAGATCATTGTCTCTGGTGGCCGTGGCATGCAGAACGGTGAGAACTTCAAACTGTTGGAAGCCGTGGCCAAAAAGCTCAATGCGGCCGTGGGTGCATCCCGCGCCGCCGTGGACGCTGGCTATGTGCCCAATGACTATCAGGTGGGCCAGACCGGCAAGGTGGTGGCCCCTGATCTCTACATCGCCGTGGGCATTTCCGGCGCTATCCAGCACTTGGCGGGCATGAAGGACAGCAAGATCATCGTGGCTATTAACAAGGACGAGGAAGCGCCAATCTTCCAGGTGGCGGATTATGGCTTGGTGGCCGATTTGTTCACCGCTGTGCCGGAGCTGGAAAAAGCCCTTTAATTGTCTTTCTCGCAACTGCGAAATAAACTTGAACATGAGGGCGGAGCGTTATAGCTTCGCCCTTTCTTGTTTTCCATTGGGCGCAGGGTCGTTATGAAAATCGCAAAAATTGGCATCATTGGTGCTGGCCAGATGGGCGCTGGCATCGCTCAGGTTTGCGCAACAGCTGGCTATGAAGTGCTGCTGAATGACATGGCAGCGGAGCGTATTGCCACCGGCATCGACGGCATTGCCCACAATTTTGCCCGGCGCATTAAGGCGGGGAAGTGCACCGAAGACGTGAAGGCCTCGGCCATGTCTAAGATCAAGGCTGCCCCCGATCTGGCGCAGTTTGGCGTTTGTGATTTGGTCATCGAGGCGGCCACGGAAAAAGAACAACTCAAGAAACAAATCTTTGAATCGCTTGCGCCGCATCTGAAGCCAGATTGCATTCTGGGCACCAATACGTCCTCGCTTTCAATCACGCGGTTGGCGGCGTCATCGGGCCGACCAGACAAGTTCATGGGCATACATTTCATGAATCCTGTTCCAGTGATGGAACTCGTTGAACTCATCCGCGGCATTGCCACCAATGAGGCCGTGTTCAAAACCGTCAATGCCTTTGTTACGACGCTGGGCAAGACCACCGCTGTCTCGGAAGATTTTCCAGCCTTTATCGTCAACCGCATTTTGCTGCCGATGATCAATGAGTCCATCTACACGCTGTATGAAGGTGTGGGCGGCGTTGAGGCCATCGACAAGGCGATGAAACTCGGTGCGCATCATCCGATGGGACCGCTGGAACTCGCTGATTTTATCGGGCTCGATACTTGTCTCTCGATCATGCAGGTTTTGCATGAAGGCTTGTCGGATTCAAAATATCGGCCTTGCCCGCTGCTGGTTAAATATGTTGAGGCGGGTTGGCTGGGCCGCAAGGTCAAGCGCGGCTTCTATGATTACTCGGGCGAAACACCCGTGCCGACACGTTAGGCCCGCTGCACTAGCTTTTCACCCCCAATTTCCCATATAGAGGCGCCATGAGCCTCCCTTTCCGCAAGATGAATGGCCTGGGTAATGATTTCGTGGTGCTTGATGCCCGCGAAAGCCCCATTGCCATTTCCGAAGCGCAAGCCCGCGCCATTGCAAACCGCAAGACGGGCATTGGCTGCGACCAGCTGATCGTTATGGAAAAATCTCCGGTGGCGGATGTGCGCATGCGCATCTGGAACGCTGAAGGTGGCGAAGTGCCTTCCTGCGGCAATGCCTCCCGCTGCATCGCCGACCTAATGTTCGACGAGCTGAAGGGCGATGTTGCCACCATCGAAACCAAGGGTGGGTTCCTCTCGGCCAAGAAGGCGGGCCAGCATCTCGTCACCATTGATCAAGGTCTGCCGAAATTTGGATGGAAGGACATTCCGCTGTCGGAAGTTTTTCCCGACACACGGCACATCGAATTGCAGATTGGCCCCATCGACAAGCCACTGCTGCATTCGCCCTCGGTGGTGAATGTGGGCAACCCGCATTGCATCTTCTGGGTGGATGACCTTGACGTGGTGGATCTGGCCAAAGTGGGGCCGATGCTGGAAAATCATCCGCTGTTTCCAGAGCGCGCCAATATCTCGCTGGCCAAGGTGGTGGCACGTGACCATGTTTTGCTGAAAGTGTGGGAACGTGGTGCGGGTCTCACACAGGCGTGTGGCACAGCGGCTTGCGCGACCATGGCAGCGGGGTACCGGATCAAGATTATCGATGCCAAATGCAAGATCACGCTGCCAGGCGGTGATCTGTTCATGTCGGTGAATGAAGTTAATGGCCATGTGCTGATGACCGGGCCAGCAGCCCTGGATTTTGAAGGCACCTTGCCGGAAGGCTTGCTGTGAACGAGGCCCGCATCGAAACATTTGGATGCCGCCTCAACACGTTTGAGAGCGAAATCATGCGCGGCCATGCGGCCAAGGCCGGGTTGAAGGACGCCGTGATTTTCAACACTTGTGCTGTGACCGCTGAGGCCACGCGCCAGGCAAGGCAGGCTATTCGCAAGGCACATAAAGAAAACCCTGAGGCGCAGATTATTGTAACGGGCTGTGCCGCGCAGACTGATCCTGAGATGTTTGCCGCCATGCCGGAAGTCTCGCGTGTGTTGGGCAATGAGGAAAAACTGCAGGCCTCTGCTTGGCTCAGCAACACCAATCGGCCGCGCGTCGATGTTTCCGACATCATGCAGGTCAAAGAAACGCGCCCGCCGATGATTGACCGGCTGACAGCGCGGACGCGGGCGTTTGTGCAAGTTCAAAATGGGTGTGATCATCGCTGCACGTTCTGCATCATTCCCTTCGGGCGTGGCAATTCCCGCTCGGTGCCGATTGCTGATGCCGTGGAGCAGGTGCGGCGATTGGTGGCTGAGGGGCACAATGAGATTGTGCTGTCCGGTGTTGATCTCACCTCATGGGGGGCTGATCTTGAAGGTTCGCCCAAACTTGGATCGTTGCTGGCACGGATTCTGAAAGACGTGCCTGAGTTGAAACGCCTGCGGCTGTCTTCAATTGACTCGATTGAAGCAGATGAACAGCTTGTTGATGTGATCACGGGTGATTATCGCATCATGCCGCATCTTCATCTTTCGCTGCAATCTGGCGACAACATGATTTTGAAGCGCATGAAGCGCCGCCACAGCCGCGAACATTCGATCCGGTTCTGTGAAGACTTGCGGGCCAAGCGCAAGGATATGGTGTTCGGTGCCGATATCATTGCAGGCTTTCCGACCGAGACTGACGAGATGTTTGAGAATTCCCTGCGCATCGTTGATGAATGCGGCCTCACGTACTTGCACGTGTTTCCTTATTCGCCGCGTCCGGGAACGCCAGCCGCTAAGATGCCGCCCGTCGCGCAAGATGTGATCAAGCGCCGCGCAGCCTTGTTGCGTACCAAGGGCGAGGCGCGTTTGCAGTCTTTCCTTGTTGGCGAAGTGGGGGCGATGCGCGACATTCTGGTTGAGACGGCCTCGACAGGGCGCACGCCTCATTTTGCATTGGCAAAATTTGAGACGGCCATGGTGCCCGGT
>JAYUEP010000022.1:0-2559 GCA_043739165.1 Hyphomicrobiales bacterium
GGCGAGAACCGCATATTCCGCAGCACCCTTGAGTTCCTTGGGTGAAACGCGGCCATGGGCGGAGTTGAACATCAACATCCAAATGGAGCCAGCACTTTCGGCCTGCACCTGGCCGGGCAGGGCTTGGCAGAGACAGCCGAACACCGCATCGGCCAGCATTTGGCCCGTGACATGGCGCGAGGTGACGGGCGAGGGGCGGATGGGATCAACCACGGTGTGAGGATCGGTTTCAATGTCAAAACACGAAAGCGAACCGATGTTATTGGGCACATGGGGTGCGATGATCGCCTTTAGTGCGAAGACCGTATAGGCCTCGGTATAGGTGCGCGGGCTGTTGATGCCGAAGATCGAAACGCCTGAGGTGCCGCGATAATCCACCGTGACCTTGCCGCCGCGGATTTTCAGTTTGGCCCTGATGGTGATGGGCTTTTCGTAGCCATCGAGCGGCAGCTCATAAGACCATTCACCCTCGGGAAGCGTTTTGATGGCATCGCGCGCACCTTTTTCAGATTTCGTGAGAATGTGTTTGGCCAGCTTGTCGAGCGAGGTGAGCTTGAATTCTGTCATCATTTCGATCAAACGGCGCACACCTGTGTCATTGGCGGAAACCAGCGAGAGGAGATCGCCTTTCACTTCAACCGGGTTGCGCGTGTTGCCGAGGATCACCTTCATCAAGTCATCATTCAGCACGCCCTGTTTGCGCAGCATCATATGCGGCACATACAAGCCTTCTTCGTAAGACGAGTTGGCCTTGGCGGAAAAGCCGATGCCGCCCACATCGATCAAATGGCAAGTGGAGGCAAAGAAGGCCACGAGCTTCTTGCCAAGGAACACCGGCGTCATCATCACATAGTCAAACAGATGGCCTGTGCCTTCCCATGGATCGTTGGTGACATAAACATCGCCGGGCTTCATCGTCGCTTGCGGATAATGTTTGAAGAAATGGCGCACCGCGGTGGCCATGGTGTTCACATGGCCGGGTGTTCCCGTCATGGCCTGCGCGATCATGTGGCCTTCAGTATTGTAAACACCAGCAGACAAGTCGCCTGCTTCACGGGTGATGGTGCCAAAGGCAGTACGCAGAAGTGATTGCGCTTGTTCTTCAACAACCGCAATCAATCGGTTCCACATCACTTGGGTGCGAATGGCTTCAAGGGCGTGTCGGCTCATTTCATGCGCTCCATCACAATTTGCCCAAGGTTGTTGATCTCGGCCGTGAACCTGCTTCCCACAATGGTTGAGGTTTCGTGTTCGGCAATAATCGCAGGGCCTTTGATGGCCGCTCCCGGTTTCATGTCAAAGCGCCAATAGACCGGCGCATTCATCAACTTGCCTGCGGCGGCATCGAAGATCCGGCGTGACCGCAGAGGTTTCGGTGCAGCACGCCTTGGAGCCTTGCGCGCCACTTCCACTTTTGCGGTGGGCGAAGAACAGGTGACGGACCAGGTGATGGCCTCAGCCTGTTGGCCCGGAATGATCAAACCATAAACCGCCTTATAGGCTTTCTCAAAAGCGTCTTTCAGTTTCTTGCCATCCGCATTCGTCAGTGTACGGACGGGTATGACGATGGGAATTTCATGGCCCTGGCCCACATAGCGGCAATCCGCCTTGATCAGCAGCGTTGGCCTGCCTTTTTCCATGGCGGGTTTCACAACAGATTCAGCAGCTTGGCTCATATCCTTGAGAAGTTGATTCACCTTGGTGGCGTTGAAATCATCAAGGTTCACGGCAAAGCTGCGGGTGATTTCATAGGCCACAGGCGCTTGCAAGAAGCCGATGGCAGAGCCTACGCCCGCGCCCAGTGGCACGATGATTTTATTGATGCCGACTTTCTCAGCCAAGCGACAAGCATGCAGGGGCGCGCCACCGCCGAAGGCAATCATCACGCAAGTGGCAATGTCCTTGCCGCGCTCAATGGCATGAACACGCGCGGCGTTGGCCATGTTCTCTTCCACGATTTCAGCTACACCGGCGGCGGGCCAGAAATCCTTGAGGCCCAGCTTGCTGCCGATCTGTTCGGCGAAAGCGGTTTGTGCTTCGTCCACATGCAGCTTCACCTTGCCGCCCGCGAAAAATTCTGGATCAATCTTGCCGAGTAGAACATTGGCATCGGTGACGGTGGGCATTGTGCCGCCGCGACCATAGGAAACCGGGCCGGGGGTGGAGCCCGCGCTGTCTGGGCCAACAGTCAAGCGCCCCAATTTATCAACACGTGCGATGGAACCGCCGCCTGCGCCGATCTCCACCATCTCAATTACGGGAATGCGCACGGGAATGCCAGAGCCTTTCATATCTTTGTAGGCGCGCGCGATTTCGAAGCGATGGGCGCGCTCAGGCTCGCCATGCGACAGCAAACAAATTTTTGCTGTTGTCCCGCCCATGTCGAAAGAAAGAACTTCCGGCAGTTTCAAACTTTGCGCCATGCGGCTGGCGAGGATGGCACCGCCTGCGGGGCCAGATTCAACCAGGCGGATCGGGAAACGCGCCGCTGTCTCCAGTGTTGTAAGACCACCGCCCGACATCATCAGATAGAGTGGTGCATCCAAACCGATCTTGGCC
>JAYUEP010000023.1:0-7673 GCA_043739165.1 Hyphomicrobiales bacterium
TGTGATGTTTCGAATTCATCCGAGATTAATGCCGCGGTGGCAGCGACAGTGCAGAAGCACGGAGCCATCGATGTGTTGGTGAACAATGCGGCGATTTCCATTGTCGGAGAATTTCTCGAGATCACCGAAGAGCAGTTTGACCAAGTGATCGGCATCAATCTCAAAGGTTCATTCTTGATGGCGCAGGCTTGCGGGCGCGAGATGGTGAAGCAGGTTCAGGCCGGCCGCAAGGCGGGGGCGATTGTGAACATGTCTTCGGTCAATGATACTTTGGCCATTCCGGCAATTGCGCCTTATACGATGAGCAAAGGCGGTGTGCGGCAGTTGACCAAAGTGGCGGCACTGGCGCTGGCCCCACATGGCATCCGGGTCAATGCCATTGGACCCGGTTCAATCATGACGGATATGCTAAAGGGCGTGGCCAATGACAAGGCGGCGATGAACCGCATTCTATCACGCACACCTTTGGGCCGCGTAGGCGAGGCGTTTGAAATTGCCACGATCGCCGCCTTCCTGGCGTCTGAAGAAGCCAGCTATGTTTCCGGCCAAGTGATTTACGCCGATGGCGCGCGCATGCCGCTCAACTATGTCGTGGCAGTTAAAGAATGAGATGACTGTTCGCCCCGGCCGAGTGCCAAGGGCGAACAGGAATTCCCGGTCCATTTTCAAACGTCAGTTGCGCGTTATTCCACGGTCAATAGCGACCACATGCCGTTCATGTAATGACCCGGCAAGTTGCAGGTGATCAGATATTTCCCGGGTTTCAAGTTCAGCGTCAGCTTGCCGGTCTTGCCGGGGTCGGTTTCGGAGACTTCGCCCAGCGAATGGGCAATGTCTTCATCGATCCGGCCTTCGTTGTCGTTGATCTTCGGGCCAATGTTGTCCGCAAGGGGAAACACCAGCATTTCATGGATGGTTTCTTTGGCGTCGTTTTTGACATCGAAGGTGATCTTGCCCGCCTTCACCCTGTCGATGGACAGTTTGACGCCCATGGTTGTAGCCATTGCATGGTCCATCTTGCCCGAGTAGGCCATGGTCTTGATCATCCCCACTTCGGAGCCCTTATCCCAAAGCGAGACTTTAATGGTTTGGTCTGCGAATGAAGGACTTGCAACCATTCCTGTTGTAACCAGAAACAATGCAAGCTTAAGCTTAGTCCTGAGATTGTTGCCCATGGTAATTGCCCTTACCTGTTTGTTGCCCCCGTATAATTTGCTACGATTGCACGGCGTTAATATTCCGGTAAGGAATCAATTATTTTCAATTCGGCTTTAATTGCCGCAATTCGCGGCAGGCTGATTATTTGGCGAGCTGGCTGGCATCCACCCCGTTAACCATAATCTTGCCATCAGGCGTGGCTTGGATGTCCCAAACCATGGAACCATCGGCGCCTGCCTTGCCCATGCCCTTGGCGACGATGAGCGTGGCAACGCCGCTCTGCAACCCGGCCTCCGGCGGGGACGCCTGCATGATCTTCATGATCTCATCCAGCCCTTTGGCGGTGATCAAGGCCTTGCCCGTCGGTTTGGCGGCGGGGCCAACCACCATGCTGGCATCTGCCGTAATCGTGTAGGTATCGTTCCTGACGCTGGTCTTGCTGATCGTCACATCGGCCGTGCCCTTGGGCAGAAGAAGCTGCAACATCTGCGCTTCCTGGTCCTTGGGCAGTGGTGGTGTCTTGCTCAGGTCCAGCGCCATGATATCGGCCATGGCCGGGGCATCTACGTCATAGCCCGAGACGGTGAAACCAAAGGAGGAGTTCTTTGGCACGAGCGCCAAGGCCCAGGGTGGGGTGAGGCCAGGCGGCAGGGTGAGGCCTTCAACACCGAAGGATTCGGAGAACTTTCCGTCCTTAACCACGCCATTGAGATCAAGCCCGAAGTTCAATTTGTCGACGCCTGCCGGGCCCATCGGCGTTTGAACTTCAAGTTTGTTGAGGCTGCCTTGGCCGTTGCTGTTGGCGAAGATCGGCAGGATATTGGTCAAGGCAGATTTGAAGCCCTTCTGGTCCTTGGCCATCGCCGCTTGATCCTGATGGGCCACAAAGAACTTCATCAGATCGAGAATGGCCAGCGATTTTACGCCAGTCATCACGCCATCAAAATTTCCGTTGGCGACCTTGAACTGCAATGCCAGGGGCGGTTCGCCATTGGACGAGATGTTTTCATTGAGCGTCGCCGGCCCCACGGGCTCGGAAAACTTGATGTCGATGCCGCCCGAAGGATTGGCAACCGCCGTGCCCTTCACACCGATCAAATCAAATTTGCCATCCGCCTTGATGTTGGTGCCCTTGGGGTCTGTCGCCACTTCGTTGAACGTCAAGTTCTTTGCTTCAATGTTGAACGACGAGAGTGCACCCAGTGCTTCATCAAATTCGCCGTCAATCACGTAAGATTCGACCGCTTCGGTCAATTCGAGTTGGCCTTCAATCTTCGAGGCAAGTTTGAATGGCCCTTGGCGTGTCACCTTCCATTTGCCATTGCCTTCGGGCGTCAGGTTGAAATCAAATGGTGTCAAAGTCAGCGCCGCAGCGGCCTTGTTGTCCTTTGGAACCAGAGATGCAAAATCCAATACGGCCTTGAATCCATCGCCTTCTGGGGTGATTTTAACAGCATTGGCCGCGCTGCCCAAATAGACCTGCAGTGATTTCTGCAATTTGGCGGCATCATCTGCTGTTGTTGCAGCAATTGCCGGTGCTGCGACCGCGGTGAAAATGAGAAGTGCGAGGCCTGATGGGATGATGCGCATGTGGGGTCCTTGTTTTGGTGCAATCTAGCTGATCAATGCAGCGCCGTATAGGCGGTTCGCCGCAAAGTGTTGTGACCTGTCTGCACCTCTCGCAAGGGTTCGCCGGATACAGTTACGGTTTGACCACGCGTGTCAGGGAATGACGACCCAAAGAAAAAAGGCCGGATTGCTCCGGCCTCGCTTCATGGGCTGTGCTGGATTATTTGCCCAACAACTTGGCGATATCATCAATGATGTTGTGGTGCTTTTTACGCGCTGGGATGACGACGCCGAGAGTTCCGGTCGTGCCTGTTCCGGTCCCCGTCGTCGTGGAGCCGGAATCCGTGGTGTCATCATCGTTTTCGTCATCATCCTTGTGGCTGGTTCCTGATGCGGTTCCGGTGCTGGAAGATGATTCCTTGTCTGGCTTTTCGGTTTCCGTGTGGGTTGTCGTGCTGGTGCTGGACGTGGAGCCACCACTCTTTTCGGCCAAGGCTGGGACCGTGAGGGCCATAGCAGCAAAGGCGAAGCCGCCCAGCTGGCGCAAGGCGAGACGGCGGGACAGATTGGTTTCAGCAGTCATATCAAACTCCAATTTTTAGCAGTTGTTGCGGTGTTCGCACATCGGGACTGACTGAAAATCGACTTGAAATATCAGCCTATTATCAGGATCCCGCGCTGCCCGCTGCGGTGCTGCTGACGTTACGCGCTCGGTCCTGGTTTATTCCGGCTGGTGTTTCCTGTTGCCCCGCAAATGTCTTGCGGCAGACATGATAAAGCCTTGTCAATTGCATTTGTTTCACACCGATGCGGTTTGATCGGAGGAAAACATGAAACCCATTTTTGCATTTGTCGTTTTATCGACCACAATGATCAGCCCGCTGTGGGCGGCTGAGATTAACCTTGCCAGTCGAATTGATGCTGTCACAGTCTATCCGCAGGGAGCAGATGTTTGGCGGACAGGCACGGTCAAAGTGCCCGCTGGCGAGACACGGCTTCTGGTAAGTGATTTGCCGGGCAGCATTGATCCGCAATCGATCCGTGTGAAGGCAGTGGGTAACGATGGCATGGTGATCAATGGCATTGACACAAAGCTGGTTGATTTGCCTTCAAGCGCAGCGGATGAAAAGCGCAAGGTGCTCGACAAAAAGCTCGAGGCTTTGGCCGATGAAAAGCAGGCATTGGATCAACTGATCTTAGACGCCAATGCACAGAAGTCACTGTTGCTATCATTGGCCAACAAGCAACTGACACCGGCTTCGACAACCGAGACTCTCAAGCCAATTGATGCCTCCGGGCTTGATGGACTGGTCAGTCTGGTCGGCAGCAAACTGACAACCATTTCAAAATCCATTCACGATGCCGATCTGCGCAAGCGCGATATTGACCGCGAAAGTGCCGACATGAATGTAGAACGTGAGGCACTTTCGCCGGATGCCCAGCAGAAGTTGGAAGTTGCGCTCAATGTTTCGGCGGCAAGCGCAGGTGAAGGGCAATTCAGGCTCAAATACCGTATAGCAGAGGCGGGCTGGTCGCCTTTCTATGATGCCAAGCTGACCTTGCCGGACAAGGCCAAGTCCGCAACTGTATCACTGGTGCGCCGCGCGGAGGTGCATCAGACGACGACTGAGAACTGGAGCAACGTGGCGCTCACGCTATCGACCGCGCGGCCTACAGGCGCTACGTCTGCGCCTGAATTGGGTGAAGACATGGTGGCGCTCGCAGAGTTGCGGGGGCGTTTGCAGAAGAGCGAGGCGGGTTCCTCTGCAAAATTGGCAGAGCCTGAACTGGATGCGCCTGTGGCACCTGTCGCCATGGATGCGGTGATGCCGGAGAAAGCCAAGAAGGATGTTGCGCAGGCACAGGCGCAAGTTTTTGTGGCGGGGTTCAATGCGCAATATGCCATCGGTGGCCGCGTTGATATCGACAACTCCGGCCAATCGAAGAAAGTGCGCATTGCCAGTGAAGAGGTTTCCGCCAAGCTGGAAGACTGGCGGTGCCAAGGCTTGATTCCACTGCCTATCTCACTGCGGGGTTTCATTTGAACGGCGCCGATCCGGTCTTGCCCGGGGTGGTCAATCTGTACCGCGATGATGCTTATGTCGGGCAGGGCGCATTGCCGATGCTTTCGCCCGGTGAAGATGCACGGCTTGGCTTTGGCGTTGATGATCTGGTCAAGGTCAAGCGTGTCGAGGTGAAACGTAACAGCGGCGAGGAAGGATTGATCTCCACCAGTTTCACCAAGACACTGGCGTGGGACATTTCAGCGAAGAATCTGCATGACACACCGTTTGATGTGGTGATCGTGGACCGTGTTCCATTTTCAACGCAGGACCAAGTGACGGTACAAACCATTTCTGATTTCACGCCTGCAACAACAGAAAACTATATGTTGAAGCGAGGTGTGAAGGCGTGGAGCTTAACTCTTGATCCAAAACAGGAAAAAGGTATCAAGATCGGCTATAAAATCAGCGCGCCGAAGAATATTCCCCTGGCCCTGACCGAGTAATCGCGGTTGCGCACACACGCATTTGCCGATATGGACTTGCAACGGCTCCGAAGTTTTTCGGGGCCGTTCGCATGTGAGGGAAAACACTATGGCCAATGTGGCGGTTGTCGGTGCGCAATGGGGCGATGAAGGCAAGGGCAAGATTGTCGATTGGCTTTCCGAACGTGCCGATGTTGTGGTGCGGTTTCAAGGCGGCCACAATGCCGGACACACGCTGGTCATTGACGGCAAGGTTTTCAAACTTTCGCTTTTGCCGTCTGGCATTGTGCGGCCCGGTAAGCTTTCGATCATCGGCAATGGCGTGGTGATTGATCCTTGGCATCTGGCCAAGGAAATTGCGGGGCTTCAGGGGCAGGGCGTTGTGGTCAACCGCGATAACCTGCGCGTTGCTGAAAATGCGACACTGATTTTGCCCTTGCACCGCGATCTCGATCGTTTGCGCGAAGAGGCAGCTGGCTCCGCCAAGATCGGCACCACGGGCCGTGGCATTGGCCCGGCCTATGAAGATAAGGTTGGGCGCCGCGCCATTCGCGCCATGGACCTGGCCGAGCCACAAGAATTGCGCCGCAAGGTTGACCGGTTGCTGGTGCATCACAATGCCTTGCTCAAGGGCCTCGACCAACCGCAGCTTGATGGGGCGAAAGTGTTTGATGAGATCATGGCAGTGCGCGATGCAGTGCTGCCCTATCTAGCCCCTGTATGGCATGAGCTGGATGCGATGCGCCGCGATGGCAAGCGCATCTTGTTCGAAGGCGCACAAGGCATTCTGCTTGATATCGACCATGGCACCTATCCCTATGTGACTTCGTCCAACACGGTGGCCGGGCAGGCAGCGGCGGGTTCGGGCATGGGGCCATCGGCAGTGAGTTATGTGTTGGGCATTGCCAAGGCCTATACGACGCGTGTTGGATCAGGCCCATTCCCTTCAGAGCAAGCCAATGACATCGGCGAATGGATTGGCCAGCGCGGCCATGAGTTTGGCACGGTCACTGGCCGCAAGCGTCGCTGCGGCTGGTTTGATGCCGTTTTGGTGCGCCAGGCGATTAAGACATCCGGCATTCAGGGCATTGCACTGACCAAGCTTGACGTTCTTGACGGGCTTGAGGAGATCAAGGTCTGCGTGGGCTATGAGTTGGATGGCAAGCGCATTGATATTTTCCCGGCTTCGGAACAGGCGCAGGCGCGGGTGGTTCCCGTATATGAAAGCTTTGAAGGCTGGAAAGGCACGTCAGCAGGGGCTCGCTCGTGGTCAGCACTTCCGGCACAGGCGGTCAAATATGTGCGCTATCTAGAGGAGCTGATTGAATGCCCGGTGGCTATGCTTTCAACTTCCCCCGAACGCAATGACACGATCCTGATGCAGGATCCGTTCGCGGATTGAAGCTTGGGGAGCTTGGCGACTAGCCGACTTTGACAAGGTGCGGCGTTGGCGCTGTGGCGGGGCTCGTCATTGCCGGCAGTTCTTCAGCTTTGCCTTTGAGGACGACGGCCGCCAGGTCAACTTCAGGTACTGGACGGCCCATCAGGTAGCCCTGCAAGAGATCGGCGCCAAGGCCGGTCAGCAATTCGGCGTGAAGCTTTGTCTCAATGCCCTCGGCGGTAATTTTGAGGCCGAGGTTTTTTGCCAGTGCGATGATGGATTTCAATATGCCGCGCGCCAATGGGGTTGAATCAATGGCGTTGACGAAGGCGCGGTCTATTTTCAGTTTGGAAAATGGGAATTTCCACAGATAGCTCAAGCTGGAATAACCGGTTCCAAAATCGTCCAGCACAATAGGGCAACCCATTTCGCGCAGGATGGAGAGTTGGGAAAGCACTGGCTCTGAATCCTTCAGCAAGGTGCTTTCGGTGACTTCAAGTTCAAGGCGGTAGGCCGGAAAGCTCCACAGCTCCAGCGCATTGTGCACGTCAGTGACAACAGTTCCGCCATAGAATTGCTCGGGCGACATGTTGACCGAAACCGTCAAGTTCTGTGGCCAACTGGAAGCTGTGCGGCAGGCCTCGGCCAAAGCCCAAGCGCCGATGCGGCTGATCAGACCTGATTCCTCGGCGACGGGAATGAACTCTGTGGGGGGTATTTTTCCAAACTCCGGGCTGTCCAATCGCATCAGGGCCTCGAAACCCGACAGTTTCCCTGTGCTGCTCTCATAGACGGGTTGATAGTGGAGGCTGAGCAGTTGACGATCAATAGCCGTGTGCAGGGCCAGCAACACATCGTTGCGGCGCTTGGCGCTTTGCGCCAGCACAGGATTGAAGAAGGCATAACTGGGGCCGCCACGGGCCGCCGCGGATTTCAAGGCCAACTCGGCGTTGTGGATGAGGTTCGAGCCGTCACCATCATTGTCGGCGCAAAGCGCCACGCCCGCACAAAGGTTGACGGTAAGCTTGCGGTCAATCCAATCCACCGGGCTGGCCATGGCAGCGACAAGTTCCTTGG
>JAYUEP010000024.1:0-7666 GCA_043739165.1 Hyphomicrobiales bacterium
AGCGGGTGAACCAAACCTGTCCGCGCGTGGGGCAACCCAACGCATATTTCGCGGCTCTACTCTAAGCCGCACCCGCGTCGGATTTCCCCACGCGCTTCCTGTTTTCTTTCTACCGCTGGAGATGACATCCGGCGAACAAGGGCGGAGTTGTGCCCCCACACACTCTCCATCGGCGAAAACCACTCTCCACAAATTCTGACGTGCGCACCTCAAAATTCTTGCAATCGTCATCAACTCTGCCCATAAGCACCGCCAAATCATCCATTGGAGAGCCTCATGACCGCCATCATCGACATTCACGCGCGCGAAATTCTTGACAGCCGTGGCAACCCCACTGTGGAAGTGGATGTGTTGCTGGAAGACGGCGCCTTCGGTCGCGCCGCCGTGCCCTCGGGCGCATCGACGGGTGCGCATGAAGCCGTTGAACTGCGCGATGGCGACAAGAAGCGTTACATGGGCAAGGGTGTGACCAAGGCCGTGGCCGCCGTTAACGGCGAGATATTCGAAGCGCTGGTGGATATGGATGCCACCGACCAGATCGCCATTGACCGCGCCATGATTGCCTTGGACGGCACGCCCAACAAGGCCCGCCTCGGTGCCAATGCCATTCTCGGCGTGTCGCTGGCTGCGGCCAAGGCGGCGGCGGAAGGCTCAGGCCTGCCACTCTATCGCTATGTCGGCGGGGCCTCGGCGCGCACGCTGCCAGTGCCGATGATGAACATCATCAATGGCGGCGTTCATGCCGATAACCCGATTGATTTCCAGGAATTCATGATCATGCCGGTGGGCGCATCCTCCTTCAAGGAAGCGCTGCGCGCAGGCGCAGAAATCTTCCACACGCTGAAGAGTGCGCTCAAGAAGGCTGGCCACAACACCAACGTGGGCGATGAAGGCGGCTTCGCGCCCAACTTGCCATCGGCTGAAGCAGCGCTGGATTTCGTGATGAAGTCGATCGAACAGGCAGGCTACAAGCCCGGGCAGGATGTCTATCTGGCCACCGATTGCGCCGCGACCGAATTCTTCAAGGACGGCAAATATGTCTACGAAGGCGAAGGGGTCACCCGCTCAATCAAGGAACAGGCCGAATATCTTGCCAAGCTGGCCAAGGCCTATCCGATCATCTCCATCGAAGACGGCCTGTCTGAAGATGATTGGGATGGTTGGAAGCAGGTCACCGATTTGATCGGCAAGACCACGCAGCTCGTCGGCGATGATTTGTTTGTGACCAACACCACACGCTTGAAGCGCGGCATCAAGGAACATATCGCCAATTCGATTCTGGTGAAGGTCAATCAAATTGGCTCGCTCACCGAAACCTTGGAAGCTGTCGAGATGGCCCACAAGGCAGGCTATACCGCCGTCATGTCGCACCGTTCGGGTGAAACCGAAGATTCAACCATCGCTGATTTGGCTGTGGCCACAAACTGCGGACAGATCAAGACAGGTTCTCTGGCGCGTTCAGACCGGTTGGCGAAATACAATCAGCTGCTGCGCATCGAAGAAGAGCTGGGCACGCAGGCAGTCTATGCTGGCCGCGCGATCCTCAAAGGCTAAGCCAGTCTCAGAACTAGTTCAACTTTGAAATGGCAACGCTCAAGCCCCCAAGGCTTGAGCGTTCGTATTTGATGTGGAGGCCGTAACCTTCGATCAAATCGCGCACAATCGAAAGCCCAAGCCCGTGGCCGGAGCGGGTCAGATCAAGCCGCATGCCGCGCTCTTCAATCTCCGCAATTTTCTCAGCCGCAACACCGGGCCCATCATCATCGATGCGCAACACATTGTGTTCATAGCTGATGGCAACCGTGCTCTTGGCCCACTTGCGCGCATTGTCCATCAAGTTGCCCAGGAGTTCGATGAGGTCATTGCGCTCAATGGCGATGGTGGCCTTGAGGGGCACAAGGTTCTGCCACTGGATGTCCTGGCCCTGTGGCGTCTTGGCAAGTGTGTTGATGATACGCTGGGCATTGGTGTGCAGAGCGGTAAGTTCAGGATTGTAGCCGCTGGCCATGCGGGCGCGCGCCAGCTGTCGCTCCACCTGGTCATTGATCATCTGGGTATTGTCACGGATGACTTTGCTGTTGGTCTTGTCGCCATGCAGTTGGATCTCATCAGCAACGGCATAGAGAACTGTCAAAGGTGTTTTCAGCCCATGGGCCATATTGCTGGCCCGCTGCCGCGCCCGTTCCAAAGCCGTCTCACGCGCAGTGAGCAACTCATTGAGACTCTGCACAAGGGGTTGGACTTCCTCAGGGTAATCTCCAGCCAAATGCCGCGCTGTGCCTTCATGAACGGCGGCAACGCCAGATTGAAGTTCGGCCAAGGGTCGCAGACCCACCAGGATCTGCGCCATGGAGCCGGAAAGCAGGGCCAGCGACAAGATGACAAGTCCGAATCCGAGATCACGGCGGAAACCGCGGGCGGCTTCATCAATATCCGTGCGTTCCACGGCGAGAGTAATTTGTAGACGGCGCTCCGTCCCGTCGCCCAAAGGCAGGGCCAAGTCTCTGTGCAAGGCAAAGAGCGGCGCATTATTCGGTCCGGTGATCACCTCAACCTTGCGTTCAGGCTTGGTGAAATCCGGGAGGTCGACGTCAAACAGCGAGCGGGACCGAATGGGAGCCTGGCCATCTTCGTCGATCTGCCAATAGAGTCCGCCATAAGGCTTCTCAAAGCGCGGATCGCTCAAGATGGCGCGGGAAACGATCTTCCCTTCTGGGCTTATTCGGATGCCGGAGACTAGTTGCACAAAATCATTCTGCAACTCCCGCGTCGCAAGTTGTTCCGCATAGCGTTGGAAGATAAAGAAGAAGGCAGTTCCGGCGATCAGCAGGGAAATGAGAATGCCCAGAGCTGCTGAAATCAGGAGGCGCAGCTTGAGAGAATTGCGTGTCATGGTGGGGGTGATGCGATAAAATATCCAAAGCCGCGTTTAGTCTTGATGATGTCACTCCCCAGCTTGCGACGCAAGCGGCTGATCACAGCCTCAATGGCATTGGCATCACGCTCATGATCATGGGCATAGAGCGCTTCGGCCAATTCAATCTGGGTGACGACACGATTCTTCTGTAAAGCCAAAAAATGCACAAGTCGATATTCCAGCGGGGTGAGCGTGATTTGCGTCCCATCAACGGTGACAACACGGCTGCGCAAATCGATTTCGAGCGTGCCAAGCACAAGTGTCGAGTTGGCATGGCCGCTGGCGCGGCGCAGAAGCGCCCGCAATCTTGCAACCAACTCCTGCATCTGGAACGGCTTGGTCAAATAGTCATCCGCCCCACTATCAATGCCATCAACGCGCTCGGACCATGTGCCGCGCGCCGACAGTACCAGGATGGGGAATTCCAGACCTTCGGCCCGCCAACGTTTCATAAGTGTCAAGCCATCAAGTTTGGGCAAACCCAGATCAAGGACGACCGCGGCATATTGCTCTGTGGAACCTTTGAACCAAGCCTCTTCGCCGTCACCAACGATCTCCGGTAGCAATCCCGCAGTCTTCAGGGATTCAGCAATGTTTTGGGCAATGGCCAGTTCATCTTCGACAACCAGTATGCGCATTACTTGGTCTTCAGGGTTTGCGCGTCGAGATACAGCGTGTGCAAGAAGATGGTATTCGCCAAATAACGCACTTCATAAACATAGCCAGTGTTGGCTTCATGAAGTTTCACGTCCAAGACTTCACCCGGAAAATTGTGATTCAGATACGTCAAAAGGAGAGGCATGCTCGCAGCTTGGCCAGCGGTTACTGCGTCCTTGGTCTGCTCCGGGTCCATGACCGGCAACCGCGACCAAATCGCTGTAGGCCTCGACGAAAGGAGGCTGCCAATTGAATCTGTGCCACTTGCCTCTGACCCGTTGTTCGTTTGGCCGCTACCAGACCAAGACCCGCCGCCCCATGGCTCGCCATTGTCACCATTCTCGTGGTCGAAAGATTTTGGGTGTTCGACTCTTGATTCATTGCGATAAGCTGAACCGGAAGTATTTTGGCCCGATGGCCTATCGTCATCAGCATATGCACGGCTCTGCACGCCGATAGGCGTGGCCATCAGCAGCAACACATAGAATATGATTTTCAGTCTCAGTTTCATTGCTTCCGAACTACACAAAGTTTGGGCCCCGTATCAACACCCTTCTTGCAAGTGACTGGGCAAAGGGGCGCCACATTGCAGGGAACGACACAGGGCCCACAATCAACTGCTGAAATGGCCACATTCGGGCAAAAGGACCATTTTTTACGCAACTGACATCACTTTCGTCAGGATCGGGGTTCTGATTCCGGTGATATCTAAATATTTAGCTTAATTTAGCTGACATTAACTTCGCTGCAAATGTCAGACAATTGTCAGGCCCGGACAATGTGAATTAACTTACGCAACCGCCTTGACTTGCATATTCACGATGATATCGCCCAGTTTTGTATGGGCCAATGATTGAGTCATCGCCTTTGATGCGAATTCCAATTTGGGCATCAAGGTACGCATAATGGCCTGGGCGAATTCGCACTCGGGCCGTTCGCCGTGTTTGTGGATGCGGAAAACCTGCTCATCTTCAACAGCATGATAAATATCCGCGAGGCTAATTTCATCCGCAGGGCGCGCCAATAGAAACCCACCAGCGCGACCGCTCGTCGAGCAGACCAAGTGATGGCTTTCCAACTGAGACATCAACCGACGAATGACAACCGGATTGGTCTCAACACTTTTGGCAATGGTCGCCGAGCAAACAGGCCCGTTCTTGCCATAGTGGGCAAGCAGACTCAGGACATGTACTGCCACTGCAAATCGGCTGGAAGACAACATTGTCCCTAGATCGGCGCTATTGCGGCAAAAATCAAGAGCTCGGCCAAATCATCAGTTAACTCTGCCTTAACCATCGCAGGCCAAATTGCACCCATGTCGCGCATCAAAAGACATCGGCTTGAAATTCTCGTGGGCGGGTCTTGCTTGGCTCTCCTGTGTTATTTTAGCTGGCAAGGCTTTTATGGCCCGCGCAACATCCACTACCGTGATCAACTGTCGCGACAGTACGCTCAAGTCTCCGCTGATCTTGCTGGCATCACAAACCAGCGCAGGGCCCTGGAGGGCCGTGTTCAGCAGATGCGCCCCGAAAGTGTCGATGCGGATCTGGTCGATGAATTTGCCAGGCGCGACCTCAGCATGGCCCATGCCAATGAGTTTGTGGTCAAGTTGCCACAATAATCTCGTGCTAAATCCATGCGATAAACCGAATTTCAGTTAAAATTGCTTTTTTGCAGTCGTCCCAATGATTTAGTGCTATAAGCGGCTCAAAATTGGGAGCGATTATGGTGGTTAAGTCAGCTTACCTGGCGCGCAAAGGCGCGAAGGCGGAAAAACCTGCGAAGAAATCCGATCTGAAGAATTCCGGATTTTCGGCCGAAGAAGAACTCCAAGCCTATCATGACATGTTGCTCATCCGGCGCTTTGAAGAAAAGGCTGGGCAGCTTTATGGCATGGGTGCAATCGGCGGCTTCTGCCATTTGTATATCGGGCAGGAAGCGGTGGTTGTGGGCCTGCAAATGGCGGCCATTGACGGCGATCAGGTGATTACCTCTTACCGTGACCATGGCCACATGCTGGCCTGCGGCATGGATCCCAAGGGAGTGATGGCTGAACTCACTGGACGTCAGGGTGGCCTTTCCAAAGGCAAGGGCGGCTCGATGCACATGTTCAGCCGCGAGAAGAATTTTTACGGCGGCCACGGCATTGTGGGCGCGCAGGTGCCATTGGGGGCAGGGTTGGCCTTTGCCAACCGCTATCGTGGCAACAAGAATGTATCTTTCACCTATTTTGGCGATGGCGCGGCCAATCAGGGCCAAGTCTATGAAACTTTCAACATGGCATCGATCTGGAAATTGCCCGTGGTTTTCGTGATTGAGAACAATCGCTATGCCATGGGCACATCTGCTCAGCGTTCAACTGCTGCGTCGGAGCATTTGGGTGCACGTGGCGAGGCCTTCGATATTCCCTCCGAGCAGGTGGATGGCATGGACGTTCGCGCCGTCAAGGAAGCGGCAGACCGGGCCGTGGAACACTGCCGCGCAGGTGAGGGGCCTTATATTCTGGAAATGATGACCTATCGTTATCGTGGCCACTCGATGTCTGACCCCGCGAAATATCGCAGCAAGGAAGAAGTGCAGAAAATGCGCGAAGAGCATGACCCGATTGAACAGGTCAAGGCCCGTATTCTCAAGGCCAACCGAGCCTCCGAAGAAGATCTGAAAAAGATGGATGCTGACATCCGCGAACAGGTGACGGCGGCGGCAGATTTCGCCACCAATGACGCGCCACCTGCGGATAGCGAACTTTACACCGACATATATAAAGTGGCTTGAGGAGAAGAACCGATGCCAACCATCCTCATGCCAGCTCTTTCGCCCACCATGGAAGAAGGGAAGCTTTCCAAATGGCTGAAGAATGTCGGAGACCAGATCAAGTCTGGTGACATTCTTGCCGAGATTGAAACCGACAAGGCCACCATGGAAGTGGAAGCCATCGACGAAGGGCTGCTCACTGAAATTCTGGTTCCAGCAGGAACCGAAGGCGTGAAAGTGAACGCGCCGATTGCAGTGATAGGAACAGCCTCGGCAAAACCCGCCGCTGCTCTGGCAGCGGACGCACCGGCGCCTGCCATTTTGGCCGCGCCGCATGTAGGGTCGCCTGCACCCGCGGAAATCGCTGACCCGGAAATCCCTCCTGGCACCGAGATGGTAATGATGACGGTGCGCGAGGCCATTCGCTCCGCCATGTCGGAAGAAATGCGTGCCGACAAAGACGTGTTCCTGATGGGTGAAGAAGTGGGCCAATATCAGGGCGCCTATAAAATCTCACAAGGCATGCTGGATGAATTCGGGCCAGAGCGCGTTTTAGATACACCGATCACCGAGCATGGCTTCACGGGCATTGCCGTAGGTGCTGCTTTCACAGGCCTCAAGCCCATTGTGGAATTCATGACCTTCAATTTCGCCATGCAGGCGATTGACCACATCATCAACTCCGCCGCCAAAACACTTTATATGTCGGGTGGGCAGATGGGCTGTTCTATCGTGTTCCGTGGCCCCAATGGTGCAGCGGCACGTGTGGGCGCACAACACTCTCAAGACTATGCCGCTTGGTACGCGCAAATCCCCGGCTTGAAAGTGGTGATGCCCTATTCGGCGGCGGATGCGAAAGGCCTGATGAAGGCCGCCATCCGCGATCCCAATCCGGTGATCTTCCTCGAAAATGAGATTCTTTACGGCAAGAGTTTTGAGGTGCCAAAGCTTGATGACTGGGTGGTGCCCATCGGCAAAGCGCGCATTGCCCGCACTGGCCATCACATTACTATCGTGTCCTTCGGCATTGGCATGACCTATGCGCTGGGGGCCGCTGAAAAGCTGGCTGCCGAAGGCATCGAAGCCGAAGTGATTGATTTGCGCACCATTCGCCCGATGGATATTGAAACCGTGGTGAAGAGCATTCAGAAAACCAATCGCTGTGTGTGCGTGGAAGAAGGCTTCCCGCGCTTCTCGGTGACCAGCGAAATCGCTGCCGAAATCATGACGCACGCCTTTGACTATCTCGATGCGCCGGTGGCCCGCGTGGCGGGCAAGGATGTGCCGATGCCCTATGCCACCAATCTTGAAAAACTGGCCTTGCCGCATGTTGAAGAC
>JAYUEP010000025.1:0-7564 GCA_043739165.1 Hyphomicrobiales bacterium
GGATATTGGATTGCGCATGTCGATGTGAGCGATCCCGAAGGTTACAAAGCCTATCAGGCAGAAAACGCAATCGCATTCGGCAAATATGGCGGGCGGTTCCTGGCTCGTGGTGGGGCCTCTGAACTGGTCGAAGGCAAACAGCGATCACGTCACGTGATCATCGAATTCAAAGACTACGCCAGTGCTTTGGCCTGTTACCATTCGGCCGAATATGCTGTCGCCAAGATAAAACGTCAGGGCAAGGGCGAAATGGATCTCGTCGTTGTTGAGGGCTATGATGGCGTGCAACCGGGATAATGATTTCACCTTTGTGAAATGCTTTGCCCTTCTCCCTGTGGGAGAAGGTGGCCGAAGGCCGGATGAGGGCCGCAGGCTCATGCCTGCGGACTTCGGTTCAGTGATCTCTATGACCAAGGCTTCGCTTCGCTCAGCCCTCATCCGCCCACACTTGCGCGCTTGCGGCGCAACCTTGCACGCGGTGTGCACCTTCCCCCATTGGTGGAAGGGCGAGGCGGTGATGCGATGAGTGATGTTGCAAGAGCAGCTAAAATTTTACGAGATGGTTGTCTCGTCGCCTTCCCGACGGAGACTGTTTATGGTCTTGGGGCTGATGCCACCAATGATCTCGCTGTGGCCAAGATTTACGAAGCCAAGGGGCGGCCGCAGTTCAACCCTTTGATTACCCATGTTGAAGATGTTGAGGCGGGTTTTGCGCTGGGGCAGTTCCCGGGCGATGCCTTGAAACTGGCGGCGCGGTTTTGGCCGGGGCCGCTCACTTTGGTGGTGCCGCGACGGGTGGATTGCCCGGTGTCACTGCTCGCATCGGCGGGCCTGCCTTCGATTGCTTTGCGTGTGCCACAACATCCGCTGGCGCTGGAATTGCTGCGTGCTGTGGGGCGGCCCGTGGTGGCGCCTTCGGCCAATCCTTCCGGTCGCATCAGCCCCACAACAGCGGCGCATGTGCGCGAAGGTCTGGGCGACAAGGTGGCGATGATCCTTGATGGCGGTCGTTGCACAGTGGGGCTGGAATCCACCATTGTGAGCCTGCTCGATCAAACGCCCCGCCTGCTGCGCAGCGGTGGGCTAGCACGGGAGATCATCGAAGATGCCTTGGGCCGAAAATTGGAGGCTGCAACCGCTGGTCCCTTGCATGCGCCCGGTCAGTTGGAGAGCCACTATGCGCCGCGCGCTGTGCTGCGGCTCAATGCTGAAAGCTGGCGAGCGGGTGAGGCACAGTTAGGCTTTGGCGCTTATGATGCGCCGCTCAACTTGTCGCACAAGGGTGATGTGGTCGAAGCCGCCGCCAATCTTTTTGCCATGTTGCATCAGCTTGATGCGACTTCGCCTGCCACCATCGCCGTCGCTCCCATTCCCTCGACGGGCCTTGGTGAAGCGATCAATGACAGATTGAAGCGGGCGGCGGCACCGCGGGGATGAAACAAAATCCTCCCTCCCCTGATTTCAGGGGAGGGTAGGGTGACGTAGTTTCAACAGGTTCAATGCGCATCAAGGACGAGCTGAACCACCCCCACCCTTGATCCCTCCCCCGCAAGCGCGGAGGAGGGAGAAATGTCAGTTCAATTTTAATCGCGCCCGCACTACAACACTCCCATGAATCAAACGCTCCTCTCCCAATTCATCGCCATTGTCGGCAGCAAAAACGCCATCACCGAGCCCTTGGACCAAGTGGCCTATCTCAAGGAATGGCGCGACCTGTGGAAGGGGCACACGCCTGTGGTGCTGCGGCCTGCCACCACGGCGGAAGTTTCGGCCATATTGAAACTGGCGCATGAAACGGGCACCAACATCGTGCCGCAATCAGGCAACACCGGGCTCGTTGGCGGGCAGACGCCTTTGGGCGATGAGGTTTTGTTGTCGCTCGACCGGATGAACAAGATCATCACCGTTGATGCCGCAGATAATTCAATCACGGTCGAGGCAGGCTGTATTTTGCAGCGCGTGCAGGAAGCGGCGGCGGCGGTGGACAGGCTGTTGCCTTTGTCGCTGGCGTCGGAAGGCACGTGCCGCATCGGCGGCAATCTTTCCACCAATGCCGGGGGCCTCAATGTTTTGGCTTACGGCCCGGCGCGGGACATGTGCCTGGGCCTTGAAGTGGTGCTGGCCGATGGGCGCATTTGGAATGGCCTCAAAGCGCTTCGCAAGGACAATACGGGCTATGACCTCAAAGACCTGTTCATCGGCGCGGAAGGCACGCTTGGTGTGATCACGGCGGCCGTGTTGAAGCTTCTGCCGCGGCCACGGTGTGTGGATACGGCATTCTGTGCCGTGCCAAATCCGGCGGCGGCGGTGGCGCTGCTTTCCATTGCCAAATCCGCCAGCGGCAACCGCGTCGTGGCTTTTGAGTTGATGCCGGAGATTGGGGTGGGTTTTGCCGTCAAGCATTTGCAGGCCGTCAACCCGCTGGCCGAAGCCTCACCCTGGGTGGTGCTGTTGGAATTTGCGGATGCCACGCCCGAAGCGCTGGAGAACTGTTTAGAGTCCGCCATGCAGCAAGGTCTGGTGACCGATGGGGTTGTGGCGCAATCAGAAGCCCAGCGTCGCAGTTTCTGGAATCTGCGCGAGGCGCTGTCGGAGTCGCAGAAGTTTGAAGGCGGCTCGATCAAGCATGATATTTCGGTGCCTGTTTCAGAAGTACCCGAGTTTATTGAGGCGGCCACCGCTGCCGTGTTGCGTTTCATGCCCGGCGCCCGCGTTTGCGGCTTTGGCCATTTGGGTGATGGCAATTTGCATTTCAATGTGACGCAACCCGTCGGCATGGACAAGCAGGCGTATCTCTCGCAATGGCGCGAAATGAATGGTGTAGTCTATGCCGAAGTCTTGAAGCGCAATGGTTCCGTCAGCGCCGAGCATGGCATTGGGCGGCTGAAGACGGAAGACATGCGCGACATCAAAAGCCCACTTGAGTTGGAGCTGATGCGCGGCTTGAAACAGCTGTTCGATCCCAAGGGCATTCTCAATCCGGGGCGGGTGCTGCCTTAACGGAACCAGCTGAATAAGCCGCCGCGTTTTGGCGCGTTGGATTCAGTCGGAAGGCCCGCAGATGCCCAGCCCATAAGCCCGCCTTGCATGACTTGCGCGCCAGGCCCCGCAAGGCGTGAAAGCGCTGCCGCGTTCGCTGTTGTGCGCGCGCCACTGCGGCAAAGAAATATCACCTTCTTGCCGTGCATCTCCAGCTTGGCATTGGCGATCGTCGATAGCGGGACATTGCGTGAGCCGGGGATGGATTGCGCCGCAAATTCACCCGGCTCGCGGATGTCGACCAATGTGGCGCCTTCTTGCTGCAAGTCCTTGGCTGTAACGGCGCTGATGGCATTGAGGGTCATGTATTGCTCCTAACAGTATGTGTTCTTCAGAGTTTTCAACAGGTGTCCGATTTTTTTGTCAGCGACGCTGTAGAACAACGTCGCCCCCTCACGACGGAAGGTTACCAACTCCTTCTCGCGCAATCGGGCGAGATGTTGAGAAAGGGCAGATTGGCTAAGCTTGACGGTTTCCGCTAGGTTTGCCACCGTGGATTCGCCGCGCGCCAGCAACGCGCAAAGGATCAGCAGGCGCTTTTCGTTGGCCAGTTCCTTCAGCAAGGCCGCAACAACAGGGGCCTTGCGGGCGAGATCGTCAAGTTGGCTTTTGGGGGTTGATTTCAGCATAGGTTCCAAACATTAGATGTTGCTAATATTAGACATATCTAATATAATGTCAAGACGTAGTCGGAGAACACCATGTCGCAGGCGATCATTCATTCCTTCTTTGATGAACCGACCCACACCGTTACCTATCTGGTGATCGATCCGGAAACGCGGGTTGCGGCGGTGGTGGACCCGGTGTTGGATTATGATCATGCTTCCGGCAATTCGAATGTGGATTCCGCCAACCGGGTTCTGGCCAAGGCGACGGAAGAGAACTGCAAGATTGCGCTGGTTCTCGAAACCCATGTTCATGCCGATCATCTTTCGGGAGCACCCTATATCCGGCTGAAGACGGGTGCTGCGGTGGTGATTGGCGAGCGCATCCGCGAAGTGCAGAATATCTTTCGTCCGATCTTCAATGCGCAGGATGTGTCCGGCAGTGGTGCGGAGTTTGATCGGCTGGTGAAGGATGGTGAAATCCTGAAGATCGGCAATCTCACCTGCGAAGTCCTGGCCACGCCGGGCCATACGCCGGCTTGCGTTTCCTACAAGGTTGGCGATGGCATTTTCGTGGGTGACACCATGTTCATGCCAGACTTTGGCACGGCGCGGGCCGATTTTCCGGGTGGCGATGCGCGGATGCTTTACAGGTCCATCCGCAGGCTGCTGGCCTATCCGCCTGAAACGCGGCTGTTTCTCTGCCATGACTATCTGCCGAAGAATGGCCGCTCCACTTACGTGTGGGAGACGACGGTGGCGGATGAACGCCGCGACAATGTTCATGTGCATGAAGGTATCAGCGAAGATGACTATGTGGCCATGCGCTTGGCGCGCGACAAAACCCTTTCGGCGCCGACGTTGCTGCTACCCTCCATTCAGGTCAACATGCGTGCCGGGAAAATGCCGCCAGCGGATTCCAACGGCGTGCATTACATCCGCGTTCCGGTGAAGCTGTCGGGGTAGTCTTCCCAAAATCAAAACAACTCTCCATCGGCGGGCTCGACCCGCCGATCCAGTCTTGGCGACCATCATGCGATGGATGGGCGGGTCAAGCCCGCCCATGGAGAGATTAGGAATGGGACTTCCGTCACGATCGCCCGCACGGTATTGGATGCCTCTCAGGAGCCCACAATGAATTTCACTTCCGACAATGTCTATGGCGTTCACCCTAAGATCATGCAGGCCATGGTGGAGGCCAATCATCGGCTGACCGATGTGTCGTATTGCCATGATGATGGGGCGGCAGAGGCAGAGGCGGCGCTCTCGAAAATCTTCGAGAAAAAGGTGAAGGCTTTTTTCGTGATGAATGGCACGGGAGCCAACAGTCTGGCGCTCTCGGCCCTGTGCCCGCCTTACGGTGGCATCGTCGCCCATGAAGGCAGCCACATCAATACCGATGAATGCAATTGCCCGGAATTGTTTACTGGTGGAGCCAAGCTCATCACCGTTTCTGGCGCTGGCAACAAAATCATGCCTGCGGCCGTTGAGGCAAAGCTCGCGCAGTTTGTGCATGGTGAACATGGAGCAAAGCCCTCGGCACTTTCACTCTCGCAGGCCACCGAACTCGGCACGGTCTACAAGCTCCCAGAAATCAAGTCGCTCACCACATTGGCGCATCAGGCCGGCATGAAATGCCATATGGATGGAGCGCGCTTCACCAATGCGTTGGTCTATTTGGGCTGCACTCCCGCCGAGATGACATGGAAGGCGGGCATCGATGTGCTCTCCTTCGGCGGCACAAAAAACGGCGCGATGATTTTGGAATGCGTGGTGTTCTTTGATGAAAAACTGGCCGAAGATTTTCTCTATCGGCGCAAGCGAGCCGGACAATTGCTGTCGAAAGGGCGCTTCCTTTCAGCCCAGATGCTGGCCTATCTGAAAGATGGGTTGTGGCTGGAAAATGCAGGCCGTGCCAATGTGTTAGCAACAGAACTTGCAGCAACACTTGAAGCTGTTTCTGGCGTTCGTCTGGCGGCACCCGTTGAAGCCAATGAAGTTTTTCCGATCATGCCGCGGCGCATGTTTGCGGACCTGCAAGACGCGGGGGCAAAGTTCTATGAATGGCCGCTCGACGGGTTGGCAGATGATGAAGCCTGTGCCAGGCTCGTTGCATCCTTCGCCACGCCGCAGGACGATGTGACGAAGTTTTGCGCCTTGGTGAAGCGCTTGGGGAATTAGACAGGCTTTTCAAAAGCGGTAGTTCAGGCCCACTTTGATCAGGTCAATGCCGATGTTGTTGTTACCGCCCGTTGCCGGGCCATCATCACTGAACATCTGGGTCGTGTTGGAAGCGGTGAACACATAGTGGCTGTAGTCACCACTGATGGTCCAACTTTCGTTGACTCGGAATTCGATGCCTCCACCAAGCACATAGCCCGTGGAGGCGAAGGGATAATCCGCAGCACCAGTACCTTCATAATTCCAATTGGCAATTTTCGAACTTCCAAAAGCAATGCCGCCGGAGCCGTAAACCATGACTTTGTCAGAACCTGCACCCAATCGTATGCGCGCGCTGCCGAGCAGATCTCCCACCTGCGTATTCCACGGCTGGTTTGAGGCATCATCTTCGTTGAAACCACCATGTGTGGCGATGTGCAGATAGTTCAGTTCACCAAAGGCACCCACAACCAAGGGGCCGAATTGGTGATCATAGCCGAGGTTTGCACCGATGCTAAATGAGTTGCCTGCTTGCGTGTTATTTGAGAGCCGGATGACGGACGGATTGTAGACCGGCAAGGCCATGACATTTGAAGCGCCTATGCCAAGGCTGACGCCTGCGTGAAGTCCGGTCCAATCCGGCGCTGCGGTATTTCCGCCAGCTTGTGCGACAGCAGAAACCCAGCCCAACACACTCGCACATAGCGCAGTCTGCAAAAGAATGTTTTTCATTGACCCGTCCCTATCCCCGGGCGGATTCTAATCTTCGGCATTCTGCGCCGCAACTGATTCGATTAAAATTCTGTAAACTTCTGCGGTGGATCTGGTTTTTTTGAGTGTCTTGATCTGCCAAGGCTTGAAGCCTAGGTGCCAATCTCGGTTACAGTCGAAAGCGGGAACTCTTCCAGATTATTCCCAGGCCCTTTGCGGTCCACCACGATGAAACGTGAGGGGGCGAAGACCAGCAGCGGGAAGTGCCAGGTGTTGCGGGCATAGTTCACGC
Organism: Hyphomicrobiales bacterium; assembly: GCA_043739165.1. Taxonomy (GTDB): domain Bacteria; phylum Pseudomonadota; class Alphaproteobacteria; order Rhizobiales; family Aestuariivirgaceae; genus Aestuariivirga. Next base: position 6,808 of record JAYUEP010000025.1, read on the forward strand.
CTTGCCGCCCGCTGGCACGGAAGCACCGGAAGGATGTTGCATCGCGCGGATCACCACAGACCACCACCAGCCACGCTTCATCTTGCAGCGGATAGAAGGCTTGCGAACCCAATGGATGGCGTTCCATCAAATCAATCTGGATGGGGGCAGGGCGCGGGTGTGCTTCGAAGAGCGAGACTTTCACCGCGCCGCCATTGATCACATCGACATTGGCCAAATCGTCAAAGCGCGTGGCAAAGCCCTGATTGATGGTGAAGTGCTTTGCGCCATCTGTCTCGATTACATCGCCGAAAGGAGCGAAAGCGGATTTGGTAAGCGGTTCAATCTTCATCTGTAGCGCAGCCGCGCGTGGCGGTTCACGTCCTTGTACAGGAGATAACGAAAGCGCCCCGGCCCGCCCGCATAGCAGGCTTGCGGGCAGAAGGCGCGTAGCCACATGAAGTCACCGGCGTCAACCTCCACCCAATCATTGTTGAGGCGGTACACCGCCTTGCCTTCCAGCACATAGAGCCCGTGTTCCATCACATGGGTTTCAGCAAAGGGAATAGTGCCGCCTGGCAGGAAATTTACGATATTGACGTGCATGTCATGCGACAGGTTCGTCGGCTCAACAAAGCGCGTCGTGCTCCAGGTGCCATTGGTGTCTGGCATTTCGACGACTGTGGCCTTGCTTTCATGAGTGACAAAAGCGTGGGGCTTGGCCACGCCCTGGGCGGGTTCCCATGCTTTTCGCACCCAATGGAAACGCACTGGCTCA
>JAYUEP010000026.1:0-2507 GCA_043739165.1 Hyphomicrobiales bacterium
TGATGCGCCCAAAGAAGACGTAGCGCCTTTGACTGCCACAGAACATGCGCTGTTCCAATCCATGATCCTTCATGAGGACAAGGACCTCTACGTTCTCAACAAGCCTCCGAGCTTTGCCGTGCAGGGCGGCAGCAAGACCCATGTCCACCTTGATGGGTTGTTGATGGGGCTGGCGCGTGAATTGGGTGAGCGGCCCTTGCTGGTGCACCGGTTAGACCGTGACACGTCCGGCGTCATCGTGGTCGCCAAGCGCCGTGCCGTGGCTGCCTCGCTTGGCAAGCTTTTTGCCACGCGCAATGTGAAGAAGACCTATTGGGCCCTGCTCAAGGGTGTTCCCAACCCGGCGCAAGGCAGGATTGACGTGGCCTTGATCAAGGCGCGCAGCGAAGACGGCGACAGGATGCGCGCTTCCAAAGTGGGCGAGGAAGAAGATGAACAAAAGGCTGTCACCCAATATGCTGTTTTGGACAAGGCGGGGGGCATTTCATGGGTGTCGCTGAAGCCGCTGACGGGCCGCCAGCATCAGTTGCGTGCGCATATGAACCACATCGGCACGCCCATTTTGGGCGATAATAAATATGGCGGTGACATTGGCGTGCCGGATGGCATTGAGAACCGTCTGCATCTTCATGCCAGGCGGCTTCAATTCCCGCATCCGCGCGAAGGGGTGATGGATGTGACGGCGCCCTTGCCGGATCATATGCTGGCAAGTTTCCACACGTTCGGCTTTGACGCGGGCCGCTTCGATGAATGATGAGAGCGAAGACCAGCGCTGGGAGCGTTTGAGCCAAGACCGTGTGGACAGGCCGTTGCCCAAGCGGTTCTACAAGGTTGTAGGTGTTGGACAGGACTTTGCGATCTTGCTCGACGGGCGTGGCGTGAAGACCCCTTTAAAGGCCAAGTTGCAACTACCCAATGCCGCAGTCGCCGAAGCTGTGGCCGCTGAATGGCAGGCGCAGGAATTGCTGATCAACCCCGCCTCCATGCCGCTCACCAAATTGGCCAATACGGCAATCGACAGGGCGACCACTGAACGTGCATTTATCTGCGACGAGATCAAGGCCTATGCGGCGAGCGATTTGCTGTACTACCGCGCCGAGGCACCCAGCGAACTTGTCGCTTTGCAAAGCCAACATTGGAATCCGGTTCTCATCTGGGCCAGCGTATTTTTTGCTGCGCAATTTCAGACCACCCACGGTGTCATTCACATCGCGCAACCCAAAGAGACCCTGGCCGCCATTGATCGCCATGTTGAGACTCTTGCGGGCTTTCATCTGATCATCGCCCATAATCTCACAATACTGACAGGCTCGGCGCTTCTGGCTTTCAAATTGATAGCAAAGGCCAGCCATGCAGACGCTGTCTGGACCGCGGCCTATGTTGATGAAGATTTCCAAATCAGCCAATGGGGGGCGGATCATGAAGCTACGGCGCGCCGCGCCTATCGCAAGCAGGATTTTGAAGCAACCGTGCGCTTTCTCGCATTGCTTTAATTGCCGGATAATCGTCAGAGAATCGTCGCCTTTAGCTGTATGCTGCGGGCCAATAAGTGAGGGAATACCATGAGTGATTTCAAATTGAATCCGAACCGCAACCAACTGCCGCAGGGCATCAGCCCACGCTTTCTGGGACCAGGTCTTGGCGGCATCGTCATACTGGTCGCCCTAGCGTTGGCTCTGATGAATTCATGGTACACCATTGATCAGGGCGACAGGGGCGTGTTGCTCACCAATGGAGCGCTGACTTCTGTTGTGGGCCCCGGGTTACATTTCAAATTGCCGATTTTGCAACGCGTCGACAAGATCAGCTTGCGGCAGCAGGTGATCAAATGGGGCTGTGAGAACAACGACAAGAACTGTGGCAACCTTCCGGCCATGCAATCTTATTCGCGCGACCAGCAGCCCGCTGACATGCGTGTGACGGTGAACTTCCATGTGCCCGAAAGTGAAGTTGGGTCCGTTTACACAAATTATGGTTCAATTGAATCCTTGGCCGACCGGGTGATCGCCCGCAAGGCTCCACAGGAAATCAAGACCGTCTTTGGCCAATATGATGCTGTGTCAGTCATTCAAAATCGCGCCAAGTTCAACAAGGATGTATCCGATGCGATCTCCAAAGTGACGGATGGCCCGGTGATGATTGACAGCGTTCAAGTCGAAAACATCAACTTCAGCCAGGCCTATGAACAGGCCGTGGAAGCGCGCATGACGGCGCAGGTTGAAGTGCAAAAGCAGGAACAAAACCTGCAACAGGAAAAGATCAAGGCTGACATCGCCGTGACGCAAGCGAAGGGCCGCGCTGACAGCGTGAAGGCCGAAGCCGATGCCAGTGCCTACAAAACCAAGATTGAAGGCGAGGCCACGGCAGAGGCGATCAAGGCCCGTGCTGGCGCGCTTTCCAACAATCCACTGCTGGTGGATTTGACGCGGGCGGAAAAGTGGAATGGTGTGTTGCCGACCTCGATGATCCCCGGCTCAGCCGTGCCCTTCATGGACGTGAACCCTCCT
>JAYUEP010000027.1:0-2503 GCA_043739165.1 Hyphomicrobiales bacterium
GGTTCCTTCTAAAGTCTTACAGCGCTTCCGCGCCGGAAATGATTTCGATGAGTTCTTTGGTAATCTGGGCTTGGCGCTGACGATTATATTTGATCGACAGCTTGTTGATCATGTCGCCAGCGTTGCGCGTGGCATTGTCCATGGCACTCATGCGCGCGCCTTGTTCAGAGGCGGCATTTTCAAGAAGTGCTCTGAATACTTGCACAGAGATGTTACGTGGCAAAAGTTCAGCCAAAATGGCTTCTTCTTCCGGTTCCACATCATAAACAGCGCCGCCAAGTTCAGGAGCCTTGGCCCCCGAAACAGCCGCCGGGATCATTTGCAAAGCCGTTGGCTTCTGAGCAATCACCGATTTGAATTCGGCGAAGAACAAAGTGCAAATATCAAACGCGCCTTCGCCAAACAGCGCGATCACCTTATTGGCAACGCCTGTGGCGTTTTCATATTGCACAGCCTTTTGGCCACGAAAATCGACAGCCTCGGTAATATATTTGCCATAGACCCGGCGCAGCGCGTCATTGCCCTTCTTGCCGACGGTGAAAATCTTCACCGTCTTGCCTTGGGCAATGAGCTTGTCGGCGTGTTCGCGCGCCAATCGCGCAATCGAAGAATTGAACCCGCCGCAAAGCCCGCGCTCTGCGGTGCAAACCACCAAGAGATGGGTCTGGTCCTTGCCGGTGCCGGCGAGAAGTTTCGGCGCGCCATCACGGCCCGCCACTGCACTCGACAAATTGGCCAACACCACGGCCATGCGCTCCGAATAGGGGCGCGCGGCCACGGCGGCTTCCTGAGCGCGACGCAATTTCGCCGCCGCCACCATCTGCATGGCCTTGGTGATCTTGCGTGTCGCCTTGACCGAGGCGATGCGGTTGCGAAGGTCTTTGAGACTGGCCATCGTTTAAGCCTTACACAAAGCTCTTGGCATAGGCATCAACAGCGGCCTTCAGCTTCGGCATGGTAACATCCGAAATCTGCTTTTCGCTGCGAATGGCTTCGAGGATGTCCTTGTGCTTGTCGCGGAACAAGCGCAGCAAACCATCTTCAAAATCACGCACCTTGGTGACAGGCAGCGTATCGAGATAGCCATTGACACCAGCATAGATCGACACGACCTGCTCTTCCGTCTTGAGCGGCGAGAATTGCGCCTGCTTCAAAAGCTCCGTCAGGCGTGCGCCACGGTTCAAAAGTTTCTGCGTGGACGCATCAAGGTCAGAACCGAACTGGGCAAAGGCCGCCATTTCGCGGTATTGCGCCAACTCGCCCTTGATCTTGCCGGCAACCTGCTTCATCGCCTTCACCTGCGCGGCAGAGCCGACGCGTGAAACCGAGAGGCCGACGTTCACCGCAGGGCGAATGCCCTGATAGAACAAATCGGTTTCAAGGAAGATCTGACCGTCAGTGATCGAGATCACGTTGGTTGGAATATAGGCCGACACGTCATTGGCTTGCGTTTCAATGACAGGCAGCGCCGTCAGTGAACCCGAGCCCTTGGCGTCCGACAATTTGGCCGAGCGTTCCAGCAAACGAGAGTGGAGATAGAACACGTCGCCAGGATAAGCTTCGCGGCCCGGCGGGCGGCGCAACAACAAAGACATCTGGCGATAAGCCACAGCCTGCTTGGAAAGATCGTCGTAGGCGATCAAGGCATGCATGCCATTGTCGCGGAAATATTCGCCCATGGTGCAGCCGGTGAAGGGGGCAAGATATTGCATGGGAGCGGATTCTGAAGCGGTGGCCGCAACAACAATGGAATATTCCATCGCACCGGCATCTTCCAAAATCTTGACGAACTGGGCCACGGTGGAGCGCTTCTGGCCGCAAGCGACGTAAACGCAATAGAGCTTTTCTTTTTCAGGGCCAGAAATGTGAATGGGCTTTTGGTTGAGAATGGTGTCGAGAATGATGGCGGTCTTGCCAGTCTGACGGTCACCAATGATCAATTCGCGCTGGCCACGACCAACAGGGATCAAAGCATCAACCGCCTTGAGGCCGGTTGACATCGGTTCATGCACCGATTTGCGTGGAATAATGCCGGGCGCTTTCACATCCACGCGCATGCGCGTCTTGGACTTGATCGGGCCTTTGCCATCAATCGGGTTGCCCAAAGCGTCAACCACGCGGCCCAGCAATTCCTTGCCAACGGGAACTTCCACGATGGCGCCGGTGCGCTTGACGATATCGCCTTCCTTGATGTCACGGTCGTTGCCGAAAATCACCACGCCGACATTGTCGGTTTCGAGGTTCAAGGCCATGCCGCGAATGCCGCCGGGAAATTCCACCATTTCGCCAGCTTGAACATTGTCAAGGCCGTGAACGCGGGCAATGCCGTCACCCACAGAGAGAACTTGGCCGATCTCAGCCACATCGGCATCCTTGCCGAAATCCTTGATCTGCTTCTTGAGGATGGACGAAATTTCGGCGGCGCGAATATCCATGTCAGCCGTTTCCCTTCATTGCAACTTTGAGGTTTTGGAGTTTGGTTTTGAGTGAATTATCAATCAGC
>JAYUEP010000028.1:0-2499 GCA_043739165.1 Hyphomicrobiales bacterium
AATGCCGAGAGCAAGCGCTGCCGACGCCATTGGGCCAAAAATGAATGATCGCATGATATGTTCCATTTCAAATGGTGATGTTGCGGTGATGGTGACAGACGTCAATATGTCGTCACCTTGATCCAAACGTAAGGGTAGGGACGTTCAGGCCACTATGGGCGGAACGGGTGGTGGCTGCGCAAACGGTTCGTGCAGGGAAAGCATGAAGGGCCAATAGGATGGTCGCTGTGGAACTGGTTGCAAAGTCATTGTAGCAACCTGATCCAGAGACAGGAGCCCCGTGTTTTGTGCACAAAGGCTGATACAATCTTGCGGCTGCGCTGGCGGACAATCAGGGCATGGCAAGCTGCTCGTGCCGCGCGCCTCCATCATGACCATGGTGGAACTCATCCCAATTGACATGGAAGCCACCGCCACGCCTTGCAGCACAAAGGCCAAGGTCAAGACAGCCGCCAAACTACGGCAGCGGCCCAAGAGACGGAACATGCGGGGCAGCATTCTCTTCATCTCCTAAAAATAGCGTGGCAGGGGCGGTGGAGCAAGCGGGCCAATGCCCGCAGGGCAGGCCCCCTCAAAGCGCACTTGCCTTAATTTCCCCCAGCCGCTAATTCCCCTCCAAATTCAAATGAGGAAGAAAACCATGCGCGTGTATTATGACCGGGATGCGGACGTTAATCTGATCAAGGGCAAGAAAGTCGTCATCGTCGGTTATGGCAGCCAGGGCCGCGCCCATGCTTTGAACCTCAAAGACAGCGGTGCCAAAGAACTCGTCATTGCCTTGAAAGCAGGCTCACCCACCGCCAAGAAGGTGGAAGCAGACGGCCTCAAGGTGATGACCGTGGCGGACGCCGCCAAGTGGGGCGACCTCTTGATGATGGCCACGCCTGATGAATTGCAGGCCGATATTTACAAAGGCGAGATTGCTCCCAACATTCGCGATGGCGCGGCAATCGCTTTTGCCCACGGCCTCAATGTCCATTTCGGTTTGATTGAGCCGAAGAAAACCTTGGACGTGATCATGATCGCCCCAAAAGGCCCCGGTCACACGGTGCGTGGTGAATATCAAAAGGGTGGCGGCGTTCCTTGCTTGATTGCCGTGCATCAAGATGCTTCCGGCAATGCCCATGATCTGGCTTTGTCTTACGCTTGCGGTGTGGGCGGTGGTCGTTCTGGCGTTATCGAAACCAACTTCCGTGAAGAATGCGAAACCGATTTGTTCGGCGAGCAAGTGGTTCTCTGCGGCGGTTTGGTGGAGCTCATCCGCGCGGGCTTTGAAACTTTAGTGGAAGCCGGTTACGCGCCAGAAATGGCTTACTTCGAATGCCTGCATGAAGTGAAGCTGATCGTCGATTTGATTTATGAAGGCGGCATCGCCAACATGAACTATTCGATTTCAAACACCGCTGAGTGGGGCGAATACGTCTCCGGCCCCCGCATTATCACGAGCGAAACCAAAGCCGAAATGAAGCGCGTGTTGAAAGACATTCAAACCGGCAAGTTCACTTCTGAGTGGATGCAGGAATATCGCGCTGGTGCTTCAAGGTTTAAGGGCATCCGCCGCAACAACGACAACCACCAAATCGAAGCGGTGGGCGCGAAGCTCCGCGAAATGATGCCGTGGATTGCCAAGAACAAGTTGGTGGATAGGGCAAGGAATTAGGTCAGTCCGTTGACTGAGAAAAAGGGCCGCAGTGATGCGGCCCTTATTTTTTTAATGCGCAGCAGGTGCTGCAAAGGCTCCGGCGTTCTTGTTCAACCAGTCCTCGAGGCCCTGTGGCTCCGTGCCCGTCAGCTTCTTGAAGTCGGCGGCTGTCCCGGAGAGGGTGCCTTGGGAAATGGCCTCGTCGAAGGAGGCAAACAGGCGGGCCATGCCTTCGGGCAGGCCAGCGCCGATCATGCCTTGCACCAGGCTTTCCACTGGAACATGGACGACCTTGAGGGGTTTGCCCGTGGCCTTGCTGACCAATGCGGCGATCTCGTCTGTCGTATATTCCTTGGTGCCAGAGAGCGTATAAGTGCTCTTGCCGCTTTCCATCGAGGAGAGCAGAGAGGCTGCCGCGCGGGCCAGGTCATCGCGCGCGATATGGGCGATTTTGCCTTGGCCGGCAGCTGAATATTGCGTGCCAGATTGCAGGGCCTGAGGCATCGAGAAGAGCAGGTTTTCGAGATACCAATTGTTGCGCAGGACCGTCCAACTCTTGATCTTGCTTTCGGCCAGGGCCTTTTCTGTTCCGACGTGGTCAGGCGCAAACAGGATGGCGGAGCCAACCGGGTTCGGCATCGAGGTATAGACCACATGGGTGACGCCGGCTTTCTCGGCGGCACGTACGGCGTTGGTGTGCTGCTTCAGGCGCACACCCGGTTCCATGGCACTGGTGCTGATGAGAAGAAGGCGCGCGGCACCTGTAAAGGCTTTGACGAGATGGGCTTCGTCATCAAAATTCGCATCGCGCACGTGAATGCCCTTGTCGGCGAGGGCCTTGAGCTGTGCAGGTTCGC
>JAYUEP010000029.1:0-22451 GCA_043739165.1 Hyphomicrobiales bacterium
GAGCCTGCGGCATGTTTCAAACGGAATACGGCAGAGTGTCGGATCATGGTTCGGCCCGTTGAGGTTCAGGTTTTGCTTGTGACGTATTTGCCCAGCCACTGTGAGAGCGGATAGCTTTTGCGAAAAATATCGAGACACAGTTCAACGAATTCCGGCTTGTGTATTGCCTTGGGCAAAGGCGCTTCATAGGTGCAATAAAGCGCATCCCGCAGCAAGAAGGCGGCACGCTTGTGGTCGGCATCAAAGCCGCGGGGCACTTTCTTACGCGTGGCACCACAGAGTTTGAGGCTCTCATCAAGGCCTTGCGTCATTTTCGCAAGGGCAGCCCCCGCCTTGTCATTCAGCACAGCGGAGCGGTAGGTCTTGAGTTGCTCCGGCGCGAAGCCGTGCAGGCCCGCACCTGCCATAAAGCGGTCCGGCATCAGTCGCAAATAGAAACCCGGCGCGTCCCAGCCTCGTTTTTCACCTTCCCAGAACCAGAGGTCGAGAGTGGTTTTGTAGGGCCGCTTGTCTTTGGAGAAGCGCACATCTCGGTTGATGCGGAAAATAGAGCCGTTGACCTTCGGCTCGGCATTGATGGCTTTGGATATTTTCTTGAGGCCGGGAGCAATGGCTTCGACGAAGCCGCGCGCCGGGGCGAGGTGGAATTGCTCATAGTCTTCCCGGTGTTCGTCGGACCAAGCTTTGGTGTTGTTCGCGGCGAGGCCTTTCAGGAAGGCAAAAGTTTCGGTCGGGAAGCCGTTGAAGGGCATGATGAGTGATGATTCCTATGCGCGTAATCTGATCCAAAGCGTCATTTGGCGCAAACCTATGGGCAAGTTGAAAAAGGGGGGTTGTTTGACGGGTTGGCTTAGCCAAACTCCTTCCACCAGTGTTTCGCGATGTCGATGCGGCGGGGGATCCAAACTTTCTTTTTCTTTGAAATGTAGTCGACGAATTTGGCGAGGCCCAAAGCGCGGCCTGGCCTGCCGATCAAGCGGCAATGGAGACCAACACTCATCATCTTGGGCGCACCTTTTTGGCCTTCAGCGTAGAGGCAATCAAAACTGTCTTTCAGATATTGAAAGAAATGCTCGCCGGTGTTGAAGCCCTGTGGCGTGGCAAAGCGCATGTCGTTGGTGTCCAGCGTGTAGGGGATGATGAGGTGTTTCTTGCCGTCCGGCTTGTTCAGGAAGTAAGGCAGATCATCAGAGTAATCATCTGATGAATAGAGAAAGCCGCCTTCTTCCATCACCAGTTTGGTAGTGTTCATCGAACAGCGGCCCGTGTACCAGCCGTGGGGGCGCTCGCCCGTGACTTCCGTGTGGATTCGGATGGCCTTTTCGATGGAGGCGCGCTCCATATCTTCGGCCATGTCTTTGTGTTCCACCCATTTGAGGCCGTGAGAAGCAATTTCCCATTTGGCTTTTTTCATTGCGGCCACTTGCTCAGGGGAGCGTTGCAGCGCCGTGGCCACGCCATAGATCGTGAGGGGGATTTTGCGTGACGTGAACATGCGGTGCAGACGCCAGAAACCGGCGCGTGCGCCATACTCGTAGATTGATTCCATATTCCAATGGCGCTGGCCCACCCAGGGGGCCGCGCCCACGATTTCGGACAGGAAGGCTTCAGATGCGGCATCGCCGTGAAGGATATTGTTCTCGCCACCCTCTTCATAGTTCAGCACGAATTGCACGGCGACATGGGCCCCGCCGGGCCACCTGGGGTTTGGCGTTTTCTGCCCATAACCCAACATGTCTCTTGGATAAGGCGTCATGGTGTTTCCTCTCGGTATGTTTTGGCTTTGCCTGAGAGTTGCACCAATTCCGGCTTGCCTCAACCCTCTTTTGTTTTAAGTTCGTTGAATTGTTCAGGAGAAGCCGTGACCCGCCCCTTGATCCTTGTTGACCCGCTGCCGCGAACGCTTGATGTGATTTGCGACGCGGCCACCCGCGCCAAACTTGAAAGCCTCGGCCAATTGGTCATTTGCGAAAGCGAGCGGATGCCGGATACGATGGTTGAGCAACACTTGGCCGACGTCGCCATCATCATGGGGCAGACGCGCATGGATGAGGCGCGGCTGAAAAAAGCCAAGAAACTGCGCGCCATCATTGATGTTGAAACCAACTTCACCGATGCCATCGACTATGACTATTGCTTTGCCCATGGAATTCATGTGCTCACTCCAGGTTCGGCCTTTGCCGATGTTGTGGCGGAATCGGCCTTGGGCATGGCCATTGATCTGGCGCGGGGCATCACCAAGGCAGACCGCGATTTTCGCAACGGGATTGAGAGCTACGGTCTTGAAGGCAATACCGGGTGTTTTTCCCTGCGTGGGGCCGATGTAGGCCTGATTGGCTTTGGCGATCTGGCGCGGTCACTGCACAAACTCATTCAGCCGTTTGATTGCAACATCAAAGTTCACGACCCGTGGGTGCCGGATTATGTGCTGCACAAATTTGGCTGCACGCCGGCAAGCCTTGTAGAGGCGCTGAGAACTTCACGGGTGATTTTTGTTTTCGCGGGCGTGACCTCCGAAAATCAGGGGTTTCTGGGTGCACCACAGCTCGACCTTATCAGGGCAGATGCGATTTTTCTGCTGATGAGCCGGGCTGCAGTGGTTGATTTTCCGGCTTTGCTTACGCGCGTTGGCGCTGGGAAATTTCGAGCGGCAACGGATGTGTTTCCCATTGAGCCAGTAGCCAAAGATGACCCTGTGCGCAAACTTGAAGGCCTGTTGCTTTCCGCCCACCGCACTGGCGGCATGCCGGAGGCCTTGTTCGACATTGGCAGACAAGCGGTGGCCGATGCGGAATTGATCCTGAAAGGATTGCCACCCGTGGTTTGCCGCAGGGCACAGCCTGAAACAGTGAAGCGCAGCCGCAGCAAACCAATCAGTGTGACTTAGCGGTCAGCCATTGCCGCCGGCCCATGGTCCATGGAACGCGCCTTGCTCGCCAATGCGTTCAAAACCATGCGCACCGAAGAAATCACGCTGCGCCTGAATCAGATTGGCGGTGCCGCGTGATTGGCGATAGCCGTCGAAATAGGACAGCGCATTCGACAAGGCAGGTGCGGGTGCTCCGCTTTGTGCGCTCAAGGCAACTACAGCGCGCAAGCTCGAATGATCTTTCTTCATCGACTTCATAAAAAAAGGCGTCATCAGCAAATTGCCGCCACTCTTGCCGAAAGCCTTGGTGATCTCGCCGAGGAACTGCGAGCGAATGATGCAGCCTTCGCGCCAGATGGAGGCAATGGTTGAGAATGGCAGATTCCATTCATAGGTTTTTGAGGCTTCTTCCATCACCGCGAAGCCCTGTGCATAAGCGGCAATTTTGCCAGCATAGAGTGCCCCTTCCAACTGCCGCAGGAATGCAGCTCGGGATTTCACCGACATTTTCTTCTTGGGAATCTTAAAAGCTTTCTCGGCCTTGATGCGTTCGTCTTTCATCGCCGACATGATGCGGGCATCCACAGCAGCTTCAATGGCGGAAGCATTGACCGCTAAATTTTGCGCCTCAATCACCGCCCATTTGCCCGTGCCTTTTTGCCCGGCCTTATCAACAATTATGTCAACAAGAGGTTTTTTTGCTTTAGAATCAATGACGCTGAGAACCTTTTGCGTGATTTCAATGAGGTAAGAATTCAGACGGCCTTTGTTCCAATCACCCACCACTTTGGCGATTTCGGCAGCCTTCATCCCTAAGCCATCGCGCATCAGGCCGTAAACTTCGGAGATCATCTGCATGTCGCCATATTCGATGCCGTTGTGAATGGTTTTCACAAAATGGCCAGCTCCATTGGGACCCATGTAAGCGGCACACGGTTCACCCTTGTATTTGGCAGAAATTGCGGTGAGCACTTTCTCAACGCGGTGCCAGGAGCTTTCTTTGCCGCCCACCATGATGGAGGGGCCATGGCGGGCACCTTCTTCACCGCCCGATACACCCATGCCGATGAAGGTGAGGCCGGATTCCCTCAATGCATCAAAGCGGCGCATGGTATCGCGGAAATTGGCATTGCCAGCATCGATGATGATGTCATGTGTTTCCAGAATGGGGCGCAAATGGCTGATCACTTGGTCGACCGGATCGCCAGCCTTGATCATTACAATGATCGGGCGCGGCGGGCGGATGGCAGCTTTCAATTCTTCCAGCGTGTTGCAGGCGGTGAAATTGGCGGCCAGCGGCCCGGCAGTGCGGATCACCTCATGCATGACCTTGTCATTGCGATTCCAAACCGCAACCTTGAAACCCTTTTCCGCGATATTGAGCGCGAGGTTCGACCCCATCACACCCATGCCGATCACACCGATTTCTGCGTTAGACATGTTCTCTCCCTGATTTTCCAACAAACTTGCCATGAAAAGGGGAATGGCAAAAGCCTTAATCTCCTTTCAACATTTGGAACTTAACCTTGACGGCCACAAGCCAGCATCGAGGAACCAGTTTTGTCAGCCACAATTGCGATCGCACCTGCCCGGACGAGCCTTTTGGTGCCGGGGTATGTTGCAACCATGTTGTTTTCGGCGTGTTTGCTGTTTTTGGTCCAACCGATGTTTGCCCGCATGGCACTGCCACTCTTGGGTGGCACGCCCGCCGTCTGGGCCATTGCTATGTGCTTTTTCCAGGCGGTGTTGATGGGGGGCTATGCTTATGCCCATATCCTCCGGAAATTCGTGGCACCGCGGACTGCCGTTTTCCTGCATTTCGTCTTGATGGCACTGGGCTGGTTTAGTTTACCTGTCAGCATTGCGCCGGCTGAAGTTCCGGCTGGCGGTGCCACAGCGGGAATTTGGCTGATTGGCTTGATGGCGCGCAATATTGGCTATCCGTTTTTCTTTCTCTCGGCGACTGCACCCCTGCTGCAAAGCTGGTTCGCGCGCACGACCCATCCCAGCGCGTTCAACCCCTATTTCCTCTACAGCGCCAGCAACATCGGCAGCATTGGCGCGCTGATCCTCTATCCCTTCATCGTTGAGCCGCTTTTGGGCCTGCATAGCCAATCGTTTTTGTGGAGTGTTGGCTATGGCATGCTGACGGTTGCGATTGGGTTTTGCGGGCTCCTGATGCTTTCCAACTTCAAACCGCTGGTGGTGGGCTGGGACATTACGCCGAGCTTGAGCATTCCTGTGAAGCAGCGGCTGTGGTGGGTGTTCATGGCCTTTGTGCCTTCAGCACTGTTGGTAGCCTGGACCAATCATATCACGACCGACATTGCTTCCGCGCCCTTCCTCTGGTTGCCGCCGTTGATCCTTTTCCTGCTGACCTTTGTCCTGGTGTTTCGTGATCAATCGCTCATCTCGCTGCGGGTGGCGCGCATCATGCAACTCGCTTCGTTGCCGATTGCATTTGCTGTGCAGATGGCCTTGCCGCTGAACCTGTCGATCTGGGTTATTCTGGCCGGTGCTGTTTCATTCTTTTCGACAGCGGTCATTTGTCACCGCCAACTTTATGAGGCGCGGCCAGATGCGGGAAAACTGACCGAGTTCTACCTTCTGATGTCCTTGGGCGGGGTTCTTGGCGGCCTGTTTGTTTCTTTGATTGCCCCGCTCATCTTCAGTTCGGTGGCGGAATATCCGATTTTACTCCTGCTCGGCGTTGCCGCACACGGTGAGCTTTTCAATGACGTAAAAATCCGTGCCCAGCTGCGCAATCCCCTGTTGCTGGTTACCATATTTGTCGCACTGGTCGGGCTATTCAATCTTCTGGGTGGCGGGGGACAACATTTCCGTGTCACGACACTGTCAATTGAAATGGCATTTCTGGCGGCTGCCGCCTTCCTGTTCATTCGTGCCGGGCGCTACGGTCTCTTGGTGATTGCGGTCCTGGTTTTGACTTTGACCAAGCTCCTCACACCCTTGCAAGAACGCGTCGCCTATCGGAGCTATTTCGGTGTTTTGAGCGTTGTTGAAGGAGTGCAAAATGATTTCCGCGGCCTCATTCACGGCACGACCATGCATGGCGCCGAACGACTGGATGAATTGACCGAAGGGTTCAAGGATCATCCCCATGCGCTCACCTACTATAGCCCGCAGGGCGGTATGGCACGCACTCTTCTTGCGCGGCAGCGTGAGCTTGCGCAGCTCGGACAAAATGGCATTTACCGAATTGTCGGCCTCGGAACGGGGTCGCTTGCGTGTTATTCCAAGCCCGGTGAAGATTGGGCTTATTATGAGATTGACCGCGATGTGATCAAAGTGGCGCAGGATCCCAACCAGTTCAACTTCCTCAGCAACTGTGCGCCGAAAATGAAAATGATTGAAGGTGACGCGCGCATCACGTTGGCGCATGCGCCACCACAGAAGGCCGACTATTTTCTCGTCGATGCGTTTTCGTCTGACTCCATTCCCATTCATCTCATGACGACGGAAGCGCTGAAGCTTTATCTGTCGCAGTTGAATGATGATGGCGTGTTGGTGATGCATGTCACGAACCGCTATCTGGATCTTGTCCCGGTCGTAGCCGCAAATTTGCAAGCTGTTGATCCCACCATGGGCAGCCGCATCCTTGATTTTGCGCCCGAGAAGATTGATTTGGCGGCCACCCATTCGATTGCCATTGTGATGTCCAAGAATGCCAAACTTCTGACGGAGCTTGATCAAGACGGCGGAACCCAGCCTTTGGTCGCTTCCCCCGGGATCGATTCATGGTCTGATGATTTCTCAAATCTTCCTGCGGCCATCTTGCGCCGGCTGACGATCAGGAAATATTGAGCCTAGGGTTTCGTCCAGCGGCGGGTGGCTTCCTCGTCTGAATCGCGTGCCTCCACCCAGCGCGTACCGGTCTTGCCCTCTTCCAATTTCCAGAAGGGGGCTTTGGTTTTGAGCCAGTCCATCAGAAATTCGCAAGCCTGGAAGGCAGCTTCCCGGTGGGCCGAGGCGGTGATCACCAGCACGATGTCTTCGCCCGCTTCAAGTCGGCCATGGCGGTGGATGATCAGGACCTCCTGCAAAGGCCAGCGCCCGCGGGCTTCGGCTTCGATTTCGGCGAGGGCTCTTTCTGTCATGCCGGGATAATGCTCCAGCGTCATGGCTGAGACATCTGTACCGCCCGACATCTCACGGACGCTACCGACAAACAGGGCAAAGCCACCGATGTCTTTGCGCCTGCCTTTGATGCGGGCCAATTCAAGGCCGACATCAAACGCCTCTGGCTGAACCTTGATCATGCCTTCAGAATGAAGGAGGACGCTGACATTTTCAATCCTCACGGCGCAGATTGCGCGAGAGAAGGGCCACGGGAATGAGGCCTGCCAACACAATGGCCAGGGCGGGGCCTGCGGCGGCCTCCAGCTTGTCGAGCGAGGCCAGTTCATAAGTTTTGGTGGCCAGCGTATCAAAGGCGAAGGGCCGCAGGATCAGCGTGGCTGGCAGTTCTTTCATCGTATCAACAAAGACCAAAATGGCGGCGGACATGATTGCCGGGCGCAGCAGCGGCACATGAATATCACGCAGCAGCTTCATGGGGTGGGAGCCCAGGGTGCGGGCCACATCGTCAATGCGGGTTGGGATTTTGTGCAAGCCTGTTTCAATCGTGCCATGGCCCATGGCCAGAAAGCGCGCAAAATAAGCCAGCACCAAAGCAAAGGCAGAGCCTGAAAAGAGCAGCCCCAGTTTGGTGCTGAAGATTTGGCTGAGCAAAGGGCTCACGGCGTTGTCCAGGCGCCCCAGTGCTGCCATGGTGCCCAGCCCGATGATGGTTCCGGGCACGGCATAGCCCAACGTCGAAAGCCGCACTGAGGTTTGGATGAGGCGCGATGGATTGAGGCGTTCGGCATAGGCGAGAAATCCACCCGCTAGAAGGACAAGGAGAGCGGTGACTGCTGCCAGCATAAGGGAATGCCACAGGGCCGTGGCATCAAAGCCCGAACCATTGTGAAATGCTGAACGGAGCAGGAGCAGGGCTGGGAGAGCAAAGCCCAGCAAGATGGGCAGCAGTGCTGCCAGCAAGGCCAAAATTCCCGCCATGCCCGAAAGCTGTGTCGCCTCCAGCGGTTTTGGCCGCTGGGCCTGGCGCAAGGCATGATCTTGCCCGCGGGCACGGCGCTCAATCAACAGGACCAAGCCCGTCACCAGCAAGAGCAGCAATGCCAATTGAGCCGCACCTTCAAGGCTGCCTTGGCCTAGCCAGGTGGAATAGACGGCAAGCGTCAAAGTTTGCAGACCAAAGAAGTTCGCTGCGCCCACATCATTCAATCCCTCGAGCAAGACGAGAGAGAGACCAATGATGATCGCGGGCCTCGCTTGCGGCAGGACGATTTTGAAAAATGTTTCCCATGGCCTGTGGCCCAAGGTGCGGCTGACTTCGATCTGGCTTTGGTGCTGCTTCAAGAAAGCGGCGCGGGCCGCGATGAAGACATAGGGGTAAAGCGCCAGCCCCATGATGATCGATGCACCGAAGACCGAGCGGATTTCAGGGAAGTGATAGTCACTGGGCTGGTTCCAGCCGAACGTGGCGCGCAGGGCGGTTTGCAGTGGCCCGGCGTAATTCAGGAAATCCACATAGAGGAATGAGGTGATATAGCCGGGCATGGCCATGGGCAACAACGCCAGCCATTGCAGCGTGTCTGAGCCCGCAAAGCGCCAATTGCTCAGGCCCCAGGCCAGAGGCACACCGATCAAAACTGCGACGAGACTGAGGCCCAGCATGAACAGGCTCGTCTGCGCGAGATAATGTGGCAGAACGGTTTGCAGGAGATGCGGCCAGATCGCGCCGGATGATTTGAGTGAAAGCACAAAAATGCTCAAGACCGGAAGGCAGGCCAGAAGTGCCAGCCCGGCAGCGGTCGATGCAAACAGGATTCGGTTGCGGTTATTCAGCAAGAACGCGGGTCGTCGGGAAGGTGACTTCAACCAATGTTCCCTGGCCGAGTTCACTTGAGATGGAAAATTCCGCGCGGTTGGCCTCCACCAAGGCTTTGGTTAGCGGCAGGCCAAGTCCGGTGCCTTGGCGTTCACGCGTTGGTGCATCGACGCGCATGAAGGGTTGAAGCGCATGTTTCAAATCTTCAGCGTTCATACCGATCCCAGTGTCTTTCAGGCGCAGGGTGAGCGCCCCTGAATTGGCGACCGAGGCCGACACGATCACCTGTCCTCCGGGATCGGTGTATTTGATGGCGTTCGACAGAAGGTTCATCATCACCTGGCGCATGGAACGTTGATCGGCCACGATGCGCGGCAGGTTTTCGGGGAAAGCCTTGCGCATCAGCACGCGGGCGCGCGTGGCCTGTTCCTGCAACAGCTTGGCGGCATGATCGAAACAATCGCTCAGGCTGACAGCAGTGAAATTCAATTCAACACGGCCCGCTTCAATTTTTGAGAGATCCAGCAGATCGTTGATCATGGCCAGCAGGTGGCTGCCAGATGCGTGGATATCATTCAGGTAACTGCGATACTTGTCATTTCTGATCTCGCCAAATTGACCCATGCGCATGATTTCAGAAAAGCCCATGATGGCGTTGAGGGGGGTGCGCAATTCATGGCTCACCCGCGCCAGAAATTCAGATTTGTGGCGGCTGGCTTCTTCAGCCTTCTCCTTGGCTTCGCGCAGTTCTTTTTCAGTGCGTTTCCAAGAGGTGATGTCGCGCACCACGACGCAAAACGTCGCGCCTGAAGGTTTGGCCTGCAAACGGCCGATGTTGAGAAAGAGCGGAACATTGCCACCCTGTTTGACAATGCCGGTCATTTCGCGGCCGTCGTTGAACACGCTGGCGAGGCCTTGGCCCTCGAGACCGGCGAGGTAATCTTTCAATGTTGCGGCACTTTCAGCATTGAGCAGGCTGGCGAAAGGCTTGTTCAAAAGCTCAGCGTTGCGGTAACCGAATATGGCTTCAGCCCCTGCGGAAAAATCGCGAATATTGCCCTTGGCATCGAGTGTGATGATGCCATCGGCCGAGATATCCAGAATGGAACGCAATTCAGCTTCAGAGGTTTCTGGTGTGACGGGTGAGGGCGCTGGGATTTCAGGGGCTGGTGTTGGCTGATCAACCGCGCGCGGCGGTGGGGCCTCGCTTGCAGACTGTTTGATCTGGGCGATATCCGGCGGATATGTATGCTTCGCTTGCGAAGCTTCAAACGTGTATTGTTCAGCCCGGCCGTTTTGCCATGGCACGGCGCGGTGGGTGACGCGCAGTTCCATTAGGCTGCCATCCGCGGTGGGCAGGCCCATTCGCGCGTTTTGCGCTGGTGCGCCGATGAGACTGTTCCAAAAACTTGCGTCCTGAAGCAGTGCGGTCATATCCGAATGGCCGAGCAGATTGACCAGCCTTGCGTTGGCATAGACGGGTTTTTCAGCTTGAACGATCGCAATGGCCATTTGGTTGCGTTCAAAGGCTTCATGCAACGCCTTGGGCAGTTGTACTTGCAAGCTAGCGCGCGGCACTGCCATGGGCACGGGGCTTGGATTCGGGGTCGCCGTCTCCACAACTCGGCCTCTTGCCTTTGGCGGCGCACTCACTGGTTTCGCTGCGGTGGTTGCTTCGTGCAAGGTGCGCCCGAGCTTTTCGAAAGCCTGCTGTTCAGCTGGGCCCAGACCTTGGGCCGGGGTTGCCATCTCCCGCTCCAGCTGGCGGCGTTCGGTGATGTCTTCCATCACGACGAGGGCAAAAGTATTTCCGCCCTCATGCGGGCGGCGCAAGGTGAAGCGGGCTTCACGCTCTCCATAGGGGCTGTGATAGGTTGAAACGGCGCTGACCAATTTGGTATGGGTCAGTCTCGCCAAGAGCTTTTCTGCCTGATCGGCTGGCACAAGCAGATCACTCAGCCTCTTGATGCTGCGGTGATCGAAAGCGAGGCGCGCCATTTCATTGGCGAACAGAAACGCGCCATCTTCAGTGACAGCGCAAGTTGCAACAGGCAGGTCTTCAAACAAGCCAGCCGCTTCCAAAATGGAAGGCGGACTTGTTTCGACCTGGACTGCCAATATCCCGTCACGGCCATCTGCCAGGGCGTGGATGGAGCAGTGACATTCGAACACGCTGTCCTGCCCCACGGAGGGGAATTCCAATTTGAGGCTTTCCTTGTCACCGCGCGCCAAGGTTTTTTGCGCGTTGGCCAGTTGCAGCAATGCTGGTTCATCCGGATCAAAGGGGCGATCAATGAGATCAAAAACGGAAGCCGCGTCAAAGGCCTTGATGGCGGATTTGTTGGCCCAGACAAGCCGCCCCCGTGCCACATCCCAGAGCCAGGCGGCGCTCTTCGAGTCGCGCAAATCTTCGAGCGTTTGCTGCGGCAAAGACACGGGCGTTCAATCTCCTTCAAAAAGACCGCATGAGTTCTTCTCAATTGGCCTTAAGTTTTTGTTTTGGGCAGGTTTTCACCGTGGATTTCGATTGGGCGAAATGCCGCGAAATTGAACTAACCAAGTTTTGCTTCAAAGGTCCAGCGCTCGTTCATAATTTGTCAACCATATCGGGCAGCCTGATTTAGCTCTGTCGGCCGCAGTTTTGAGAGTTGAATTTGCGATGCGATGCGGCTAACAGCTGCGGAACGCCGCGCAGGCAAGGGGGACCTTTGGTTCCTGAAATGGCCGCGTAGCGGGACAACGATTGTTTCAGCGTTGTCGTTTGGGCCGCCATAGCTCAGTTGGTTAGAGCGCTAGATTGTGGATCTAGAGGTCCCCCGTTCGATCCGGGGTGGCGGTACCATCGTTCCCACAACACTCCTTATCCCATTGGGCGTTGCCAAGGTTAATACTGGGTCATTTGACTGTTTCAGGCTGGAACAGATTATTGAAATTAACCCTTCATTAACAACGCGTCCGTAAACCCGAATTAACCATTCTGATGGCCCATTTTCACGGGTTTTGGGTGGCTGAGGCTGAGTGGTTTTCGCCTCGTCAGTCAGCGTTTTCCCAAAAGGTTAATTCGTTTGAGCACGGAGCCACGCATGCCCGCCTATTTTTTCACGCCGCTTTTTACAAAGTTTGGCTCGCGCAGCGCTGTTCAATCACAGCCCGAACTGGAAACGGCGCAACAATCACACAGGGGGCAATACTCATGAGCCCGGAATTTCCAGATTCAAAAAAAGAGACGACGGCGAAGGCCGCAGGCGGGTTCACCGCAAAACGATTTTACAGGTTCAGACGCATCTCATCACTCAACACTTTCACTAAGGGGAATTCAATGACAACGACACCAGCCCTCTTCCGGGCGTATCTTTTGGCACAGCGGGCGAGAAGTTTGGGCACCACCTTGTTGGCCGGCACATTCGTGTTGGCGCAAGTGACACCATCGCTCGCCACAATCGACAACACGGCCAATGCTGTTGGTACTCCTCCTGCGGGGGCGCCTACCAATTTCGGTTCGTCCACGCAGAACGTGCCAGTTGCTGCGCCCGTGCCTTCCATGACGATCACCAAGGCTGCAGCTGTGCCAACTGTAGCCAATGGTGCTGACAACTCCATCGTTGATGCAGGTGACACGATTACCTACACCTACACCGTCAAGAACACGGGTAACGTGACCATGACAGGCGTGGTACCGACCGATCCCGGCCCAACCTTTAACAGTTTAGCTGGAACGGGCGCGCTTGGTGCTTACAGCCCTGCCACTGCGACGCTAGCACCGGGTGCGCAGCAAATCTTCACCGCGACCTACACGCTTTCGCAACTTGACGCAGACCATGGCGCAGGCGTTGCCAGTGGTGTTTCAAACACCGCCGGCGCAACGGGCACGACGCCCAAAGCTGTTGTTTACAACATTCCACTCGCAGGCAAGGCAACTGCCACAACAACCATTCCAGCCGGACCCAAGCTCACCATCGCCAAAGTCGCCGTGCTGACCGACACCAATGCGAACGGCGTGGCGGATTTGGGTGAAACAATTACCTATACCTACACCGTGGCGAATACCGGCAACGTGTCGATGACGAATGTCAGCGTCAACGACCAGCACGGTACACCAGCCGTAGGCGTTCCGCTGGGCGCAGGGGGCATCACCAGCGAAACGCTTACTGTTCCTGGGCCGCTTGGTGCCGCTGCATCCACCAATGGCGTTGCAAACGATGGCGTCTGGAACACCTTGGCAGCTGGAGCCACGGTCACATTCACATGGACGCACGTCGTCACCCAGGCCGAAATCGACCACGGCTAATCGTGAATGCGATGACGTTGCGGGACGATGTCGGACATGCCTGAATGAGAAAACGAATTCAAAGCCAGTCAAACTGGAAGCCACAAAGGGGCGTCACGAAAGTGGTCGCCTCCTTCGTGTTTCTGGTTGGCTTGGTTTTGGCCTCGTTTTCGACAGCAAAAGCAGCCATTACGAACAGTGCAACGGCCTCCGGCACCTATCAGGCTGCGCCCATCACTTCGAACACGGCGGCGGCTTCAGTTCCTGTTGCCGCAGCAGTTGCCCAGATTGGCTTGGTGAAAACAGCGGGGCCGATTGTTGACGCGAATGCCAATGGCAAGCTCGATGCTGGCGACACGATCACCTACAGCTTGGTGGTTTCCAACATCGGGAACGTGACGCTGACCAATATTGCAGTGAGCGATCCGAAGCTGGGTCCGGTCACTTGCGCCAAGACCACCTTGATTCCAACTGAACAGACGACGTGCACCGCGCCCACCTATGTGATTGCACAGGCCGACATCAACGCAGGTCTGGTTTCGAACTCGGCCAGCGTGACATCCAATTCACCAGCAGGTGGCGTTGTCATCGACACCTCCGATCCATTGGTGGCTGGACCGGCCAATAATGCGCCGACAGTTGTGACGTTGCAAAATACGCCAGTCATCGGATTGGTGAAGAAGGTGACCCCGCCCGTTGGATTGAGCAAGGCCGGAGATACGCTGGCCTATACATTCGAAGTTTCCAACCTCGGCAATGTTCCGTTCAATCCCGTTACCGTCGTTGACACCAAGGTGCAGAATATTGTTTGCCCGGCTGGCGCGCTGAACCCCGGCCAGAAGATTACTTGTACGGGCAATCCCTATGTCATCACGCAAACGGATATGGATGCGGGCAGCATCAACAACACGGCTGTGGCCAGCGGCGTTGCGCCTGACAGCAAGACCTATTCGGATGACTCTGATCCAGTGACACCCGGCCCATCGGCCAAGGGGCCTACAGTTACGCCATTGACAGGCAATCCGCAGTTCTCGCTGGTGAAGACCGACAAGTTTACGGGCCCCATCGCTGTGGGAACTCCTATCACCTACACATTCACGGTCACCAACACTGGCACTGTAACGATTAAGACCATCACCCTTACCGATACAGGCGCAACGCTATCTGGCGGTCCGATTGCCAGCCTGGCGCCGGGTGCGACTGACACATTGACCTTCACTGCAAGCCATGCGCTGACGGCCGCAGATTTGGCGCAGGGTTCCTATCAGAATTCCGCCACCGCCACGGGCACGCCCGCGCCGCCGGGCTCAACGCCCATCATTGCTGCGGCCAGTGTTACAACACCGCTGGTCTATACGGCTTCGATGACGCTGACCAAATCCGGCGTGCTGGCGAGCACCTCGGGACTTCCGCCCAAGGCTGGCGATATTGTGAATTACACATTTGTCGTGACCAACACGGGCAGTTCGCCGCTCACCAATGTGACGATTGCCGATTTGCTCTTGGCGCAGAATTCGGCACCGAGCCAAACGCAAGTCGCGGCACTGCAAAGACAGGCCGCAGGTGGTGATGCTGAAATTGCGACGGCCAGCATCGACGGCACAGCCCGCGTTTCTGGCGCCATCGGATCAGCCCAGCGCCGCATGGTGCCGCAGCTCCTACCGCCTCTCAATACTGATCTTGTTGTCTCGCGTGTTCTCTTGCGCATGGACGGTTATGTGGGGCCAATGCTTGCGGGCGACAAGATTGGCTTCCTGTACCGCTTGAGCAACACCGGCGATGTGCCACTCACATCGATCTCGGTGGCGCAGCCTGACGGCGAAACCATTGGCAACACGGTAAGCCTGCTCAACCCCAATGAGACGGATGCGGCCAGCATCATCTTCACCCGCGCATTGACGCCAGAAGAGGCAACATCCGGCACTGTTGCTGCCAATGGCTATGTGACGCTGAAGGCGCGCGGGCGTGAGATGATGGTGCAGGTGAGAGATGCCCTGCCGCTTTCCGCCGTCAAGCCCTATGACAGCCTTGCCACGGCCTCGATCACTCCCGGCACGGTGCCCACGCTTAATCCAGCAAGTTCGCAGACTTTCACCGCGAGCTATGCCCTGACGCAGGTGGATATTGATGCGGGCACACGGCACAACTCAGCGACGGCGACGGCGCTGGATGTTGCGGGCAAGCCCGTCAGTTCAAACACTGCTGTCTTCGATCTCCCGCTGCAACAAGCGCCGAGCATCGGAGTTGTAAAGACAGGCACGCTTGCGCTGGCCAATGGCACGAGTGCGGCGGTTGGCGATATCATCACCTATAAATTCGCAGTGACCAATCTGGGCAATGTCACGCTGAAGAATATCGCCGTCGGCGATGGGACGCTGTTCATATCGAGCACTGCTCCCATTGACCCGCTGCCCCCGGGCATCACTGATTCATCCTACACCGCGACCTATGCGATCACCCAAGCCGATCTTGACGCAGGCCACCATGACAATCAGGCCACTTTGACGGCGACAGCGCCTTCAGGCCCATTGGCACCAATGCTCTCCGACTTTGCCGATCCCACCAAGCATCGGCCCACCGTTGTGCCCATCGCGGCAACACCTGCCATCGGCCTGTTGAAGCAGGTGACCAGCATCACCGATACCAATAGCAATGGTCGCCATGATGTCGGGGATGTCATCCACTATCAGTTCACGATCAAGAACACGGGTAATGTTCAGTTGACCAATGTGTTGGTGACTGATCCGATGATGCCGGGCGCTCCCACCAAGCCGTTGGACGTTGTGACAGGTGCCGCAATCACACTGGCTCCCGGTGCCACCGACACAAGTTTCACGGGCACGTATGTGATCGAACAAGCCGACATGGACCTTGGCCACGTCAACAACACAGCCAAGGTTGTGGGCACGGATCCGACTGGCAAGCAAGTGCAGGATTTCTCTGACCCCGGTGTTTTCACACAGGATGGGCCGACGATTACATTGCTGCCGCTGTCGCAAATTGCCGTGCAAAAAGTCTTCTCGCACTTTGAAGACGCGGCGGGGATCACAGTGCCGCTGCCCGTGCCCAATGGCTTTGTGGTTTATACGATCAAGGTTCAGAATACCGGCAATGTCAATTTCGCCGATGTTTTGGTGGCGGAAGTCGCACCTTTCAATCAGCCGACAACGACTGTCGTGGGCACGCACCCGTTCCCGCTGCCTTCAAAAGCCACAGACCCAATCCTCTATACCGATGCCACCCACTTCATTGTGAAACAGAAGATCAGCAACGCTGATATTTTGAGCGGGAGTGTCAAAAATCAAGTGAGTGCGATTGGTGTTGATGCAGCGGGTGTGAATTCGCCGGCCGACCTGTCTGATCCGAGCGATTTTAACGGCAATGCCGTAACCGTTGTACCGCTCACGTCACAGCCTTCCATTGCCGTGATCAAAACGGCGACGGTGACAGATGTGAATCACAATGGCGCCAATGATACTGGCGACATCATCAACTATTCATTCCAAGTGGTGAACACAGGCAATGTCGATCTGACCAGTGTCGACATCACCGATGCCAATGCGGCCAAGGTGGGCGGCCCCATTGCGTTGTTGATGGCGGGAGCCACTGATACGACAACCTTCACGGCGACCCATACAGTCACGGCTGCGGACCTGGCGGCAGGCAGCTATCCAAACCAAGCCACTGCCACGAGTACTTACAGTGGTGTCAATACTGTCAGTGGTGACTCTGACTATGCCAGCCTGACCGGCCCGCGTCGCGCTACCGTTGTGCAGCTATCTGCGGCCAAGCCTGTCTTGACCAAGACGGCGGCGCGTTCGCAAGTGAAGCGTGGCGAGATTGTTGGTTATACAATCACCGCGACCAATCTTGGGGCAGGGCCGTTCCAACTGGCAGACATCATGCCGCCGGGCTTTGGGTTTGTGGCGGGTTCTGCCAAGGTCAATGGTGCGGTAGTTACACCTGTCGTCAACGGCCAGACGTTGACCTTCAACAGCCTCACACCCAACGCCAGCAAGATCACGCTGACGCTGAACCTGATGGCCTCTACCACTTTGAGCGGCGGCAAGTTTGTCAACAATGCCCGCCTCATTGATCCCACCACCAACCAGGTGATGGCGGTGGCGCAGGCCACTGTCGAAGTGGTCCCCGAGGCGGTGTTTGATTGCAGCGACATCATCGGCCGCGTGTTCGATGACTTGAACGGCAATGGTTATATGGATGATGGCGAGCCGGGCCTTGCCGGCGTTCGCCTCGTCACACTCAATGGCGTGTTGATCACTACCGATGCCGAGGGCCGCTATCATGTACCCTGTGCGGCGATCCCAGACGCCGCCATTGGTGCAAACTATGTGCTGAAGCTCGATCCGCGGACCTTGCCGCACGGTTACAAGCTCACCACAGAAAATCCACGCGATGTGCGGGTGACGCGCGGCAAAGCAACCATTCTGAACTTTGGCGCAGCCATTCAGCATGACGTGAAAGTTGATGTGACGGCCAAGGCCTTTGCCAGCGAAGGCACTGACCTGGTGCCGAATTGGCAGAGCGGCATCGGCAGGTTGTGCAAGATCCTGACGAAGAAAAGATCAGCACTGCAAATCATCTATCATCAGGCTGGTGAAACCGGAGAATTGGCGCAGGCGCGGGTTGATGCGCTTGAAGCTGAGATCAATGCAACCTGTAACCCCGGCTATCCGCTGAAGGTCAAGACCAGTGTGGAGGAGGGCAAATGAGCCGGGCTTCCTCGTCACGCGTGAACTTGAAGTTCGCCATTGCTGCCCTGGCCCTTGCCAGTGTGCTAGGCCTTGCTGCTCCGGCCTCAGCAAGTTCTGCCCTGCCGTTTTCCATCAGCGTTGATGGACAGAAAGTGGATAACAGCAACGAAATTGCTGCCATGCAGAAGAACGAAGAAGCCGCCATCGGCGGGGTAGACATTCAAGTGAAGTTTGATGGGCTCGGCGTGAAGCCGATCCTCAATGTTTCGAGCTATCCGATCCAAGTGAATTTCCGCAGTGGCGACCATATCCGCTTTCTGGCCAGCACCAATTATGCCGCGTGGATTGACCGGGCCGAAGTGCGGGTGATGGCCGTCGACGGCGCATCGGGCGCGCCACCCTTGGCCGTCATTCCGGTTTCGAAACTGGGTGCCGCTGAATGGCAAATGCCCTCCGATGCGCCGGGCGAAATGGAATATGTCTTGCGTGTCTATGATGCCAAGGGACGTTTTGATGAGACGCGGCCCCTGCCGATCAAGCATAGCGCCACCAACCTGCCGCTGGATGGCAAAGACAATCAGGCGGTGGCTCCCGGATATGGCGAGGACCGCACGGCGTTCCGCAACATCAGCGTGTTTGGCGGCGCGCTCACAGTCTCTGGCAAGAATGTGCCCAAGGACCATGTGGTGACGGTGATGGGCGAGCCTGTGCCCGTTGACAATGGTGACGCCTTTGTTGTGCAGCGCATCTTGCCGCCAGGCGCGCATTCAGTGGATGTTTCCGTCTTGCAGGATGGCAAGGGGCTGACCTTCACGCGCGAAGTTGAAGTGCCTGAGGATGAGTGGTTTGGCGTGGGCTTGGCCGATCTCACTGTGGGCCACAATTTTGGCAATGGCATCATTGAGCATACGGGCGTTGATGAATTCCCCGGTACTTGGTCGCAAGGCCGTGCTGCGATGTATCTCAAGGGCAAGATCAAGGGCCAATATATCCTGACGGCCTCGGCCGACACAGGCGCTGGCACCTTGGCCGACATGTTCACGGGATTTACGGGCAAAGACCCCAATGGCATGCTGAAGCGCATCAGCCCCAATGATTATTACCCGGTTTATGGTGATGACTCGACCTCGGTTGAAGATGCGCCGACCAGCGGCAAATTCTATGTGCGCTTGGAGCGCGGGCCGAGTTCTGTGATGTGGGGCAATTTCAAATCCAACATCACGGGCACGAAATTCATTGCCTCGCAGCGCCAGCTTTATGGGGCCAGCGGGGTCTACCGTTCGGATGAAGTGACCAAGGACGGCGCTGCCAGACGTGCACTGGATATCTATGCCGCCCAGCCTGCAACGGTGCCGCAAACCGATGTCTTCCGTGGCACGGGTGGCTCGGCCTATTTCATGCAGCATCAAGACATCACTTCAGGTTCTGACGTGGTCAGCATCGAAGTGCGCAATGCGGTGACGGGCTGGGTGATGTCACGCACCCAGATTTCGCCCTCGACTGATTATCGCTTTGACCCGGTCAATGGCGTTCTCATTCTCAACAGCCCGCTGTCGTCGACGAATTCATCCGGTGGTGATAACTATCTCGTGGTTCACTACAGCTACCAACCCGTGGCGGCAGATTCCAATGCCTATATTTACGGTGGGCGGGCGGAAACCTGGCTTGGGGATCATGTGCGTGTGGGCGTTTCGGGCCTGCGTGAAAAGCAGCAGTCGGCAGATCAAACCATCTATGGCGGCGATGTGCGGCTTCAATCCTCCAAGAACACCTATGTGGAAGCGGAAGTGGCACATTCGCAAGGCCCGGGCTTTGGCTCAGCGTATTCCGTTGATGGCGGGCTCAGCTTGCAAAATACGCCGGGGGCGGGTGTCACTGGTGTGCCTGCCAATGCCTGGCGCGTTGAAGGTGCAACATCTCTTGACGAAGTGACCAAAGGCAAAGTTCAGGGCAGCGTTCAGGCGCGGATTGAACATTATGATGCAGGCTTCTCTTCGCCCGAGACGCAGACCACGACTGAGACGATCAAGTGGGGCGTCGCTGGCGAGGCCAAGGTTGTGGGCGATGTGAGTGCCAAGGCTGCCTACAGCGAGAATAATGCGGTTGGCCAGAACCTCACGCGCTCCGGCGATGCACGGCTTTCCATTCCTGCCTCCGAACACGTGGTTGTTGAGCCTTATGCGCGCTACACCGAGCAAACTGGTACGAGTGTTGCCACCACGCAGAATGGCGATCGTGGTGATGCGGGCGTCAAGCTCATCTATCAGTGGGATCATGATCATCAGGCCTATGTGTTTGGCCAAGGCACGTTTGCGCAAGGCGGCACGATGCAGCGCGATGACCGCGCAGGCGTTGGCGTCAAAACCAAGATCACCGATCGGATCACGGCTTCGGCCGAGGTTTCGCAAGGCACGCAGGGTGTTGATGTGACGGGCTCGATTGATTATGCGCCGACGGCGGATGATCGCTATTCCGTGGGTTATCGTCGTGATGCGTTCCGGTTTTCCTCGCCCAGCACGCCTTATCTGTTGAGCGGCACAGACCTTGGCACCATCACCTTTGGCGGCCACCACAAGTTCAACGACGAATGGAGCGCCTATACTGAAAACAATTTTGATTTCTTCGGTGACCGCCATGCACTGACCGATACTTACGGGGTGCAGTATACGCCGAACCAGAATTGGAAGATTGACGGCGCGGTGGAAATTGGCCGGGTGATTGACAATACGATCAACCCGACGACGCTTTTGAAGAACCCTGACCTTTCGCGGCAGGCGGCTTCCGTCGCGGCGATCTATCACACCAAAGACGGGCTTGACGGCAAGCTCAAGGCCGAATTGCGCCATGACTATGCCGATGATGGTTCCAGCGAGATCATGTCTTACCTGTTCCAGGTGGGACTTGGCGACAAGTTGTCGAAGGATTGGCGCGCCCTTGCCAATCTTGATGTGGTGCTGTCCAATGCCAACACCAGCACCAAGGATTCAACCTATATCAGCGGTGTAATCGGTGCCGCTTACCGCCCGGCCAAGAGCGACAGGTTGAACGCGCTGTTCAAATATAACTTCCTCTATGACAACCCCGGCGCAGGCCAAGTGACTGTTGATGGGACGACATCCAGCCCTGCGCAGATTTCGCACATTCTTTCTGCTGATGCGACCTATCAGCTGACGCAGAAGCTGGCGATTGGCGGCAAATATGGCTTCCGTATCGGCGAATTGCTGGACCGCACGACGCCCGGAGCAGATTGGACCTTCTCGCAAGCCCATCTTGGCATCATTCGGCTGGATTATCATATCGTGAATGAGTGGGACGCGATGGCTGAGGGCCGGGCACTCTGGTCACCCACCAATGGCACGACAGACTTTGGCTTTGTAGCCGCGATCTACCGCGAGTTGAGCGATAATTTCAAAATTGGGGTGGGTTATAATTTCGGCGATTTCAGCGACGACATCAGCCACATTGCCCACGACAATCACGGTGTGTTCATCAATCTGGTGGGCAAGTTCTAGGATTTGAAATTGCTCTGGCTCCGCGCTATGCAGACGCCATGACCCCGAAACAAGCCCCTGCCATTGCTGATCTTCGCCGCCTGTACAAAGCCCGCGTGCCCCGCATGTTCTATGACTATTGCGAGACGGGGTCTTACTCCACGGGCACGTTTCAGGAAAACTCCACGGCTTTTGAAAAATACAAGCTGCGCCAGCGCGTGGCCGTCAATATCGACAATCGCATTTTGAAGTCGCAGATGGTGGGCCAAGATGTGGCCATGCCTGTGGCCCTGGCACCCATAGGCTCGGGCGGCATGAACCATGCCGATGGCGAGATTCTCGCCTGCCGCGCTGCGCAGAAATTTGGTGTGCCATATACTTTGTCGACAATGAGCATTTGTTCTCTCGAAGAAGTGGCCACGCATGTCGAAAAGCCATTTTGGTTTCAGCTTTATGTGATGCGGGACCGCAGCTTTGCTTCCGACCTCGTGGCGCGGGCCAAGGCTGCAAAATGTTCGGCCTTGGTCTTGACGCTGGACTTGCAAATTCTTGGCCAACGCCATTTGGATGTGAAGAACGGCTTGTCGTCGCCACCAAAGTTGACGCTGCCCAACATCCTGAACATGATGACCAAGCCCCGCTGGTGCATGGGCATGATGGGCACGAAGAACCGCCAATTTGGCAATATCGTGGGCCATGCCAAAGGTGTGGGTGATATCGCCTCGCTGAATGAGTGGGCCAATCATCAATTTGACCAGACGCTGGATTGGAGCTCGGTTGAATTCATCCGCAAGCAATGGGGCGGGAAATTGATCCTCAAGGGCATCAATGATGTGGAAGATGCCATTATCGCTTCCAAATTGGGGGCGGATGCGATCATTGTTTCCAACCATGGCGGGCGCCAGCTGGATGGCACTTTCGCCACTGTCGACATGTTGGGGCCGATAGTTGACGCGGTGGGCGACAAGATTGAAGTGCATTTTGATTCCGGCATTCGTTCCGGCATCGATGTGATGAAAGCCATCGCGCTTGGGGCCAAGGGCACTTACATCGGCCGGGCCTATATTTATGGGCTTGGCGCTGGTGGTGAAGCGGGTGTGACGCGTGCGCTGGAGATCATTTCGAAAGAACTCGACACCACCATGGCGTTGTGCGGGGAGCGCGATATTGGCAA
Source organism: Hyphomicrobiales bacterium (assembly GCA_043739165.1). GTDB lineage: Bacteria > Pseudomonadota > Alphaproteobacteria > Rhizobiales > Aestuariivirgaceae > Aestuariivirga. The sequence goes on from JAYUEP010000029.1 coordinate 22,431, forward strand.
TGTCGGGCGGCAGAACTTGGT
>JAYUEP010000030.1:0-2471 GCA_043739165.1 Hyphomicrobiales bacterium
GCGCCGTTAATGCCCATCAGGCACCAACGCTCTTTGCGGCGGATTTGAAAGTCCAAATCGGAATAGATGTTGCGCGCGCCGTAGGATTTGTGAACCTTGGCAAGGCTCACCACATCCTCGCCAGAACGCGGAGCGGGGGCAAACTCAAAGGCCACAGACACGCGGCGCTTGGGCGGTTCAACGCGGTCAATCTTTTCCAGTTTCTTCACGCGGCTTTGCACCTGGGCAGCATGCGAGGCGCGGGCCTTGAAGCGCTCAATGAATTTCAACTCCTTGGCCAGCATCGCTTGCTGGCGTTCGAAGGAAGCCTGTTGCTGCTTTTCAGCCAGGGCGCGCTGCTGCTCATAGAATTCATAATCACCGGAATAGGAGGTGAGTTCGCCGCCATCGATTTCCACGATCTTGGTGACGATGCGGTTCATAAACTCGCGGTCGTGCGAGGTCATAACCAGCAAGCCCTCGTAATCATGAAGGAAATGTTCCAACCAGATCAGGCTTTCGAGATCGAGATGGTTGGATGGCTCGTCCAGCAACATGGCATCGGGCCGCATCAGCAGAATGCGCGCCAAGGCGACGCGCATTTTCCAGCCGCCGGAGAGCTTGCCCACATCGCCGTTCATCATCTCTTGGCTGAAACTCAATCCCGCCAGAACTTCACGGGCGCGGGCTTCCTGCGCATAGCCATCGAGTTTTTCAAAATGTGCCTGCACTTCGCCATAGCGCGCGATGATATCATCCATCTCCTCCATGCGCGCTGGATCGGCCATTGCGTCTTCAAGAGATTTCAATTCAGCGGCCACTGCGCTGATGGGGCCTGCGCCCTCCATCACCTCAGCCACGGCCGATCGGCCCGACATTTCACCCACGTCCTGATTGAAATAGCCAATGGTGATGCCGCGATCGATTGAGACCACGCCTTCATCGGGCTCTTCGCGGCCTGAGATCATGCGGAACAGCGTGGTCTTGCCTGCGCCATTGGGGCCGACAAGGCCAATTTTCTCGCCACGATTAAGCGCAGCGGAGGCTTCGATGAAAACCAGCTGGTGGCCGTTTTGTTTGGAGATGGAGTCAATGCGGATCATGGTGAGCAGGGCTTTAGGGGAGGCACGGGCCGAGGGGAAGTGGGACTTGGAACTTTCATCTGAACTGGGCGATTCACATTGATCCTGGCCCAAGATGGCAAAAGAGTAGGAATAGTTCTATTTCTAGAGATGTTGGCCGTGCCCCCACTGTCCACCGGGTGTAGGGTCAACTCGTCTGGCGGGTTTTGAAACCATGAAACGCTTTGTTCCCCTTCTCGTTATCGCCGTCGCCGTTGCAGCATTTTTGTTTCGGGACCGGATATTGCCGGTGGCACCGGGGCAGAATGCCTGGCTTGGGGCTGTCGAGGCGCACATGACGCTTGTCGGGCCACTTTCTGCGGGACGCATTGAGTCAGTCAAGGTTTCCAAGGGCTCCAAAGTTGAAAAAGGAAACGTGCTGTTCACCTTGGACGCCTCAACAACCCGCGCCCAAGTGGCGCAGGCCGCGGCGGCCGTTAACACCGCACAACAGACACTGAATGACTTGAAGCAAGGCAAACGGCCGGACGAACTTGCGGTTTATGACCTGCAGCGCGTCGAAGCTGACGCCAATCTCAAACTGGCGCAGGAAAACTATTTGCGCTCCGAATCCATGAACAACAATGGGTTGATCGCGCAGGCACAATTTGACACGGCCAAGAATGCAGTTGCCGTTGCGCAATCGCGCATCGCCCAATTGGAAGCGACCAAAAAAGCATTTGATTTGCCGGGCCGGGATGCAGCCATTGCCGCCGCCCAATCGCGCGTTGTTGAGGCGCAATCTGCTTTGGATCAGGCGCAAGCCCGTTTGGACGACTCTTCAGTCGCGGCCCCAGCGACGGCGCAAGTGGATGACGTGTTTTTCAGTGCCGGCGAAGTTTTGGCGGCGGGGCAGCCTGTCATTTCGCTTCTTGCTGACGATGCGCTGGTATTGCGGTTTTATGTTCCAGAACCTGTGCGCACCAAGCTGATTATCGGCGCGGAGGTTCGCTTCCATTGTGATTCCTGTGCCGCCAACCTTGCTGCAACAGTATCCCATATCTATGCCGTGCCGGAGTTTACGCCACCCGTGATTTACTCTGAAAACGCCCGTGGAAAGCTGGTCTTTCAGGTTGAAGCCAAAATCATTGGCGCGCACCGTGAATTGCAGCCGGGCTTGCCTGTGCAGATCGAACCCCTTCCATGAGCGCCGTCATCGACGTCAAGGCTTTAGTGAAGCGCTATGGCGCCAGGACCGTGGTGGATCACGTTGATCTCACCATTGCACAGGGACGCATCTGCGGCTTTCTCGGGCCCAATGGTTCGGGCAAGACAACGACACTGCGCATGATCTGCGGGCTGCTGACGCCTGACGGCGGAAGTGGAACTGTTTTGGGGGAAGATCTGATTAAAGGCCGTGACAGCATCAAA
>JAYUEP010000031.1:0-7412 GCA_043739165.1 Hyphomicrobiales bacterium
AACTTTCCCAGCTTGATGACGGGTTTGCGCCTCGCCGGAACATTTTATCTTTTCTATCTCGCCTATGATGCCTGGACTGATGCGGCGCAAACTGAGGCCATCACCGCAAAATCAAACACCGCCTATTTTCGCCAAGGCTTCATTTCAAACGCACTGAACCCCAAGGCCTATCTTTTCTATGCGGCCATCCTGCCGCAGTTTCTCACCATCAATGATCACCCGCATCAGGAGATCGCAATACTCACCGCGCTTTATGTTGGCGTGGCCACGTTCATTCATGCGGTCATCGCACTGCTCGCGGGCAGCATTTCAGGCTGGCTGGCTACGTCGCCTTCGGCAACACTGCTGCGCCGGGCCTTGGCGCTGGCCATTGCCGCCGCCGCCATCTGGTTTTTCATCTCGACGGGACATTTGAAATGAAGCTGCCGCAACACACCAATATCGCCATGTGGTCTGGCCCACGCAATATCTCGACAGCCATGATGTATGCTTTCGGCGCAAGAGAAGATTGCGTCGCCTGGGATGAACCCTTCTATGGGGCCTATTTGAAAGAGACGGGCCTCCACCATCCGATGCGCGCTGAAATCATCGGTGGCATGGAATGTGAGTGGCGCAAGGTGGAAGCCGCCTGCCTTGCACCTGCGTCAAAGCCGATCTTCTATCAAAAGCACATGACCCATCACATGCTGCCGCTGTTTGATCGCAGCTTCATCACCAAGCTCAACAACGCCTTCCTCATCCGCGCGCCGGAAAAAGTTTTGGCGAGCTACGCCAGGAAACATGATGAAGTGACGCTGCATGCGATTGGCTTTGTCGAACAGGCGGAAATTTTTGATCGTGTGGCAAATCACCTTGGCCATGCACCGCCGGTGGTCGATGCCGATACGCATTTGCAGGGTCCGCGCCACAGCCTGCAACATCTCTGCCACGCCTTGGGTGTTCCGTTCCGCGAAGCAATGCTCGCATGGCCGCAAGGCCCAAAACCTTTCGACGGCGTCTGGGCCCCGCATTGGTACAATGCGGCCTGGGCCTCAACGGGATTTGGACACCCCGCAAAAGACGACGCCCCACTTTCGGATGCGCTCATGCACATCGCCGACAAGGCGCGGCCTTATTATGAAAAACTAAAGGCCCATGCTTTTGGGGCATGAGCCTTTATCACCGTCCCTGGCATTCCCTTTCGGGTCTGCCGCCATCGGTGAATGACGTTAGCGCGCCAATGCGGCAATCTGTGAAGCGGCGGCGATGATCGGCACCTTCTTTGTCGGCGCTTCTTTTTCCACCAACATCTCAACCTTGCGCAGATCGCCCTCGGCTTCCTTAAACCTTTCAACCGTGGCCTCGTGCTGATCGCGCAGCTCTGCCACCGTCTTTAAGATATTGTCACGGCGCACGCGCACAGACTTGGCCGCCATAGAATAATTGACATTGTTCGGATCATTGACACCCGTGCGCTGTTCTTCAAACTTCACATGGGCATCGAGGTCATCGTGCTTGCGCATCAAATCCTGAATCATCAGGTCGAGATCTGAAACTTGCCTGCGGCAATCTTCAACTCGAAATCGGCTCAGCCGCAACAGGCTTTCTCTTGAACGCATTTTACCCTCACTTACTCAACTCACTGACGCAGAACCCGCGACAAAAGCGCTGGCCCCATTCGGCAATTTAAAAAAGTCTTGCCCAGACTCTATCCACGATTCTCCGAATCAACTACCTAAGGAGAGTCGTTCATCGGGAACTCATGATAAACGAACGGGCTTAAGGCGGGGTAAACTGCCGGGGCGGGAAGTGAAGCGTCTGGTTTGTGCCGTAGGTTGGAGCAAATATTCCAACATCTTGTGGTTATTCTATGAAAGCCACAACCTGTTGTGTGCGCATCGCTTAAACACCGCGTAATTGGCTTAGGTTTTGTTAACCTTTCTAAGCCTATCTTTAAGGAACAGCGTTAAGCATTCGTGTGCATCCGCATATCGGAGCTTGGCAAACAGATTCCCGGCAACGGGTGGCAAGATCGAAGGGAAAAGACATGCGGGTATTGTTGATCGAGGACGATACAGCAACGGCGCAATCCATTGAGCTGATGCTGAAGTCCGAAGGGTTCAACGTCTATACGACGGACCTCGGCGAAGAGGGTGTCGATCTCGGCAAACTCTATGACTACGATATTATTCTTCTCGATCTCAACCTGCCAGACATGTCTGGCTATGAAGTGTTGAAATCGCTGCGCGTCTCGAAAGTGGGAACGCCCATCCTCATTCTCTCCGGTCTCGCCGGCATTGAAGACAAGGTCAAAGGCCTAGGCTTCGGCGCTGATGACTATATGACCAAGCCTTTCCACAAGGACGAACTTGTGGCCCGCATCCACGCCGTGGTCCGCCGCTCCAAGGGCCACGCCCAATCAGTGATCCACACCGGCGAACTCGTCGTCAATCTCGATACCAAGACGGTTGAAGTCGGCGGCCAACGTGTGCACCTCACAGGCAAAGAATATCAGATGCTTGAGCTGCTCTCGCTCAGGAAGGGCACCACGCTCACCAAGGAAATGTTCCTCAACCACCTCTATGGCGGCATGGATGAGCCTGAACTGAAAATCATCGACGTCTTTATCTGCAAGCTCAGGAAGAAGCTGGCCAACGCCGCCGAAGGCAAGAATTTCATCGAAACCGTCTGGGGCCGTGGCTATGTGCTGCGCGAAGGTGCACCTTCGATGCACGGCGCTGATGAAGAAGAGTTGTTGAAGATCGCTTAAGCGCGATCAACCCATCGCCCGATAGAATTGCGGGTAAAAGCAAGCCTGACGGAATTTGCAAAGTTCTCGATCAGACTTGCTTGAAAGTTCAAAACCCGGCCCAAGATGTGGCCGGGTTTTTTTTGTTGACGTCTCAGCCATAGCCCTTGGCTATCGTCCTCGCCATTAACCATCTATTAACTATCCGCTGTGGCCCGCTGCCCAATTGTGTTTATTTGGTGGCGTCATGTGGTGCTGGGTTGCGTTCAGGTTTGTGAGTCTTATGTTGGCGGTTGTGATTTCCGCCGCATGCCCGACCTTTGCCCAAGGCAATATCACCCAGACCATCTATGGCAATTTTGAGCAACCGGCGCACGTGCCGCATGCCGCCGAATTCGGCAAGGCTATTCCGCCCATGGGCTATGTGGCCTTTTGTGGCCGTGGCGAAGACGAATGCAAGTTTGCGGGCGGCAAGGCTTTGCCCTTGACGCTGACCAGCGAGAACTGGGACCAGATCGAACAGGTCAACAAATACACCAACACCAAAATTCGCCCCGCCACTGACATGGAACTCTACCATGTGCCGGATTATTGGACCTATCCGGTGACGGCGGGGGATTGCGAAGACTATGCACTGTTGAAGAAGCGCTATCTCGTCGGCATGGGCTTCAGCCCTTCGCAATTGCTGATGACCGTGGTGCTCGATGAAAACCACGAAGGCCACGCCGTGCTCACGGTCGTCACCAATAAGGGCGACTATGTGCTCGACAACCGCCGCAACGAAATCCTGCGCTGGGATGATACGGGCTATACATTTCTGAAGCGCCAGTCACAGCCGCAGGCCAACCAATGGGTCACCCTGCAAAAGTCCGCACCACAGATCATCGTGTCAACCAAGACGGAATAGGCAGCACGATTTCAAGCCGCTGCGACAGCTTCCAGCGGCACGGCGCGCACGCCCACGGTGTCTTCGCTTTCCATCGCCATAGTGAGCTTCAACCCTGAAGCTTCCGCCAAGATGCGGGCATAATAGGGCTGCACCAAACGGGCATCGAGGCTGGTCAGTTCCGCTGTGCCCGCCAGTGCCGTGGCCAAAGCTTCATTGATCTTGGCGCGTTCGCCCTTGGCCGTCACTGCGAAGTTACGGCCATCAACGCCCACGGTGACGACGCCACCGCGCGGAATGCCTGAGATTGCCATCAACAGCATGTTGAGCAACAGCTTCACTTCCTGCTTCGGTCGGTTTTCGCGGGGCGCATTCCATTCGAGCTTCACTTTTTCCTCGCCGACAAAACCGCGCGCCACTTCACCGGCCTCGCCCATGTCGATGAGCGCACCGGCGGAACCTGAAGCGCCAAAGGCAATGCGGCAGAATTTCAATTTCGCTGTCGCGGTCTTGGCCGAGGACTTCACCATTTCCAGCGCCGTCTTCTTCATCTCCGCGTCGGTCTCGACATCATCCATCAACTCAAGCCCATTGGCGATGGCCCCGACGGGCGAGATCACATCGTGACAAACGCGCGAGCAAAGAAGGGCCGCAAGATCAAGATCGGAAAGCCGTTGTGCAACAGTCATGGAAAGCCCCTGAGCCAAAGTGATTCGTGCATCATCTATATCAAAGATTGATTTATTTTACCCTCTTGACGAAGCCGGGGCGGCCTCGGATGAGGGGCCATGACACACCCTGCCCCGACAGCCGAACTTTTGGGCCTCGCCGCCCTCGCCGAAACCGCAGGCCGCGCCATCATGGCGATCTACCACTCTGATTTCGCCGCCGAGACCAAAGCCGACGCCTCGCCCGTCACCGCCGCTGACCAACAGGCAGAAGAGATTATTCTGGCAGGCTTGGCCAAGCTGTTCCCGGCCATTCCGGTGATCGCAGAAGAGTCTGTGGCGGCAGGCCATATCCCCGCCATTGGCAACGCATTCTTTCTCGTCGATCCCTTGGACGGCACCCGCGAATTCATCTCCCGCAACGGCGAGTTTACGGTGAACATCGGCCTTATTCGAGACGGCGCACCTGTGCTCGGGGTGATCTTCGCACCCGCACTTTCGGAAATGTTTCTCGGTGCCACAGGCCAAGGCGCGTTCTACAAAGGCGCAGGCGAAGCAACCTATGCGCCCATCAAGGCTCGCGCTGCTCCAGTCCAAGGCCCTGAAATTCTGGCCAGCCGCTCGCACCTTGATGCCGAGACCAAGGCCTTCATCGATGCCGCCAAGCCGAGCAAATTGGGGAACGCGGGATCATCGCTCAAGTTCTGCCGCATTGCCCAAGGCCAAGCCGATCTCTACCCCCGCTTCGGCCGCACCATGGAATGGGACACAGCAGCGGGCCACGCGATTTTGCTGGCAGCAGGCGGGAATGTGGCAAAGCCCGATGGCGGCGCTTTCACCTATGGCAAGCCGGGCTTCGCTAACGGGGCCTTTGTTGCAACGGGGCGCGGGTGAGTTTTGTGTCCGTGAAGGTGGACCAGCTTGAATGTCCGCCCATTGCGCGGAAGAGGAACGCAAGCGAACCCTAAGCCATTTCTGTCGCTGACCCAAAGCTGCCCTGCATGTGCTGGAAGAATTGGCACAACAAATGCCGTTCAGCATTGACGTTCGTTACAATCGTGCGAAGGTCGGATTGGTGGTTTAATCGTTAACTTTGCGTTTTAGTGTCCGCCGCAGCTACTGCCACAACCGTGGCCACCGCAACCGTGACCTCCGCTGCAACCGCCGTTAGCATCGCCGCCAGTCTGGTTCTTCAGCAATCCCGCAGCCGATCCATAGACGATTGAAACGAAGAGCATCACGATGCCTGTGAAAAGCGCTATCGCCTGTCCGTTTGAATTATTTGGAAACATGAGGCCCCCAACAAATGCGATGGCGAAGCCTCCCACCATGTGCGTTCTCATCACTCCCTCTTTACTAACCACCCAATATTTGTTTCCATCAATGGTTCGCATCTTCGGCAGCACCAATGAAGTTTCATTGGTTTTGGGCCAGTAGCCAGCTGGTGGTTCAATTTCGAATTCCCGCTTGTAGAGGGTCAAGGTATTTTCATAAGCGGCTTTGAATTTCATTGATTCATCTGCCCCACCCATAGTGGGCATGTGGTGGATGGGTTTACCGATAACCTTGCCGCACAGTTCATCCCAATAATTCGAAGTGTAGCTGAGGTGGAGATGCCAGACTTCATCTACCATGGTCGAAGGCGTGAGCGGTGACTTGGAGATCGCCATCAAATACACAAACCGCAGATACTCTTGAATTGCTCCCAGTGTATACTCGAAGGGCCATGTGGTTTCTGCGCTTAACCGCGCCGCAAATGTCAGCTCCGGTTGGCCTCTTTCAAAGCGATAGTCTTGCAGCTTCTTCCAAAGAGCAGCCTTTAGCATGTTCGCGTCGTTCCCCAGTTCGAGCTGGCACACATCGCCACTAGAATGATTTCTGCCACACTCACCATTTGGTTGCACCCCTACTGAAAGACTATTGCATGTTTGGAGTCTCGTCGAGGAGTGTGATTTAGCTGACCTTTCCTTCCGAAAGAGTTCGCGTTCAAGTCAAGTCCTGGCCCATGATACCAAATCGACTGGCACGTCTTGCTGGCTGTGAACTGACCATAGGCAGCCATGACCAAGCCTTTGCTCCAAGTCCGTGGCCCTGCTCCCGTATCACTTGATTAACCAAGTTGAAATCAGATGGCGCTAACCATGTCATTGACGGAATTTTGCCCTGCTTCAGCCGTGATCAGGCTTTAGCAGGGCCACTCAATGAGGTGCGTGATGGTAAAATCAATTTCAAAACTGGCCGCTTTGGCCCTGCTCGGCCTGCCCCTTTTGGCTTCAGCCCCGGCCATGGCCAAGCAATTGACCACGGGCAGCGTGTCGCGCGCCCAGTCCGACAGCACCTATACACCAGATGAAATCGTGGCCCAGGGCCACCAGTTCTTCGGCAAAACCTCGCGCGGCCTTGCAGAAGCCATTGAATATGTCTTCCGCGAAAAGGGCCAGCCCACCGCCTATATCGTCGGCGAAGAAGGCTCCGGTGCCATCATCGGCGGGTTGCGCTATGGCGAAGGCACGATCTATTACAAGAATGGCGCCAAGAAACACATTTATTGGCAAGGCCCCTCCATCGGCTGGGATTTTGGCGGCAATGGTTCGCGCACCCTGACGCTGGTCTATAATTCACAGTCGCCGGAAGACCTCTATGCGCGTTTCGCGGGCGTGGAAGGCACGGCCTATTTGATCGGTGGCCTCGGCGTGAATTTTGAACGCAACAACGAGATTACCCTGGCCCCCATCCGCACCGGGGTGGGCGCAAGGCTGGGCGCCAATATCGGCTATCTCAAATATTCGCCCCGCGCCACCTGGAACCCCTTCTGACCCGCCCGGGAAGGCGCGTTTTCAACTCCAAATTAAATTAACCAAAAACCCACCAGGTGCATCGCCCCGGCGGGTTTTTTGGGTTAATCAAGTGTTAATGGAACGCCACTTGCTTATCTGAATGCAATGATGTGTGTGAGCGTAAACGGGTGATGCAATGTCTCAAACAGAGACGCTGATGGTTTTGGCACTGGGTGCGGCACTGGCTTTGGTGTTCGTACTGCTCTTCGGTCGGGTGTTTTGGTCCATGGCCATGCTGGCAGGCCAGCGCCGCCGCGCCAAGGAAGTGCCTGTGCAGGTTCTTGAACTGCAGG
>JAYUEP010000032.1:0-7400 GCA_043739165.1 Hyphomicrobiales bacterium
GCCATCAATGGCAAGATTGAATTCCAAGGTGGCTGGGATGGCATGACTGGCTTGGCCAATAGCGCGGACTTCTTGGGTGGGGCGACGCTTTCCATGCCGGTAGGTGACCGTTTTGGTATCCAGGCCGACGTCGCGGCCTCAAATGTCTTCGGCAATACAATGGGCGGCGGTTCACTGCATTTCTTCACGCGTGATCCGGATGCATATCTACTGGGTGTTACTGGCGGGGCTTTCTGGGCAAATAATGCAAACGCGCAGCTCATTGGGCCGGAATTCGAGCTCTATAGTGGGCCGATGATGTTCCAAGGCTATGGCGGCTTCATGAACATGAATGTTGCGGGTGTGAACTCTGGCAAGCTCTTTGCCATCGCTGATGTGTCGCTTTATGCCACCGATAATTTCCGGTTAATCGTTGGGGCCAAAGACATTGCAGATTTCAAGTCCGCCCATGCCGGTTTGGAATATCAGTTCAGCGAAGCGATGCCGGTGAGCTTGACGCTTGATGGCAAGATTGGCGACAATAATTTTGCTGCGGTTGACGCTGGTATCCGCATCTATTTCGGCGGCGAAAACAAGTCGCTGAAGCGCCGCCACCGTGAAGACGATCCGCCAAACCGCATTTTCGACGTGTTCAATGGGGCAGGCAATGCTTTTGTTCCAGCCAATGTGCCGAATCCAGAAGCGGCTTGCGTCGCGTTGGGATTTCCTTGGGCTTGGATCAATGGAAGCTGCCAAAATACAGATTGAGGTTTGGTCTGGGAGAATTGCGGCCGCTCCACGTGAGCGGCCTTTTCATTTAGGTGATGCATACAGCATCAAGGCCGCCGCAGCCGCGACATTCAAACTCTCCACCCCCTGCTTCATCGGGATTCTGACCTTTTGCTTGCAAACGCTTGAAATCGAATCGGAAAGCCCCCGGGCTTCCGAGCCGAGCGCGATCAGGGTCGGGGCTTGATAGCTGCGGCGGAAATCCTGCTTGGCATCCATGCGGGTTGCCACGCTGTCGCCCGGCCAGGCTTTGAGGAAATCGAGAAAGCCGGGCAGGGGCATGCGGCACAAGGGCAAGGCGAAGATCGACCCTGTTGAAGCGCGCACGCATTCGGGCGCATAGGGATCACAACAATCACCCACCAGAATGATCCCTGCTGCTGCGGCTGCGTCGGCGGTGCGAATGATGGTGCCCAGGTTGCCGGGGTCCCTGATTTCTTCCAACGCCAGCCAATTGCCTTCCTTCGACGGGTGCGGCTGCCAGCGTTGTTTGAAGGTGGCCAGAACATCATGCGGATTGTTCTGGGCGGAAAGTTCGGCCATCACTTTTTCGGTGACGATCGCAGGTTTCATGCCATCAAACATGTGCATGGGTTTGGTGGCGATGAGGCTGTGCGGCTCCCAGCCCAAATCTTCGGCGCGCTCCAACATGGCGAGGCCTTCAGCGACAAATAACCCGGCCTCACGCCGGGCCTTCTTGTCATCGAGCGAACGGATCAGTTTGATCGCGGGGTTTTGCAGGGATGAAATGGGTAACACAGGGCGGCTCCGGTTTGGTGCTGCTGTAGCACAGGCTGCGCTTTGCTGCTTCGGTTTTTGAGAGCTTCAGCCGTGGTCGATTTCAGCCTGGGTGACGGTGTGCGCCCAGGTGAAAGTAACGGTGGCGCCGGGTGCCAGAGTGGACCAGATGCCGTCATTGGCGGTGGTGTCGGGCGAGGCGCCAGCGCCCAGTGGGCCGGGGATGGTCAGGGTTTCGCTGGTAATGCCGCCTGCGCCAAGCCCAACAAGAACAGCCGGTGTTCCGTGCATATCATTTACCTGCACATTGGTCATGGCGACATTGCCCGTGTTGGCGATGGTGTAGGTATAAGTCACGACTTGGCTCACCGAGAAGGGGCCAGCGGGCGCAAAGGTCTTGGTGATGGCAAGCAGCGGGGTTGGCGTTCCGTTGTTGGTAATCACACAGCTGACATCGTCGGCAGCCTGGATTGTTAAATTGATGGGGAGGCTGGTGAGGCCGGATACATTTGTGCCCGATGCATTGTTGTTGGTACAAACCACGATTTGGGCATAGCCCGTTATCAGCGATGCTGAACCCGTGGCCATGGCTTCGGTGAGGGAATAGGCTGTGTTGGCGGTCGCCGTGAAGCTGATAGGGGCGGAAGTGATGGCCGCACCTGCGCCCGTTGTGTTGGCTGCTGCTGGTGCGCCTGCGCCGGTGGCGGTGAGCTTGAACTGGTCCGCCGCGGCGAGACGCCCTGATGCGGCCAGGGCCTTTTGCAGGCTGATTTTTGGAGCAACGCCCGCATTGGTGAAGGTGCAGGTGATTTGAGCCGCAGGCAGGATATTCGCGGCGGGGATGGCGAGCAGTTGCCCTGTCAATGTGCCGAAGGCGACCGGGTTGCCCGTCACGGCGGAATTGGCATCTGTGCAGCTTGTTCCTGTGAGGGTGAAATAGGTATTTGCCCCTTCCGAGATCTGGACGGTAGAATTGAGCGTGCTGACGTTGATTGCTGTTGGTGCAGCAGGAGCGGGCGTTCCTGCGATTGTTGTGGTGATGGCTGGAGGGGCTGATGCGAGATTTGCAACAGCGAAATTGAATGGCCCGCCCGGTGCGCCCGTGGTGGTTTTGCGAATGGCTACCGTTGCAGGCATTGCAGTGTTGGTGATGACGCAATTGATTTGTGCCGCGGGCAAAACGTTGGCTGCGGGCACGGTTAGCACACTGCCCGTGAGGCTGCCGAAGCTTGCGGGATTGCCTGTGAAGCTGGCATTGGCATCCGTGCATGATGCTGAGGTTTGCGTGTAGCTGGCACTGACTGCTTCAGTGACTTGCACTTGCGTATTGGATGTCGTCACTTGGATGGGCGTGGGGGCTGCGGGTGTAGCCGTGTTTGCTGCCACAGTTGTGATGTTGGTGGGGTTAGAAGCAAGGTTTGTGGCCGTGAAAACGAAGGGGCCGCCAAAGGAGCCGGAGGTGATTTTTTGCAATGCCAAAGTCGGCGGCTTGGGCGCATTGGTGTAAGTGCAGATGATCTTCGCAAAAGGCTTCAGATTGGCTGCGGGCACAGTGATAACACTGCCTGCCAGCGTGCCGAAACTTGCCGGATTGCCAGTGGTACCGGAATTTGTGTCGGTGCAAGTACCAGTAGACAAGTTGAAATTGGTGTTGGCGGCTTCAGTCAGGGTTACAGGATTGAGGATGCTTGTCACCGAAATATAGCTCGGTGTAGCAGGCGCTGCGGTGCCAGCCGTGATAGTTGTGATATTTGTCGGTGTGCCTGCGAGATTTGTGGCGGTGAAGCTGAAAGGGCCGCCGGGCAGAAGCGTGGTGATTTTCTGGATCGCGACCAGCGGAATGGCGGGATTGACAATATTGGTGAAGGTGCAGGTGATCTGCGCCTTGGCGCGCACATTGGTGGCGGGAATGGTGAGCACAGTGCCTGCCAGTGTTCCGAAAGTACCAACGGGGTTGCCGGACGCGGCCGCATTCCCATCCGAGCAGCTTGCCGAGGTGATCGAGAAATTTGTGGCTACTGTTTCCGTGACGGTGACTGCCGTACCATTGGCACTGGCCAGAATGGGTGTGGTTACAGTTGGATAGGGTGTGCCAGTGGTGGCCGTGGTGATTGCCAAAGGTGTGCTGGCAAGATTTGTGGCGGTGAATGTGAAAGGCCCGCCCGCTGAACCCAGTGTAGACTTCTGCAATGCGACAGTGGCCACAGTGGCAGTATTGACCGTGTTTGTTATGGTGCAGGTGATTTGTGCGGCGGCTAAAATATTTGCCGCTGGAATGGTCAACACATTGCCGACCAGCGTTCCAAAATTGGCAGGATTTCCGGTCACTGCCGCGTTGGCATCCGTGCAGGTTGCGGACGAGGCTGTGAAATTCGTGGCTGGAGTCTCGGTGATCGTTACTGCCGTGTTGAAGGCCGTCACGTTGATGGCAGCAGGTGCTGCAGGAGTGGCCGTGTTGGTAGCGGTTGTCGTGATCGCTGCGGGAGTAGAGGCAAGGTTGCTGACCGCGAATGTGAAGGGCCCGCCAATGGCACCCGAAGTGATCTTCTGCAAGGCCACGGTCGCGGGTTTGGCAGTATTGGTGAAAGTGCAGGCAATGGCATCGCCATAGGCAGTGGAGCCAAAATTGTAACTTGTGACAGGTTGATTTGTTGGCAGGACTGTCGGCGAGCCAGCGGCGCCATTGGTGCAGTTCAGATTCGTTGTGTATTGTGTGAGCTTGCCGACGCTGCCAGCCGCCATTTGTTCAATGACCGTGGTGGCCACGCCGGAGGACAAAGTAGCCACTGCGGCACCAAAGGGACCGTTGCCTGCGCCCGTTGACGTAGCAGAAGCGAGAATGGTGCCATTGCTCGTGGACTGAACATTATATGTGAATTGGTCGGCGGGATTGGCACGTGTGCCACTGATTACTTTGTTGGCTGTGATCGTCGAATACTGCAAGGCCAGCATTACGCCTTGCAAGCCACCGGCCACGAGTTGAACTGTCACATTGCTCGGACTGAGGCTGCCGACGATGAAAGCCCCCACTGTTCCAGCAACGCCAGTTTCGTTAAAGGTTGCTGTGCCCGTGCCGCTTGATGTTGGATAGGTTGAACCTGTCGTCGGGGGCACTTGGTCGACAACGGTCCAGACACCACCGTTGGTCGTGAAAGTCAGCGATTCGCCGTTGTTTGTTGACTCGGCGTCCGCCACCACTAACTTGTATTGGCCGCTGGCAACAACGCCGTTCGGTGGAGTGACTTTGATATTGGAGAGGGTCAGGTTGACCGTTGTTCCGTTGTTGGCTGTGTAGAGAATGGGCTTGCCCGGGATACCGAGGAAAGCCGAGTTGCCGACAGCTGCACCGCTCCAAGCAGGGGCTGCCACGGAGACGATGCCTCCACCATTGGGCGAACTGCCAGATAGGGTGAATGAAAGGACAGACCCGTCTGAAAGGGTAATCGAAAAGCCCTGTCCACCGCCAAAAACGGTGGCGTTGTTATAGGTGGACATATCCATCCAGCAATAGGTTTGCCATGCGGGAGGAGCTGAACCTTGTGAGGTGGCAGGGCCGCAAGTGGCTGCAATTGCCGAGACTGTGAAGGCGAAAAGCGCCGCCACCGCCAAAAGGACGAGGTGCACACCTTTCTTCAACACATTAGATTCCACATAGCATAACCGACCAAAAAATCTCTGATTACAACTCTGGGTCTATAGGGCCAACGTGGTTAGTGCGTGGTTAATTGCTCAAAGTTAAGCTCGCCCAGTCGAACCAACATGGCGAGGACTTCGGCGGCAAATAGACCGGCTTCACCCCCGCCTTGTCGCCTTGATTTTTGGAGGGCTTCACCCGTTGTCGATTTCGGCCTGTGTGACAGTGTGAGTCCACGTGAAGGTGACAGTGGCACCCGGTGCCAGCGTTGACCAGATTCCATCATTGGCGGTTGTGTCAGGCGAGGCCCCAGCGCCCAGTGGGCCAGAAATGGTGAGGGTTTCCGTGGTGATGCCGCCAGCCCCCAGCGATACTTGCACGGCAGGCGTGCCATGCATGTCTTTGACCTGCACATTGGTCATTGTCACGTTGCCCGTGTTGGCAACGGTATAGGTGTAGGTTACCGTCTGGCCCACCACCACCGGCGTTGCGCCAGTGGAATAGGTTTTTGTGATCGTGAGAACGGGGTTGGTCGCCGCATTGGTATAAGTGCAGACCAAGACATTGCCGGGGGCCGTTGCTGTCGCATTCAGGGCGATGGTGGCCGTGCTTGACGTCGCTGTGGGATTGAATGTCACGTTGCCCGCAGCTGTGCCGGTGCAAGTTCCTGCGGTCGCAACAAAGCTGGACGTGAGCGTCTCAGTCAGCGTCGTGGGCGTCGAATCTGCAGCCAGGGTTTTGACAATGCCGCTGACCCCAACGCCTGCTGTTACGGTGGTGATGCTGTCAATGCCAAACCCATTGTCTCCGGAAAAACTGAACGTGCCGACAGCTCCGGTTGAGATCTTTCGGATCTGAACAGTTGGAAGTTTGGTGTTGGTGATGGTGCATTTGATCTGGTTGCCAGTGGATGTGGCAGTGGCGTTGAAGGCCAAGGCCCCCGTTCCCGTATTGAAGGAATAGTTGGCAGCAGGCGTGCCAGTGCAACTTGTCAAGGCCGCAATCCATCCTGCCGGAATTGTTTCGGTGACGGTGGTCGCTGTGCCGATAGCAGCGAGTGTTTTCGTCACACCCGCCGTGGTGCCGCCGCCCACTGGCGTTGTTATGGTGTCTGAACCATAGCCATTGGTGCCGTTGAAGGTGAACGTGCCGCCAGCCCCCACCGAAGTTTTGGTTATTTGCACACTGGGTTGGGCGACGGACACGGAAGCAGTCGAACTGTCATTGGCATCGCCAGTCTTGGGATCAGAAACAGATGCTGTGTTGGAAATCAGTGTGCCAACGGCAACGCCGTTGTTGAGTGTTTGCTGGAACGTAAATGTTTGGGTTTGCCCCGAAGCGAGACCTGCGGGGCAAGAGATTGTTGGCGATGTGTAAGTGCAGCTTGCAAGCGGGCCTGATGATGTGAATGAAGTTGGCAGACCCACGTTGGTTGTGGGAGCCGTATCCGTGACAGTAAGGCCATTGGTGGCCGTGTCATTCGGGCCCATCATATCGGCAGGGCCATTGTTGGTCACAACAATGGTCCATGTGGTTGGAACACCTATGGAGGCCGTCGCGGGGCTTGCCGTTTTGGTGACTGCCAAATCATAACAATTAAGCGTGACATTTGCTGAGGCATTGCGCGTCGCGGTGCGGTCTGCCGTTGAGACCGGATTGGTCACCGTCTGGCAGGCCGCCGTATTGGGGAATATCTGCTCATAGGTGATCGTCAGGGTTTCGCCCGAGTTCAGGCCGCGCGTGCCGCCTGAAGGTGCACCCGGCGCGCTGGGTGCAGAATAAGGCCGCGAGCAAACCGTTGAAGCGGGCATGCTGCTGCCTATGGCAAGGCCTGTGCAAGTGATGGCACCGCTGGCCATGTCGGTGTTGCTGCCACCGGCCGAGGAAATCGTGAGCACCTTATAGGCCGGGGCAACGCCAGCGACTGGCGCTGGCAATGTGTCGGTCAAAGTGACGGTATCACCGCGCGTCATCGGATCGGGGCCTGAGTTGGTCACCGAAACGGTCCAAACGGTCTTGGCACCTGCATTGACGGTTGTGGGTGAAGCTGACTTGGCGATTGACAGGGTGTAGTTGCACAAGACCCAGTTCATGACGACGGCACCCGCGGTGCCGACATTGCTGCCTGTTGCGCCAGCGGCACCCGGCCCGCCCACGGTGGCAGAAGCCCCCGTGATTGATGTTGGTGCAGGCGCGCCTACAGTTGGCGATGTCGCCACCAGAAAGCTTGATCCGCCGCCGCCGCCGCCGCCTGTGCGGG
>JAYUEP010000033.1:0-2431 GCA_043739165.1 Hyphomicrobiales bacterium
GATTATCCGTTATAGCGTTGCATGATGAGGGTGGCATTGGTGCCGCCAAAGCCGAAGCTGTTGGACATCACCGTATCCACTTTCGCATTGTCCACGCGCTTGCGCAGAATCGGAATATCCGCGAATTCCGGATCCAGCTCTTCGATATTTGCGCTTTCGGCGAGGAAACCATTCTTCATCATGAGCAGGCAATAGATCGTTTCCTGCACACCCGTGGCCCCCAGCGAATGGCCGGTGAGAGACTTCGTTGATGAGATCGGCGGAATGTTGTTGCCAAACACTTCGCGCACCGCCTGCATTTCCTTGGCATCGCCAACGGGTGTGGATGTGCCATGTGGGTTGATGTAGTCGATCTTGTTGTGAACCGTGGCCATGGCCTGCTTCATGCAGCGTATGGCACCTTCACCTGATGGGGCCACCATGTCATAGCCATCGCTGGTAGCGCCATAACCAACAAGCTCACCATAAATTTTGGCACCGCGCGCCTTGGCATGTTCAAGCTCTTCAAGAACCACAACGCCAGCACCACCTGCAATCACAAAGCCGTCACGGTTTTTATCATAGGCGCGCGAAGCCTTGTGTGGCGTGTCGTTATATTTGGACGACATGGCCCCCATGGCGTCGAACAGAACCGACAGAGTCCAATCCAGCTCTTCACCGCCTCCGGCAAACATCACGTCTTGCTTGCCCCATTGGATCATCTCGGCAGCGTTGCCGATGCAATGCGCTGAAGTGGCGCAAGCTGAAGTGATGGAATAATTCACACCGCGAATGCCGAAGGGCGTTGCCAGCACGGCCGAATGCGCTGAAGACATGGAAGGCGGAACGGCAAATGGCCCCACGCGCTTTGGCCCTTTTTCACGCGCCGTATCAGCAGCGGCCACAATGGTGCGCGTTGATGCACCACCTGAACCCATGATGATCCCGGTGCGGTCATTCTTCACGTCTTTTTCTTCAAGACCGGAGTCGGCAATGGCCTGCGTCATGGCGGCATAGTTCCAAATGCCACCGTCCGCCATGAAGCGGCGCGGACGCCGATCAACCTGCTCTGGATCAAAATTCGGCGCGCCATGCACCTGGCAGCGAAAACCAAGCTCTGCATATTTGGGTGCGGACACAATGCCGCTTTTGGCTTCACGCAATGAGGCCGTCACTTCTTGTGCACTGTTGCCAATGCTCGAAACAATGCCCATGCCGGTGATGACGACTCGTCTCATATCTTGTCCCTTCCAAATCTCTACAACTCGCCCTTCCCCCAGTGGGGGAAGGTGCCCGAAGGGCGGATGAGGGCCTTGCCACGAGCTCAATTCAAAAAATTTCATCGGCTGAAAGACCCTCATCCGGCCTTCGGCCACCTTCTCCCGAAGGGAGAAGGGCAAAAATTTCCATTCTCAGCTTTGGAACAACCCAACCTTCATATCCGTCACCTGATAAATCACTTCGCCATCGGCCTTCATCACGCCATTGGCCACCGCCAGCTTCAGCTTGCGCAAAATCAGCCGCGTCACATCAACTTCATAGGTCACCGTCTTCACTTTTGGGGTCACCATGCCGGAGAATTTCACCTCGCCCACGCCTAAAGCGCGGCCACGGCCCGGTTCACCCAGCCAACCAAGGAAAAAGCCCGTCAACTGCCACAGGGCATCAAGCCCCAAACAGCCGGGCATTACCGGGTCGCCATGAAAATGGCAGGGGAAGAACCAAAGGTCTGGGTTGATATCGAATTCGGCAACCACTTTGCCCAATTGGGCACTGCCGCCTTTTTCTTCAATATGAGTAATGCGGTCAAACATCAGCATGGGCGGCAAAGGCAATTGCGCATTGCCGGGGCCAAACAATTCACCACGCCCGCAGGCGATCAATTCATCATAGAGAAAGCTCGATTTTCTGTTGCTCATTTCACCCTGCTTATGTTTGACGGGGCTTTTAACATGGCATTGCCCGCCTGCCAAATAAAGGCTGTCCTGTGGAAAGATTGATATGCCGGGGCCTTCTGGGCTATAGGGGGGCCATGCGCCAAACCGACTCCATCGCTGAAAAGCTCAATCAGGCAGGCCTGCGCCCCACAGCGCAGCGTGTTGCCTTGGCCCGCGTGCTGTTCGACGGCGGCGACAAGCATGTGAGTGCTGAAAGCCTTTTTGAAGATGTGGCCAAGGCTGGCCTCAGCGTGTCGCTGGCCACGGTCTATAACACCTTGCATCAGTTTAAAGCCGCTGGCCTGCTGCGCGAATTGGCGATCGAAGGCGACCGATCCTATTACGACACCAACACTTCAAACCATTTCCATCTCTTCAATGAAGAAGATGGCGCACTGATGGATATTGATCCCGCCACGCTGAAAATCTCCGGCCTGCCCGCCCTGCCCAAGGGCAAAGTGATTGACCGCATTGATGTGATCGTCCGGGTAAAAAGGGCCTAACCGGCCAGCCAA
>JAYUEP010000034.1:0-7305 GCA_043739165.1 Hyphomicrobiales bacterium
CCAACTCTTCAGGGCGGCCAAATCAAAAAATAATCGCCTGCCAACCAAACAAACCATTTGTAGCGTCGTCTAAATATTCGTTTTTACACAGCCTCGGCCCTTAGCGACGGTTTGGTCGTTGGGAGCTTGTGTCTGCCATTCAGAGGATTGCAGACACTGCAAGGCGGCGGCGGTGACTCAGCTTCAAAGTTCAAACTGACCCACGACCAAGAGCAGATGTGCGCTCAGGTCAAAAGTGCTGCGATCTCGGCGCGCAGGTCATCCATGCCGAAGCCGCGTTCGGCCGAGGTCAAATGCAGGCGCTGGATGGCGGCGGCGCGCTTTTTGATGCGGCTGAGTGTTTCGGTTTCAAGCTCCGCCAGTTCATGCTTGTTGATCTTGTCGCATTTGGTGATCACCAGCTGATAGGGCACGGCTGCATCATCCAACATTTCGAACATTTCAATATCAGGCGTCATCACACCATGGCGCGCGTCGATCAGCACAAAGGCGCGCGTCAAGCCGACGCGGCCGCGCAGATAGGCTTTGAGCATGTTCTGCCATTGGCGCACTTCTTTCTTGGCGGCCTTGGCATAGCCATAGCCCGGCATATCGACCAAAGTGAAAGCATCTCCCACATCGAAGAAGTTCAGCTCTCGCGTGCGGCCCGGCGTGTTGGAGGCGCGGGCGAGGCCATTGACCGCCGTCAACGCGTTGATCAGGGAAGACTTGCCGACATTGGAGCGGCCTGCAAAGGCCAGTTCGACATTCTTCACGGGCGGCAATTGTTCAATTGCTGCCACGCCCAAACGAAAACGGGCCGTTCCATTAAAGAGCTGGCGGCCCGCTTGCAGTTGAAGTTCGGTGAAGGTTTCGCTCACGTGCTGGCGGGCTTTTTCTTCAGGAAGGGCAGTGAGTCACGGATGTTGCCGAACAGGTTCAGCTCGGTTCCATGTTTCTTCATGATGTAGCTTTGCTGCACGATGGAGAGGAAGTTGCTCCAGGCCCAATAGATGACCAAGCCTGCCGGGAAAGAGCCCAGCGAGAAGGTAAAGATCACGGGCATCCAGTTGAACATCTGGGCCTGCACCGGATCTGGCGGGGCCGGATTCAGACGCATCTGCACCCACATGGTGATGCCCATCAGCAGCGGGAAAAAGCCGAGCATCAGGAAATGTGGCGGCGTCCAGGGGATCAAGCCAAAGAGGTTGAACAGGTTGGTCGGGTCTTGCACCGAGAGATCATGAATCCAACCAAAGAAAGGCGCTTGGCGCAACTCAATTGAGGTGAGGATCACCTTATAGAGTGAGAAGAAGACCGGAATTTGCACGAAGATGGGCAGACAGCCCGCCATCGGGTTTACTTTCTCGCGTTTGTAAAGCTCCATGGTTTCCTGTTGCTGCTTGGCGCGGTCATCCGGGTTTTTCTCCTTGATGGCGTCCATTTGCGGCTTCAGGTTCTTCATCTTGCTCATCGATGCATAAGACTTGTTGGCCAGCGGGAAGACGGCGGCCTTGACCAGAACCGTGACCAGCAAGATGGCAATACCAAAGTTGCCGACAAGGCTGTGCACAAAGCTCAAGAGATAGAACATGGCCTTGGTGATGGGGGCGAACCAGCCCCAGTCAATCATCAGGTCAAAGCGTTCAAAGTTGTATTTGTTGTAGATGGCATTGATGGTGCCCACGACTTTCGCGCCAGCGTAGATGTGATCTTCATAGGATGCGCTGCCGCCTGCCGGGACAGTGAGCGGCGTGTCGGCCAGCGTGTCGGCCTGATAGCCATCGCGTCCGGGGATTTTCACGAAGCGGTAGCTGCTGGAGAGTTTGGCCTTCTGATCGGGGATCAGAACTGTGGCCCAATATTTATCGGTAAAGCCCAGCCAGCCACCAGTGCCCGAAATGGTCACGGGGGCCTCAGGGTCCTTCTTCAGGGCGGCATATTTGTGTTCTTCAAGGCCCTTGTTCTGGACCCCCAAGAGGCCTTCATAGAACACCCAGAAGCCTGCGATCTTCGGCGTATCCTGGCGCTGCACGCGGGCATAGGGAAGAAGGTCAACGGGCGTGGTTCCCGCGTTGGTGACGGTTTGTTTCACCGTGAAGAGATAATCATCGCTGACCGAAATCTGGCGTTCAAACTTCAAGCCTGCGCCATTGTCCCATGTCAGTGTCAGCGGCTTGTCGGCGGTGAGAGCTGCGCCCTCTGCTGCCTGCCACTCGGTTTTGGAATCAGGAACGGCAACCGATGTGCCGGGCCGCGGCACAAAGCCTTCTTCGACAAAATAGGCATCCTGCGTTCCCGAGGGCTGGAGCAGTGCGATGAGCGGGCTCTTTGGATCAATCGTCTCGTGATATTTATTGAGACGCAAGTCATCGAACTGCGCACCGGTGAGATTGATGGAGCCTGAGAGTTCCGGCGTGTCAATCTTCACACGCTTGGAGCCCGCCAAAACGGTGGCGGCATCCTTGACTGTTGATTCAGCCGTTGTTGCAATCTGCGCCGTTTGCTGTTGAACGGCGGCGGCTTCCTCGGCTTTTTTTGCGTTGGGGCCAGTGTAAAAATATTGCCAGCCGAAAACGATGAGCATGGAGAGCACCACGGCCATGATCATGTTTTTGGGATCGATTTGCGGCTTTTGTGGCTGGCTCATTTTGCTTCCGTTGGTTTTGCTGATACCTTGGCATGAAGGCGCGTTGCGGCAGAGATAAGGTCTGATTGCAGGATTTCAAAGCCCCGCGTTGCGGCGGCACTGCGACCGATCAATATATAGTCGTAGGACGGCTGGGCCACACGCTCAAAAACCAGACGGGCGGCTTCTTTCAGGCGGCGGCGGATGCGGTTGCGGGCCACGGCATTGCCAAGCTTCTTGGTGCAGGTGAAGCCCAAGCGGGCGGGCGCTTGATCACCACGAAAATGCGCCACCAGGAGGAAGCCCGGTGTGCCTTGTGAAGCGGCTTTGGCGGCGGCAACGAAATCCTGCCTCCGCTTTATGCGCTGCATGATAACCGTGGTGAATTAGGCCGAGAGCCGAGCGCGGCCCTTGGCGCGGCGGCGGCGGATGACATTGCGGCCACCCACTGTGGCCATGCGCGAGCGGAAACCATGGCGGCGCTTGCGGACAAGCTTGGACGGTTGATAGGTGCGTTTCTGTGGCATGGTTCCGATTCCGACAATCTGCCCAAGACCTTGAAACTATGAGATTAATTTCGCGGCTTAAAAGGCAGAACCAAAGGGTTTTGCAAAAGTTGGCCTGCTTATGGTCAGAAACGGCGGGATTGTCAACTTTGGGGTTGGCCCGATCACAGATCACGAGAACGGTCTCACGCCGCCCGCACGTGGCTTGAACCCTTTTCACGAGGGCGTGAGACCCCCTGTTCAGGCTTTGTAAAGCGCGCCATGTGTCTAATCATGCAAACCGGAACTGCTCTCGTGATGGCCCCTGCCCCTGCTTCGCCCCTGAAACGCTGGTTGCCCCTTGTGGGTCTCGGTGGTGTGATCGCGCTGGTCTATGCATTTGACTTGCAGCGCTATCTCAGTTTTCAAAGCATCGTGGAGCATGAAGCGATGCTGCATGATTTTGTTGGCCAGAATCTGGCGGCGGCGTTGGCACTTTATTTCGCGGCCTATGTTTTGGTGGTGGCCCTGTCTCTGCCCGGCGCTGCGGTTCTGAGCATTTTGGGCGGGTTTATCTTTGGCTGGGCCTTGAGTGGAACACTGACCATTTTTGCGGCAACGCTTGGCGCTGTCGCCGTGTTCAAGATTGTGCAGACTTCATTGGGTGCCGCCATCGCAGAACGCGCCGGACCTTTTGTGCAGAAGTTGTCGCGCGGGTTTGAGCAAGATGGGTTCAACTATCTCTTGTTCCTGAGGCTGGTGCCGGCTTTTCCGTTCTTTGCGATCAATGCGGTGGCCGGGTTGACCAAAATGAGCTTGCGCACATTTGCCTTGGCCACGTTGATCGGCATCATTCCCGGCTCATACGCCTTCGCTTGGCTGGGACGGGGTTTGGGCAGTGTGATCGATGCGGCGCGGGCCACGCATGAAGCCTGCATGACACAGAACGCGGCGGCGGCTTGCGGCTATGAATTTTCCGCCTCATCCTTGGTGACGCCGCAACTGCTGTGCGGCTTTGCGGCGCTGGGTGCTGTTTCGTTGATTCCGGTGGTGCTCAAGAAGTGGAAGACCCCTTCATGATCTATGACATTGCGGTGATCGGTGGCGGCTCCGCAGGGCTTTCGGTTGCGGCAGCGGCGGCGCAATTCGGCGAGAAGGTGGTGCTGTTTGAAAAAGGAGAAATGGGTGGAGACTGTTTGAATTCCGGCTGTGTGCCGTCCAAGTCTCTCATCGCGGCCGCGAAATATGCGCAAGCGCAGCGCAGCTCTGGGCCTTATGGCATTGCTGCCGTTGATCCCAAAGTGGATTACGCCAAGGTGATGGACCATGTGCAATCGGTCATCGCCAAGATTGCGCCTTATGACAGCGTGGAACGGTTTGAGGGCTTGGGCGTTCGCGTGGTGAAGGCACAGGCAGAATTCGTCAGTGTACGGACGTTGGAAGCGGGTGGCGAGCGGTTTGAAGCGCGCAAGATCGTGATTGCCACGGGATCCCGCGCTGGAGTCCCGTCCATCCCGGGTCTGAAGGATGTCCCCTTTTTCACGAATGAAACGATATTCATGAACCGTGTGAAGCCCCAGCATTTGATCATCATTGGCGGCGGGCCCATCGGCATGGAGATGGCACAGGCGCATCGGCGGTTGGGCTGTGATGTCACTGTGTTGGAGGGACTAAGGGCCTTGGGCAAGGATGATCTGGAGCTTTCATCCGTGGTGCTCTCGGCATTGAAGGCGGAGGGCGTTGATATCCGCGAAGGTGTGGTGATTACGCAAGTCGCCCAGACGAAGTCTGGCGTCGCCGTAACGCTGGAGGGCGGACAGGTGATTGCCGGCTCTCATCTTCTGGTGGCTGCGGGGCGGGTGCCCAATCTAGAAGGCATGAATCTTGAGGCAGCAGGCGTTGCTTATGACAAGCGCGGCATTATGGTTGATGCTTTGCTGCGTTCGACCAACCGCGCCGTCTATGCGGCAGGCGATGTGGCGGGCGGGCTGCAGTTCACCCATGTGGCGGGCTATCACGCCGGGCTTATCATTCGCAATGCGCTGTTCAAACTGCCTGTGAAAAATCGGATTGATATCATTCCGTGGGTGACTTACACCGATCCAGAATTGGCGCATGTGGGACTTAGCGAGGCTGGGGCGCGTAACACTTTTGGCGGCGCTGTGAAGGTTCTCACCTGGCGCTTTGCGGAAAATGACCGCGCCCAAACCGAAGGCAAGACCCAGGGTCTGATCAAGATCATTCTGGGGCGACGCGGCGTGATCGTCGGCGCTTCGATTGTGGGGCCATCGGCTGGCGAATTGATCGCGCCCTTCGTTCTGGCGGTCACGCAAAAGATCAGGATTTCTGCTTTTGCCAATCTGGTTCTGCCCTATCCCACCTTGAGTGAAATCGGCAAGCGTGCGGCGATCAGCAACTATGCCGGACTTGCGCAGCGACCCGCGACGCGGCGGCTGCTAGGACTTCTGAAAATCTTCGGCTAAACCCTCGGGCATGAGTTCAGAAAAATCCGCCCCCCGCACGCGCGCCTTGACTGGGCTTTCCGGCAAGGTGCTGGCACTCACCATCATCTTTGTGATGCTCGGCGAGGTTTTGATCTTCCTGCCATCGATTGCGAATTTTCGGGTGCAATGGCTGAAGACACGCCTGGCGCAAGGGGAAATTGCGGCGCTGGCCACGGAAGCGGCACCTGACCAGCAAGTGGACGGCATGCTGCGCGATGCCTTGCTCAAGGGGGCAGGCGTTGAAGCTGTGGCCATCATGCGTGATGAGAAACGTTCGCTCGTTCTGCGGGCGGAAAAGCCCGGCATGGTCGAAGAAACGTTCGACCTGCGAGGCGGGCAATATTACACTTCGATTTTGCCTGCGTTCAAGGTTCTGGTGCAGGACCATGACCGATTGATCAATGTGATCGACACGCCGCCTGCGATGACGGGCAGCTCCATTGAGATTGCGGTTCATGAATGGCCGCTGCGTGATGCGATGGTCAATTTTGGTTTGCGTATTCTGGCGCTGTCGGTGGTGCTTTCGCTCATTGTGGCAGGTTTGATTTTTGCGGCTTTGAACCGCGTTTTGGTGCGGCCCATGCAACGGCTTTCTGCCAACATGATGGAGTTTGCCAAAAAGCCCGAGGATATTTCGCGGGTGATTGTGCCTTCGGCGCGACAGGATGAGTTGGGCCTGGCGGAGCATGAATTGGAGGCGATGCAAAAGCAGCTTCAAGGTCTGCTGCAACAGAAGACACGCCTTGCCGCCCTTGGCCTTGCGGTCAGCAAGGTGAGCCATGATTTGCGCAACATGCTGACCTCGGCGCAATTGATCTCGGACCGTTTGGGCGAAGTGAAGGATGCGCGGGTGCAGCGCTTTGCGCCGAAGCTGATTGGCTCGCTTGACCGGGCGATCAACTTTCTCAACCAGACCATTACCTATGGCCGCGCCCAGGAACTTCCGCCCCGGCGCGAGGTGGTGGCCCTAAAAGCCTTGGTAGATGAGGTTTTTGATACCTTGCGCCTGCAAGGTCCGCGCATTGTGTTTGTTGATGCGGTGCCGAAGGCCCTGACGGTCGATGCGGACCGCGAACAACTCGTCCGTATACTGACCAATCTGGCGCGCAATGCGATGCAGGCCATCGAGACGCGACCGCAAGTGTCGGACGAAGTTCGCATCAGTGCGGTGCGGCGCTCGCATGAGGTGTTGGTGCAAGTTCGCGACACCGGACCCGGCATTCCCCCGGCCATCCGCTCCAAACTCTTTGGGGCCTTTCAAACGGCCGCGCGCAGCGGCGGCACGGGGCTGGGTCTCGCCATTTCCGCCGAGCTGGCCCAGGCCCATGGTGGCAGCCTCAGAATGGTTGAATCCCAAGAAAATGGCACGGTTTTTGAGCTTTGCCTGCCAGACCGGAACGGTCTGCAAAAGGACGGCGCCGCAAAATGAAACCTCAGGCTTGCATTCGCCCCTGCGCCATACTAACAGGACCGCTGCAAACGCGTTTGACGCCAATGCAATGCGCCCGTAGCTCAGCTGGATCAGAGCACTAGACTACGAATCTAGGGGTCAGAGGTTCGAATCCTTTCGGGCGCGCCATTTCCCTACGCTAAAACCATTATAACATTGGATTTGTTGGCCTTCTCGCTTGTTGGTGATACAAGAAGGTGATACAAATGGGCCATAAGTGGCTGTCCAAAATGCTGTATGCGCAACGCTCACGTCATG
>JAYUEP010000035.1:0-7296 GCA_043739165.1 Hyphomicrobiales bacterium
TTTCGCAGCCGCGATAAAATCACTCTTGGCAATCGTTACAGTTTCGGCCCGTGCAATGCGCGCGTAAGGTGGCCAGGCCGTGAGCGAAATGGCAATTACTGCGTTTTCAATTCCGGGCCCGAGGGCCGCCGCAAATGCCAATGCCAGGACGAGGCGAGGGAAAGCGAGAAAAATGTCGGTGATGCGCATGAGTAACGCATCCATCCACCCGCCAAGAAACCCCGCCAAGGTGCCGACCGCAAGACCAATAGGCCCGACGATGACGGAAACCAGCAACACCATGGCAATGGTCACGCGTGCGCCATAAAGTGTGCGCGCATAAATATCGCGGCCCAATTCGTCGGTTCCAAACCAATGGGCAGCATCTGGCGCATGAAGGCGGTTGGAAAGATTTTGCTCGATGGGCGAGATGCCACGCGCCAGTTGCGGTGCCATCACTGCCATGACAATCAACAGAGCCACGATGATCAATCCTGCGAAAGCGGCAGGATTCGAAACAATGCTGCGCGTGCCGCGATAGACATTGCCCGCCACAGCTTGCCGCGAGGATGTTGGTGTGTCGCTCTCCAGCCATTGGGTGAGTGTCTGTTGACTGGTGGCTGTCATGAGCTGCGCAATCTCGGGTCAAAGACTTTGTAGAGGAAGTCGCAGAACAGATTGACACCGATAAACACCGTGCCCACCAAAACTGTGCCACCTAGCACAGCGTTCATATCACTGTTGAACAATGCCCGGGTGATATATTGCCCCAGCCCCGGCCATGCAAAAACCGTCTCGGTCAATACCGCCCCTTCAAGCAGTGAGGCATAGCTGAGGCCAATGACGGTGATCAGCGGCACCATGATGTTCGGGAAGGCGTGTTTCCAAACGGCACCCCAATAGGACCGGCCCTTGATCCGCGCGGCAATGATGTATTCCTGGCTCAGTTGACCAATCATGAAGCTGCGCGTCATCCGCGCGATATAGGCCAGTGAGAAATAGGCGAGAATGCCAGCTGGAAGAATGAGATGGCTGAAGGCATTGCGGAAAATATCCCACTCACCTGCAATGACGGCGTCAATCAACAAAATGCCAGTGCGCGTCGTCACAATGTCATCAAAAGCAATATCGAGGCGGCCCGTGCCGGAAACCCAGCCAAGTTTGCCGTAGAAAACAAACAACCCCACCAGCCCCAGCCAGAAGACTGGAATGGAATAGCCGAACAGACAGACCACTCGCACAAGTTGGTCGGGCCATTGCCCCTTGCGGGCTGCGGCGAGAACCCCGCCGGGAACACCGATCAACACACCGAGAATCGTGGCAATAGTCGCAAGTTCAAACGTCGCTGGAAATACATGCAAGAGATCGGAGAGCACAGGTTGAGAGGTCAGAACCGATGTTCCGAAATCACCTATCAGCAATTTGCGCAGATATGCCCCATATTGAACGATAAGCGGCTTATCGAGACCGAGCAAGATAACAGTCTTGTCATAAACCGCCTTGCTCGCCTTATCACCCACGATGGCCAGCACAGGATCAATCTTGGTCAGGCGGCTGATCAAAAATGTAATGGCGGTGAGCCCGACAAACGTGAGAGCCAGGCTCGCAAAGAATGAGCCTACACGCCGCGCCATGTGGCCAGCAATATTTGTTTGGCCAATTTGTGTGTCAGTCATTCATCTGTCCAGCAAGTGCACAACAAAGTCTAGCGGGCAAAGCGAGTTGCGTCTCCAGCAATGTGACACGCTTGGCGGTGTAGTGATGTTCAACATGCAACAGGTTGATGGTGGCAACCAGATTGCCGCGCAAAACGACGGGTAGATTAATAACTGATCCGCATCCCAGCGATTTTATCAGTTCAAAATCAGGAAACACCTTGGAGATGTCATTAATGGTATTGGCGACAAAACTGCGCTTCTCGCCATGAACGATATCAAACCAGGCATCGCGGTGAATGGGTTTTGTGCCGGTCACGGGATATTCGGTGGGGTGATCCGAAAATATCCGCCGCGCCAATCCGGCGTCCATGTCAACAGTCATGACCGTAAAAAGCTTGTGGCCATTGAGTGCGATGGAATATTCCGCCAATGCCTGCCAAACATTTTGGCCATTCTTAGCGATTGAAACGGCCTCATTAAATTGAACTTGGCTTTTATTCATTCGCGCCGCGTTTTGATGACCTGTGCAGTGTTCGGCCAGAACGTTATTGCAAACTTGGTGCTTCGTCGAGTCAGTGAGTTGATGTCCGACGCTCTCAATCAAGCATCGTCTAGTTCGTATTGCTGCCAGCTTTGGCGGTGTGGGTTGAGGTGAAAACATCCTCCGGCATGAGACCGAGTGAAAATGCCATCGTCCCATTTGCGGCTTGAGCCTGCCTCTTCCTGTGCTTCCAAATTGAGCGTGACAGTGACTTGAACCAGATTGGTCAAACCGAAGGTGCGAAAGAGGCAGTTGGGAAGCCCGGCCATTGGCCTCAAGACCTTCTGAAAAGGAGAAATTTATTTGTGCACCTTTAGAAACGGGAATTGTGGAGGGAGACTTCTCGTTTGTCTCGCTGTCGCTCGCAGTTTGGAAGATCGGAAAGCTCTTCTGACCATCACAATGCGAAAGCAACGCACTGAGTTTCTGCCTAACAAGTTTGCATATTGGCAGTCGTTCGGTTGCAACTGCACAATTTTTTCGCTGGTGAAAATTTATGCAAATGATTTTGTACCTACACAACATATAGTTACATAAAGTTAAAATCTGGCACGCCTCTTGCGTTGTTGTGCTCTGCAACAAAACAGGAGCGCAACACCAATGACAACACGCCGAGGATTTTTGAGATCTGCTGCCGCTTTTGGCGCCACCGCCGCGGTAATGGGACTGCCGCAATATGCCTTCGCTGATGGGGAAACGATCAAGGTTGGCATCCTTCACTCGCTCTCGGGCACCATGGCAATCAGTGAAACCACATTGAAAGATGTGATGTTGATGTTGATCGAACAGCAAAATGCCAAGGGCGGCCTGCTTGGCAAGAAGCTCGAAGGTGTAGTGGTTGATCCAGCGTCAAACTGGCCGCTGTTTGCCGAAAAGGCACGTGAACTGATTTCAAAAGACAAATGCGTCGCCACATTCGGTTGCTGGACATCCGTGTCACGCAAGTCAGTTTTGCCTGTCTATGAAGAATTGAACAGCCTGCTGTTCTATCCTGTGCAATATGAAGGCGAAGAAAGCTCGAAAAATGTCTTCTATACAGGGGCCGCTCCAAACCAACAGGCGATACCCGCAGTGGATTATCTTGCCGCCCAAGGCGTAAAGCGTTGGGTTTTGGCTGGCACAGACTATGTCTATCCGCGCACCACCAACAAGATCCTCGAGGCTTACCTCACGGATGTTCTGAAGGTCGCCAAGGCAGACATCATGATCAACTACACGCCGTTCGGCCACTCCGATTGGCAAACGATCGTGTCTGACGTCAAGAAATTTGGTTCAGCCGGCAAGAAGACTGCAGTTGTTTCAACCATCAACGGAGACGCCAATGTGCCCTTCTACAAGGAACTGGGTAGCCAAGGCGTCAAGGCAACAGACATTCCTGTTGTAGCCTTCTCGGTGGGCGAAGAGGAATTGGCGGGTATCGACAAGAAGCCGCTCGTCGGCCACTTGGCAGCCTGGAACTACTTCATGTCAGTTGACAATCCCACCAATGCTGCCTTCATCAAGAGCTGGCAGATTTTCATCAAAAACGACAAGCGTGTGACCAATGACCCGATGGAAGCACATTTCATCGGCTTCAACATGTGGGTCGCCGCCGTGACCAAGGCTGGCACGACAGACTCCGACGCCGTGCAAGACGCAATCATTGGTGTGACGGTTCCAAATCTCACGGGCGGCTATGCTGCCATGTTGCCGAACCATCACATCACCAAGCCAGTATTGATCGGCGAAATTCAGGAAAGCGGCCAGTTTGATATTGTGTGGCAAACTCCAGGCCTGGTCGCCGGCGATGAATGGTCAGACTATCTGCCGGGCTCCAAAGACTTGATCTCGGATTGGCGCAAGCCACTACACTGCGGCAACTTCAACGTGAAGACTGCCAAATGCGGTGGCGCTTGAACAATAGGCGGCTGATTTAGCCGCCTGTCCTGGGGCCTGCTCCATTGCTCCTCCCTTTGGGGCGGGCCCATTTTTGAACGGATCGCTCTCATGCGCGCAACAGTTTTCGGATTGGTCATGCTTGTGTGCCTGCTCGCAGGGCTCGGTCCGGCGCTTGCGGGCGCGGCTGAACTTGTGAACGCGCTGGGCCAGGGTGATTTCAAGTCGCGTGAACATGCCATCACGGCGCTGGTTGGTTCCGGGGATGCAGCAGCTGTGCCTGTTCTTGATGCGCTGGAGGCTGGCAATCTTTTCCTCCGCAAAGCGGACCAACACGTTTTCATCGGCAAGGCCGATGGCGACACCCTCAGCCTCATCGATCCTGCCACCAATCAGCCCGCGGGCACTGGCCAAAAGGTTGAGTTTGAGAAGATCAAAATCAACAACGCATTGCGCGGCATCATTTCCAACGCCAAGGGTGGCCTGACATTGTTCAGCGCCGATGCCGCCACACGCCGCAGTGCTGCCGCCACCATTTTGAAATCTGGCGATGCGGCCTCGCTGGATGCGCTTGAAAAGGCCATTGCGGCTGAGAAAGACGCGCCTACCCTTGCCCTGATGATTGAGGCCCACGCTGCGGCCTTGCTCAACAGCCAAAGGCCGGATGCGGAAAAATTGTCTGCCATTGATGCCCTCAAGAAAGAGGGAAGCCGCGACTCGTCGGCCCTGTTGGTTCAACTTGGCAGCAATGCACGAGAGCCCATAAAATCAGCCGCCCTCGCCGCCGCGTCTTCCATTGAGAATGGCTTGGCGGCTTGGTCGTTTGCACAAAACATCTGGTATGGGCTTTCGCTTGGCTCGGTGTTGCTGTTGGCTGCGATCGGCCTGGCCATCACTTTTGGAGTGATGGGCATCATCAACATGGCGCATGGTGAATTGGTCATGGTGGGGGCCTACACCGCGTATGTCGTGCAGCAGACCATCGTTGCGCGCTTTCCAGGCGTACAGAACGAGGCCCTGCTGATTTCAATCCCCGGGGCCTTTATCGTCACGGGTCTGCTCGGCATGGCGATTGAGCGGTGCATCATCCGCTTCCTTTATGGCCGCCCGCTGGAAACGCTGCTGGCCACATCGGGCCTGTCGCTCATTCTGCAACAGGCCATACGCAGCATTTTCGGCCCGACCAACAAGGAAGTTTCATCCCCGAGCTGGATGAGTGGGGCGATCAATATCACGGCCGGGCTTTCGTTCACCGTCAACCGCATCACAATCATGATCTTTTCAGTTGCGATCTTTGCCGCGCTCATGCTGTTGATGAAGCGCTCGTCGCTGGGCCTGCAGATGCGTTCTGTGACGCAGAATCGCCCCATGGCCCGGGCCATGGGCATTCGCGCCGCGTGGATCGATACGCTCACCTTCGGGCTCGGCTCCGGCATTGCCGGACTTGCCGGCGTGGCACTCACGCAGATTGACAATGTCAGCCCCAATCTCGGGCAGAATTACATCATCGATTCCTTCCTTGTTGTGGTGTTTGGCGGCGTTGGCAATCTGTGGGGCACGTTGGCGGGCGCGCTCACGTTGGGCATTGCCAACAAATTTCTCGAACCATTCGCCGGGGCCGTGCTGGGCAAAATCATCATTCTTGTTGGCGTGATCCTCTTCATCCAAAAAAAGCCACGGGGCCTGTTCGCGCTGAAAGGCCGCTGGGTGGAAACGTAATGGCCAATGCCGGGATCTTCAATCGCAGCGCCCTTGTGTTTTTGTCCGCTCTTGGTCTTGCAGCACTGGCCGTTCCACTGCTCAATCTTGTAGTGCCATCGGAAAATGTGCTGCATTTGCCGGATTACCTGGTGACACTGCTGGGTAAATATCTGTGCTTTGCATTGCTTGCTCTATCCGTTGATCTGGTGTGGGGCTTTTGCGGCATCCTCAGCCTTGGCCACGGGGCGTTCTTCGCGCTGGGCGGTTATGCCATGGGCATGTATCTCATGCGCCAAATTGGGGCGCGCGGGGTTTATGGCAACCCCAACTTGCCGGATTTCATGGTGTTCCTGAATTGGCCAAGCCTGCCTTGGTATTGGCAAGGCTTTGAATTCTTCCCTTTCGCCATGGTCATGGTGCTGCTGGCGCCGGGCCTCTTGGCGCTGGTGTTTGGCTGGTTTGCATTCCGCAGCCGTGTGACCGGTGTTTATCTTTCAATCATTACCCAGGCGATGACGTATGCGCTGCTTCTGGCCTTCTTCCGCAATGACATGGGCTTTGGTGGCAACAACGGCTTGACCGATTTCAAAGACATTTTGGGCTTCAACATTCAGGCGGCAGGCGTGCGCGCTGTGTTGTTCTCTCTTTCTGCGCTCGCGGTAGGGCTTTGTTTCATCGCCGCGCGCGGCATTGTGCTTTCCAAGCTGGGGCTGGTGATTGCGGGGATCCGCGACGCAGAACCGCGCGTGCGTTTCCTTGGCTATCGCGCTGAACACTACAAGCTTTGTGTGTTTGTCGTTTCGGCCTTGATGGCGGGCATCGCTGGTGCGCTTTACGTGCCACAAGTGGGGATTATCAACCCATCCGAATTTGCTCCCGCCAATTCCATCGAGGCAGTGATTTGGGTGGCCTTTGGCGGTCGCGGAACCTTGTGGGGCGCGGCTTTGGGTGCAATCGTCATCAATGCCGCGAAAAGCTGGTTCACCGGTGCATTGCCCGAGGCATGGCTTTATGTGCTTGGCTTTCTCTTTATTGCCGTCACATTGTTCATGCCTAAGGGGCTGGCGGGTAGCTTTGCAGGCTGGAGCAATTTGAAGAAGACGAGTGCGACACCTCTGCCCACGCCGGAGATGGCCGAATGATCCCGCCAGACGTTAAGCAAAACGGTGAGACCCTGCTTTACCTCGAAGATGTGAGTGTGAGCTTTGATGGTTTTAAGGCGTTGAATAAGCTCGGCCTCGATGTGAAGCGCGGCGAGATGCGCGCCATTATCGGCCCCAATGGTGCAGGCAAATCCACCATGATGGATGTGATTACGGGAAAGACGCGACCAGACGAGGGCCGCGTGCTCTTCGGCAACGTTGATCTGACGCAACATGACGAAGCCGCCATTGCCAATCTCGGCATCGGCCGCAAGTTCCAAAAGCCAACAGTGTTCGAAAACCATTCTGTCTGGGAGAACTTGGAACTGGCGTTGAGGTCCAACCGTTCTCCTTTGAAGGCCTTGTTCTGGAAGGCTTCGGCCAAAGACAACGCCAAGAT
>JAYUEP010000036.1:0-21799 GCA_043739165.1 Hyphomicrobiales bacterium
CGCCATACAATGGGCAGGGCAATGGTTACAATCAACAGGAACCCAATAAAGATCGACATGACAATCCCTGGCACATTGAGAAGCCCCAATCCAAAGGTAACAAGCCCCATGATGAAGGCTGCCAGAACCACGCCCGTGATGCTCCCCGCCCCCCCCGTAATGGCGACACCGCCCAGCACCACCATCGTGATCGCCTCCAACTCAAACCCCTGCGCCAATGAAGGCCGTGTGGAGCCAAGCCGCGAGGTCAGCAACACCGAGGCGACACCAGACATCAAGCCCGTCAGGCAAAACAGAATAAATTTCGTCCGCCGCACATTGACCCCGGAATAAAGCGCCGTCGTTTGGTTATTGCCAATGGCAAAAACCCTGCGTCCAAAGCTGGTCCGGTGCAGCAGGAACCAAAAAATCAAAGCTGCAACAAGAAACAATGCAAACTCAAAAGAAATCACCCACCATACATAGCCTTGCCCGAAGAAACCAAAGTTGTCGGGATAACCCTTATAAACTTGATCGCCCAAGATGATGAAAGAAATGCCGCGAAATAGGCTCATCGTGCCGATCGTCACCACGATTGACGGCAAGCCAAGCCCCGTCACTAAAGCACCATTGAAAACGCCGCAAAGAGTTCCAACGACAATCGCGATCAAAACCAAATTTGGGGTGCCC
Source organism: Hyphomicrobiales bacterium (assembly GCA_043739165.1). Classification (GTDB taxonomy): domain Bacteria; phylum Pseudomonadota; class Alphaproteobacteria; order Rhizobiales; family Aestuariivirgaceae; genus Aestuariivirga. Next base: position 670 of record JAYUEP010000036.1, read on the forward strand.
CAACCGAACTGGACCGCAAATCCCATCAACGTCGAACACAGCGCCATATTTGCGGCAACCGAGAGGTCAATTTCACCGGAGATGATCAGCAAGGCCATGGCCAGTGCAATGAGGCCCTTCTCGCAAAAATTGAAGGTGAGGTCAGACAGGGAATAGGCATCGAGAAAATAGGGCGAGGCCAAACTGTTGGCGATGAAGATCACAACCGCGATCACCAGCAACAACCATTCCCATGTCAGGAACCTGCTGCGCCAGCCACTGTCCAGCCGGTCAGGAATGTGGCGCGCCGAAACACTCATGCGGCCTCCTTCAAAATGATGCGGCCCTTTTTGCGCTCACCGCGCGCGTTCAGGACAATCGCCAGAAGGATCGCGGTCCCCGATATTGCCATCTGCCAGAAGGGCGAAACATTGATAACAGGCAAGGCATTGCCGATGATGCCAAGGAACAAGGCCCCAAGCACAGCCCCGGCAACAGAACCAATCCCGCCTGCAATGGAAATGCCGCCAATGACGCAAGCCGCGATGATGTTAAGCTCAAAGCCATTGGCCACTTCGACAGAAGCAATCACATACCGCGAAATCCACAGATAACCGGCAAGGCCGGACACTGCACCAGATATGCAAAACGCAATAAACTTCGTCCGCCCGACATTGATGCCAGCGTAGACCGAAGCTGTTGGGTTAACGCCACTGGCATAGATGAAGCGGCCGAGCGAGGAACGGCTGAGAAATATGAAAAAACCAAACACCGTCAAAATCGCCAGCCAACTCAATACTGGAATGCCCAGCAAAATATCGCGTTGAAAGCTGATGAAGGCCGGGCTCATTTGGTCCGCATTGACCCATTTTCCACCCGATAAAACAAACGTGGCACCGCGAAAAATTGTCAAAGTTCCAAGTGTCACAACAATAGGTGGAATGCCAACTTTCCAAACCAGAACGCCGTTGAATGCCCCGAGTGCGAGACCAATCACGATGGCAATGCCGATCAGAACAATAATCGGAATGCCGGGGTGGGCAGCGTTCAGCATCGCAACGGCCATGCCGGTGAAACACAGATTTGCCGCCATCGAAAGATCAATCGACCGAGTCAAGATCACCACCATCTGGCCCATCGCCAGAATGATCAGGATGGCTGTGTCGTTGAAGATTTCACCAAGATTACTGGGCGCGGCAAAGCTCGGGAACCGCAAGGTGATCAAGCCAATCAGCAGCAAGATCGCAAGGCCAAGCCAGGTTTCACGCGATTTTCGCAAGCCACCCATCACGCGCCAATTCCCGCAGCGGCGCGCACCAGTGTCTCCGCCGCAAGGTTCTTGTTCTCGAAGATTTCGACGATCCTGCCTGAGCGCATCACCGCAACACGGTCCGACATGCCAAGAACCTCGGGCAGCTCGGAGGAAACCATGATGACGGAGAGCCCCTCAGCAACGAGTTCAGACATGAACTCATGGACAGCAGCCTTGGAGCCAATATCAATGCCCTTGGTCGGTTCATCAAGAATGATGATCTTGGGTGATGTGGCCAGCCATTTGGCGATCACAATCTTTTGCTGGTTCCCGCCAGACAAAGTGGCGACATCTTGAGACAGTGAAGAGGCCCGCAAATCCAACCGCTCGCAATAACGCCGCGCCAATTCAAACTCCTCACGCAAACGCAACACGCCGGATTTTGAAGTTCGCGCCAGCGATGGCAGGGTCACATTCATGAAGATCGGCAACCCGGCGACAATGCCCTGGTTGCCGCGATCTTCCGGCACATAAACGAGCCCGGCAGCCACTGCGTCCTCAGGCGAACGTGCCTCGATCGCAACGCCGTCCAGCTCAATCTGGCCAGCGTCCGGCCGCGTCAGGCCAAAGAGCACCTGCATCACTTCACTGCGCCCCGCGCCCACCAATCCATAGAAGCCGAGAATTTCGCCCTTGCGCAGGTCAAACGATATGTCAGCAAATTCTCGCGCATAGGAAAGCCCGGAAACCGTCAATGCAAAATCACCAAGCTTGGCTTGGCGCTTGGGGAACACTTGGCCAACTGCACGCCCCACCATCAATTTCACAATTTCATTTTGCGTTGTATCCTTGATCAGGCCTTGGCCCACCAAAGCGCCATCGCGAAACACGCTATAGCGATCAGCAATGCGGAAAATTTCATCAAACTTGTGACTGATAAAAAGAATGGCCTTGCCTTCCTTCTTCAGGTATTCAATCAACTGGTAGAGCTCGCCGATTTCCTTGGCCGAAAGTGCTGCCGTCGGCTCATCCAAAACCACAATTTTCGCATCAATTGACATCGCCCGTGCCACAGCCACGAGATGTTTATTGGCAATGCTCAGGTCTTTCAAGCGCGCATCGGCGTCAATATGCCCAGCATTCATCCGCCCCAAGACTTTTTGGGCCTGCAAGCGCAGCGCTCTCCAATCCACAAGACCAAGGCGGTTGCGTGGCGCGTGGCCCAGATAGATATTCTCGGCCACCGAAAGATCATCGAATAGAACTGTTTCTTGATGAATGGCCGTGATGCCGCGCCTGAAAGCGTCCTGCGCACCCTGCAGATGAACGGGCACTTCGCCCACTTGGATCACGCCTTCATCCGGCTGGTAGATCCCTGTCAGAATTTTGACGAGCGTCGATTTCCCGGCACCGTTCTCACCGATCAATGCCGTCACTTGTCCGGGATAAAGTTGCAGACTCACGCCTTGCAGCGCCCGAACGCCAGGAAAGCTCTTGCTCACGCCCACAAGCGCGAGACAGGGCGTGGCGGCGTCTATGGGGAAATGTTGCTGCATGATTGAAAAGGGGCGGCAGCACGAAGCTGCCGCCCATGAGGGGGAGGACCTCAGTAGATCTTCGAGAATTCTTCGATATTCTTCTTATCGAAGGTGAATGGAGGGGCCATGGCTGCCGATGTGTGGTCATCCAGCTTCACTTTGCCGACTTTGCCAATGGAAAGTTCAGCACCTGGTTTGGCTTCCATCTTGCCCACCGTCAGGTCATGGCAAAGTTCAGTTGCGGAGTAGCCAAGGTCAATCGGGTTCCACAAAGCCACGGCTTGCGAAGAGCCATTATCGATGAACTTCTTGAATTCCGATGGCAGGGCAAGGCCCGTCACGTTCACTTTGCCGATAAGACCAGCGTCGGTGATAACCTGAGCAGCAGCCACAACACCAACAGTGGTGGGGGCAATGATGGCTTTCAGATTTGGATGAGCCTTGAGCAAGCCCTTGGCAACGTCGGTTGATTTGGCCGAGTCATCGTCGCCATAAACCACGTCAACCAATTTGATCTTTGGATATTTGGTGGGCAGGATTTTCTTGGCAGCGTCAATCCAGCTGTTCTGGTTGGCAGCAGTTGATGCAGCAGAAAGAATGGCAACTTCGCCGCCATCTGGCAGATAATCAGCCGCAAGCTTGATGATCGTATCACCAATCAGGCCTGTGTCTGAAGGGTTCAAATGCAACATGCGGCCTTTTTCATTCACGCCGGAGTCCCAAGAGATCACCTTGATGCCCCGGTCCATGGCCTTTTTGAGGGCAGGAGCAACAGCATCCGGATCATTAGCGGAAATGGCGATGCAACCAACTTTTTGGTCAATGAGCGAATTGATGATTTCGATCTGGCCTTCAGCAGTGGCTTTGGTGGGTCCCGTGTAGATCACTTCAGTGTCGCCCAGTTCCTTGGCGGCATTATCAGCACCCTTGTGGGCAGCGTCGAAAAAGCCGTTGCCGAGTGACTTGACCAACAGGCCTACTTTGAGATTTTCGGCATGTGCGCCAACGGTCATCAGGCCGAGGGCTACGCCGGCAATAGCCAGCGCCTTGATTGAGAGCTTCATTTTTCTTTCCTCCGTTGTTACCCGACCTGACGGCCCTATGCCGACAGTGCAGATCCATTTTCGCCAGCGGACAGGCTGACGATATTCAGTTTGACGCCTGCATCCGTGATGATGGCGGCTTCGCGCTCATCAATTCCGTCATCGGTGATGATCATCGACACGCGGGCCAATTTGCACAGGACAAGGCTTGAATGCTGTTTGAACTTTGATGAGTCAGCCAGCACGATCAATTCTTCGGTCTGGCTCAAAAGTTTGTGTTCGGCCAGAATGAGCAGCGGGTCACTCTCCATGATGCCGAAGGGGCTGATCGCTTGCGTGCTGGTGAACATGCGCTTGGCCGAGAAATTCTGCGTCATGTCATTTTCAAAGGGCGAGAGAATGATATTCTGTTCGCGGTAAATCGTGCCGCCGGGCAGTGTCACCACATTCTTGGAATGCTTGAGCAAGTGTTCTGCAATTGGAAATGAATTGGTAAAGACCGGCATGATCCGGTGTGAGAGATAATGCACCATTTGGAACGTCGTGGTGCCGCCATTGATAATGATGGGCTCGCCATCTTGGCACAGGTCAACCGCCGCCTTGGCAACCGCACGCTTCTGGACAATATTCTTGGTGGCATTGATCGCGAATGGCGTGCCCGCGAGATGCGGCTGGTTGATAGCCTCGGCCCCGCCCCGCACCCGGCGCAGGCGGTTTTGTGCATGCAAGGCGGTTATGTCGCGGCGCACGGTGGCTTCGGATGATTCCGTCAGGCTTACCAACTCTTCAATCGTCACCACAGGCCGATCCTTGACGGCCCTCAAAATGGCGCTGTGTCGCTCTTTTTCGTGCATTGCAATTCCTGTCGATTTGTTAACGCTATGATCGAAACTGAAAACTGTCAATCAACTTCGCGCAAAAATCGTCGCTGCATTGCAGCATTATGAGCGACTTTGACAGAAGATGATTGACACGTCCGTCAGTCAGTGCAAATTTGTAGCGATCAACAGGCGAGGCAGCAATGTCCAAACAGTCCCCCCATGCCATTCCCGTTCTCTGGGACAGAGCCAAAGCAGCCTCGATGAGCGAGGCAGACCGTCTGGTCTATCGTTCCAACCTTTTGGGTTCCGACAAGCGCGTCACCAACTATGGCGGCGGCAACACCTCATCCAAAATCATGGAGAAAGATGTGTTGACGGGCCAGATGGTGGAGGTCCTCTGGGTCAAGGGCTCAGGCGGTGACAACGCCACCATCAAACGCGATGGTTTTGCCACACTCTATATGGAAAAGCTCCGTGCACTAAAAAGTCTCTATCGCGGCGTTGAACATGAAGATGAGATGGTGGATCTCCTGCCGCATTGCACTTTCCACCTGAACCCCCGCGCCGCTTCAATAGACACACCACTTCATGCCTTCGTGCCCAAGCCCTTTGTAGATCACATGCATCCCGATGCGATCATCGCCATTGCGGCTTCAGAAAACTCCCAGGCCTTGACCAGGGAAATCTTTGGCGACAGCATCGGTTGGCTGCCGTGGAAGCGGCCCGGCTTTGAATTGGGTCTATGGCTCGAAAAATTCTGTCTGGAGAACCCAAGGGCCATTGGCGCCATTCTCGAAAGTCACGGGCTTTTCACATGGGGCGACACACCAGAGGCTTGCTACGAAACTACGCTGGCTACAATCAACAAGGCCGCCGCTTGGTTTGAAGAAAAATCCAAGGGCAATGCGGCCTTTGGAGGGGCCGTCACAAAACCATTGAACCCGGATGAACGCCGTGCGGTGGCCGCACGATTGATGCCAAAAATTCGCGGGCTGATTTCAACAGATCATTGCATGCTCGGCCATTTTGATGATCAAGATGCAGTGCTCGAATTTGTAAACGCGAAAGACTTGAAATCGCTCGCAGCACTTGGCACGTCATGCCCCGATCATTTCCTGCGCACCAAGATTTGCCCTTTGGTGATTGAGGATGAAGCAAAACTGCCCGAAGCCATCGCAGCCTATCGCAAAAACTACGCTGCCTATTATGAAAGCTGCAAACATTCCAATTCCCCCGCAATGCGCGATGCCAACCCCGTGGTCTTCCTGATGCCGCGAGTGGGCATGTTCACATTCGCCAAAGACAAGGCCACGGCGCGCATCTCCGCAGAGTTCTATGTCAACGCCATTAACGTCATGCGCGGCGCTTCGACAGTTTCGACCTATGTCGGCCTGCCTCAGCAGGAGGCGTTTGATATAGAATATTGGCTGCTCGAGGAAGCCAAGCTGCAACGCATGCCGAAACCAAAATCATTGGCCGGCAGAATCGCGTTGGTAACCGGAGGAGCTGGCGGAATCGGCAAGGCGACAGCAGCAAGATTGATGCGCGAAGGTGCCTGCGTTGCGATTGCGGATATTGACGAAACAGCGCTGCAATCAGCCACCAGCGAACTTGGCGCAGCTTTCGGCAAGGACTTTGTGCGTCCCGTGCTGATGAATGTCACCACAGAAGAACAAGTCATCAAGGGCTTTGCAGATGCTGCCGCGGCTTTCGGCGGCCTGGATATTCTCGTCTCCAACGCGGGCCTTGCATCTTCAGCGCCAATTCAGGAGACATCGCTGGCCCTATGGAACAAGAACATGGATATTCTCTCCACGGGTTATTTCCTCGTCTCGCGCGAGGCATTCAAACTGTTCTTGGCGCAAGGCATCGGAGGCAATGTGGTTTTCGTCGCCTCGAAAAACGGTTTGGCCGCATCGCCCAATGCTTCGGCCTATTGCACAGCCAAGGCCGCCGAAATCCATCTCGCTCGCTGTCTGGCGTTGGAGGGTGCAGAAAAACAGATTCGCGTGAATGTGGTAAACCCAGATGCCGTTCTGCGCGGATCAAAGATTTGGGCGGGCGAATGGCTCGAACAGCGCGCCAGCACTTACAAAACCGACAAGGATGGCCTTGAAGAAATGTACCGCCAGCGCTCAATGTTGAAGCGCTCGGTGTTTCCGGAAGATATCGCAGAGGCAATCTATTTCTTTGCCTCAGAGGCCTCGGCCAAATCCACCGGCAATATTATCAATGTCGATGCGGGCAACGCCCAATCCTTCACGCGCTAGGAGTACCCATGAAGACCACAATGATTGCGACTGATCTCGTTGCAGCTGAAAATGAAAAGCGCAAACCCGATTTGCAGCGCGATTATGACGCGCTGGGTGAGCAACTTGCCCGCCGCAAGATCAAGATCGAGGATATTCTCAAACGTGTCGCCAGCTTCGGCGTGGCTGTCCCTTCATGGGGCGTGGGCACTGGCGGCACGCGCTTTGCGCGTTTTCCCGGCACAGGCGAACCCCGAAATATTTTCGACAAGATTGAAGACTGCGCGGTGATCCAGCAACTCACACGCGCAACACCAACCGTGTCCCTCCACATCCCGTGGGACAAGGCAGACCCTAAAGAATTGAAAGCCGCTGCTGTCCGTTTTGGCCTGGGCTTTGATGCGATGAACTCAAACACATTCTCGGATCAACCCGGTCAGCAATATTCCTACAAATTCGGCTCACTCACCCATGCCGACAAAGGTGCACGCCGCCAGGCGGTTGAGCATAACATCGAATGTATTGAAATTGGCAAAGCGCTCGGCTCTAGGGCGCTCACAATTTGGATCGGTGACGGTTCAAACTTCCCCGGCCAAGTGAATTTCGCCAAGACATTTGAACATTATCTGGATTCAACCAAAGAGATCTACAAAGCTCTGCCCGCGGATTGGCGCCTGTTCACCGAACACAAGATGTATGAACCCACCTTCTATTCAACCGTGGTGCAAGACTGGGGCACAAACTACATCATCGCCCAGGAGCTGGGCGCAAAGGCCTTCTGCCTGGTGGATCTCGGCCATCATGCACCAAATGTAAATATTGAAATGATCGTCTCACGCCTCATTCAATTCAAAAAGTTGGGCGGCTTTCACTTCAATGATTCGAAATATGGCGATGATGATTTGGATGCTGGTTCCATTGATCCTTACCGCCTGTTTCTGGTGTTCAATGAACTGGTCGACGCTGAGCTTAATCATGTGGAAGGCTTCAACCCGGCCCATATGCTCGATCAAAGCCACAATGTGACTGACCCAATCGAAAGCCTGATGCTCTCTGCAATTGAAGTACAACGTGCCTACGCACAGGCCTTGCTGGTGGATCGCAAAGCGCTCAGCGGCTATCAAGAAGACAACGACACCTTGATGGCCGCGCAAACATTAAAACAAGCTTTCCGCACTGACGTGGAACCGATCCTCGCCATGGCGCGTCTGCAGTCCGGCGGAGCCATCAACCCTGTGGCCACCTACCGCAGCAGCGCCTACCGCAAGCAAGTCTCAAAAACGCGGCCTGCCATACAAGGCGGCGGCGGCGGGATCGTTTGAAACGGGCTCGCCAAAGAAAAAAGCCCGTCATCTCACTAAGACAACGGGCTTCTATTTGGTTGCGGGAGCCAGATTTGAACTGACGACCTTCAGGTTATGAGCCTGACGAGCTACCGGGCTGCTCCATCCCGCGTTATCCATTCCCAAGCGCAGCGCATCCGGTTGGCATCGAAGTGGCTTGGTTAAAAATCGCGTTGCCGGGCTTCTAACAGTCATGGCGCGGAATGTGAACCCCTAAACGAAAATCTTTTTATTTTACAGACAACGCCACACCTGTGCCTTTTTGATACGTTTTGGGCGGCTTTCGTACAGGCAAGTAAGCCTCTGTTAATGCAAATCTTTTGAGCAGAAAGGGTTTCGAAACCACTGTCAGCTAAATTGCATTTCACGACACGCGTTGGGGCGACACGGCTCTGTGTCTCAGAACTTCCGGGATCATGTACTGCGTACCCGGTTGCCAGTTTGTAAAAGGGGGAGCTTTCAGAACTGAAAGCTCCCCTTTGTATTTCGTCCAAACTGCGCAGATCTAAGGCGTGAAAGCCGTACGAAAGGCTTCGAGCGCCTTTTCGGGTTCGCCGGAGGCATAGGCTTCCATGCAGACCGCACCACGATAGCCCATCGCCTTGAGGGCGCGAGCAACGCCTGCATAATTGATCTCGCCTGTGCCAGGTTCCTTGCGGCCCGGAACATCCGCCACCTGCACCTCGCCAATCCATGGCTGGCACTTGCGGCACCATTCGATCAGGTTCCCCTCACCAATCTGCACATGATAGAGGTCGAGATTGAGCGTGAGGCCCGGACGGTTGATGGAAGACACGAGTGCGTGCGTATCTTCGACCTTCGCAAAAGGCACACCCGGATGATCAACCGGCAAATTGAGATTTTCCAACATGAAGACAACACCCTGTTCTTCAGCCAGATCAGCGATCCGGTTCAACGTGTCGCGCGCCTTGAGCCACATCGCACCTGTCACCACATCACAGGCTGCAACAGGCAGGCCTCTATCGCCAAGCCCCGTGCCATGAAGATTGAGCCGCGCCACATTGAGGCGCTTGCCCACAGCAATAGATTACCGCGCCGTGGCCAAAAGTTCATCGGCACCTGCATCATCCGCCAAGCGGCCTGTCACATAGCCCGTCATCGATGACAGAACCGCACCAGATTTTTCCAGCATGTCAAGGTCATGATTGCCCCAATTCCAGATGCCACATTGAAAACCCATTTCCGTGAGGAGCTTCAGGCGCCAAGCCATGGGTTTGTCGGGCCACAGCATTTCAGCACAGGCGGCGAGGACAAAAGTGTTGGACATGGCGATGGCTCCTTTGGTTCTATTGCTTAGAACACCGCATCCGGCGTTTCCATGATGTTGTCGCCAGCACCCAACACTTGCTGATCAAAATCAATGATTGAACCCCTCATCAGCCCTGATTCATCCGTCGACAGATAGGCCACCGTGCGGGCCACTTCTTCTGGCTTGATCAAACGGCCAACCGGGCGTGCCGCTTCACCTTTGCGCCACGCGCGGCGTTGCGGCCAGTGATGACAATACCACTCGCGCCGCCATCAACGAAGGTGTGGGCGATCGCTTCGCCCAAGCCTTGCGTTGATCCGGTGACGACGGCCACCTTCCCATCCATGGAAAGGTTGCTGAGCGATTCAATCTTCATCATTAGACTTTTACGGGCTTGCCCGTTTGCCACGACAATGTTGCAGCATCAGCCAGAACGCCAGCTTGCAAACCATCAAAGCCAGACGGCTTTGGATTGCGATCGCCCGATTCAACCGCATTGATGAAGGTGTTGAGTTCGTTGGTATAAGCTTGGAAATAACGCTCCAGGAAGAAGTTCTGCACAGGGTCTGCCTGGGTGCCGGTATCATTGTGCAATTGCACAGTGGTGTTGTGCACGTTGGCAGCGGTGAGCATGCCCTTTGCGCCGTGCACTTCCATGCGTTGATCATAGCCATAGGTGGCGCGGCGCGAATTTGTGATCACTGCAATGCGGCCAGATGCGGTCTGCATCTGAACAGCAGCCGTATCCACATCGCCTGCCTCGCCAATGCCCTTGTCAACGAGTGAAGAACCCAAGGCTTGCACAACGACAAATTCTTCGCCCATCAGAAAGCGGGCCATATCAAAGTCGTGAATCATCATGTCACGGAATAACCCGCCTGAACCCTTCACATAAGATGGTGGTGGTGGGTTTGGATCACGCGAGATGACCGTGACAATTTCGACAGCACCAACAGCACCAGCGCGAACGCGGCGTTCAAGTTCGGCGAAGTTAGGATCAAAGCGGCGATTGAAGCCGATCATCAAGGTGGATTTGTTCTTTTCCACCACCTTCAGGGTTTCATGAATATTGGCAACATCGAGCGATACGGGCTTTTCGCACATGATGGCTTTTCCATTGTTCGAAGCAGCCTGAATCTGCTCGGCATGAAAGCCGGTGGGAGAACCGATGAGAACGGCATCCACGTCTTTGGTTTTCATAATCTCGTCTACAGATGCGACCTTGGCACCATATTGCTTCGCCAAAGCCTCAGCTGCAGCTGGCACAGCATCGGCAATAAATGCCAGCTTTGCCTTGGGGTTGGCGGCAATGGTGGCCGAATGCACCTTGCCGATACGGCCTGCACCGATAACGCCAAATCTGATCATTTTATTTCTCCTTAAATCTGTTGAATAGTGATTGGCCGAAAGACACTCAGTCCGCCGGCAGCATCTTCAGAAATTTCTCAACTTCGCTCTTGTTGGTGTGGATCACATTGGGGGCATCGGGCCAAACACCCGTTTGCACCTCACCCACCCATTCTTTGAACGCCTTGATCCGCATGTCTTGAATGCGCTCAAACTCCTGGGCCAAATTGGCATATTGCTTGGAATGGCGCGGCACATGGCCCGTGTTGGTGCCCAGCACATCACAGGCAAAGAGATATTGGCAATCGCCGCCTTTGCCGCCACCCATGGACACCATGAAGAGCGAGCTGCGCTTGGAAATCTCTGCCGTCATTTCCTCCGGCACCACTTCTATCTCAACCCCGAATGCACCCGCCTCTTCATAGCGTTTGCAACGCTCAAAAACATCCATCGCCCCTTGGGCGGTGCGGCCAACGGCCTTGAAGCCACCTGTCCAGGTGCAATAATGCGGCACAAGGCCGACGTGTCCGATGACCGGGATATAATCATCCACCATACGCTTCACGGTATCAAAAGACGCCGCGCAGTAAACCGCATCAGCGCCCGCTTCCATCATCTTGAAAGCCCAGCGCAGATAATCATCCTGTGCGGCAGGCGCTGAATAAAGCGGCATGCCGGGGATTGCGAAAATCGAAGGCGCAACATCGCGGAACTGCCTCTGCAACAGGAGCTCTGCTGGGACCGAACACATGTCAATGCCTGCGGCCTCTGCCGCCGCCAACTCTTCCCAGTTTTCAACCCGCATCATCGTATATTGATACTTGCCTTTGTTGGCGCGCACGTCAGCGACGGTTGGCTTCTTCTTGGCCATTGGTTTCATCCCTTCAAAAGTGATTTGAGTTGAACGGCGGGGTCTGACAATGCGCCAACATCCGGCTTCATCTGTTTGGCAATCATCATCTCCGCCAGCTTGATGTCGCGCGCAATCGAATTGCCGGGCCCAATGCCGCTGGCCCCTTTGATGGCACCATCTTCGGCGAGGTGAAACAGGATCAGGGCAGTCTCGGCTGGCGCACGCACCACGGTCCTCGGACCCATGTCCGCCATGCCCGTGATCTGCAGCGAGAGATCATATTGGTCCGACCAGAACCACGGCACATTCACATGCGCCTTGCTGCCGCCCAGCATATTTTCAACTGCCGTGGCCGCCTGCTCTTGTGCCGAGCGCCAGGCCTCCAAGCGAATGCGCCGTCCACCCATCTGCTCATGGGCAAAGGACGCACAATCGCCAGCCGCATAAATATCAGGATCGGAAGTTTGCATCTGCGCTGTGCAGGCAATGCCGTTTTCAATCGCAAGCCCCGCATCGGCAGCCAGTTGCACTTCAGGCGCAGCCCCAATGCCCGCAATGATCGTATCTGCCGCAATCACCCGCCCATCGGCCAAATGAACCGCATGGGCGGTGAGATGGGAAAGCCCCGTGCCAATGATCATGGTAACCCCCGCCTTCACATGGCGCTCATGCACCATCTTGGCGATAGGCTCGGGCACACCGCGCATCAGAATGCGTGGCTGGGCTTCAATCAAAGTGACTTCACACCCCAATTTTCTGGCCGAAGATGCCAGTTCCAAACCAATGAACCCGCCGCCGATGACAACGATCTTTTTGCCCGGCTTGAATTTCTCACGCAGAACCAAAGTGTCTTGCTGGTCGCGCAATGTCAGTGCGTATTCGCCACCGGGGCAATTGAGCTTGCGCGGTTTGGCCCCTGTGGCCAAGAGCAGCTTGGCATAAGCAATCTTGCTGCCATCGCTGAGCGTAATGGTCTTCTCGGCGCGGTTGATCGCCGTTATCGCTTTGCCCAGACGCACATCCACCTTGAGCGATGCCACAATGCCTTCATCCAGCAACAAAACGGGTTCAGCACCCGCCTCATCCACAATCGAGGCTTTGGAAAGCGGTGGGCGATCATAGGGCAGAAGCGCCTCTTCACTCACCAGTGTGATCGGGCCCTGGTAATCTTGCGCGCGAAAATTGATGCAGGCCCGCGCCGCAGCCATGCCGCCGCCCACAATCACCATGCCCGGGGCTTCGCTCATCTCAGGACAGATTGATGAAGACGCGCCCGCCCTCAACTTTCACGGGATAGGTTTTCAGATTCACGATGCAAGGTGCGCCCCTGGCCTGACCAGTCGTATAGTCAAACCGGCCATTATGCTTGGGGCATTCGATGATGTGATCCATCACCAATCCATCGCAAAGATGGATCTTTTCATGCGTGCATTGTCCATCCGTTGCGTAATACTTGTCTTCCGGCGAGCGGTAGAGCGCAAAGGTCTTGCCGCCGTGATCAAAGCGGATCACATCTTCATTTGAAATATCATCCGCACCGCAAGCATCAATCCACTGTGTCATCATCAATCCCTATTCTGCAGCCGCCAAATCACCTTGCCCATGAAGGCCCGGTTGATAGGGCTTCGCCGTCGGAGGCAGTTTTCGCACAATATAAACATCTTCGCCACGCATCTGCCGCGCCCAGATCGGGAATATTTCTTTGTAACATGCCCAAATGGATTTTGTCGGCTCTGGCAAATCTGCCTTGATCAATTCGTGCAGCTTGGGCAGCGCATGATAGGGCACCATGGGGAACATGTGATGCTCCACGTGATAATTCATGTTCCAATAGATAAAGCGCGAGATCGGATTGACGTAAACCGTGCGCGAATTCATTCGGTGGTCGAGAACATTGTCAGCCAGCCCGCCATGCTGCATCAAACCCGTCATCACGTGGTGCCAAGCGCCATAGAGCCGGGGAAGGCCGACAAGCACCAGCGGCAAAATCGAATGAGAATAGAAACAGGCAGCGATGGTCACGGCATAAATCGCAAACCAAATCCGCGCCACGAGAATAACTTTCGGCCATTCCATTTCCGGAATGAAGCTCTTTTCCTGATCGGTGATTTTGCCAAAGGCGTTGATCACCATCATTGTCAGCGTCTCCCACGCGTCCAAAACGCCAACAAAAGCCAGCGCAACCTTGAAGGCCACAGGCGGGCGCATCACGGCAATCTCCGGGTCAAGCCCGATGATGATTGTATCCGTGTGGTGGCGGGTATGGCTCCAGCGCCAGCGAGTCGGGTTCCGCATGATCATGAAACAGGCGATGTGATAAACCACATCATTCATCCACGGCGTCTTGAAGGCCGTGCCGTGGCCACATTCATGCCAGCGTGAATCTGTGGCAGACCCATAGAGAACGCCATAACAGGCCAGCGGCACAACCGCCCACCACGAAGGCCAAATCCAAATCGCCCAGGCCGCGAACAGAACCATGGACCCTAGCCAGATGATGGTATCGCGGATGGCGGGCGCATCACTGCGCTTCATCAGCTCCTTCATATCCTTGCGCGCTACGTCGGTGTGATACCATGCAGCAGATTTGAGCCCGGCCGCTTCCGCCGCCCGACCGTCCACACCCAACATCGCATAGTCCCGCATCTGCATGGAACATTTCCTCCGTTGGAGGGTGATCGTAGATCGTGCGTTCCAAATCAACAAGAATTTGCTGATGGAAACCATCAGTTTGCATCATTTCATATCATATGTTAATGATGGCTTGAGGAACTAGGATGGTTGATCGCCCCACAATTGCTGATCTAGCCAAAAAGGCCGGCGTTTCCGTGGCCACGGTAGACCGTGTGCTGAACCGCCGCCTGCCCGTCCATGGTGACACGGCGCGCCGCGTCGTCGAGGCGGCAGAAGCCATTGGCTATCACGCCACCGGCCTGCTGAAGCGTCGTTTGACCGAATCGCCGCAACGCCGTTTCGCCTTCCTGTTGCAGAAGCATGATGCCTTCTATCAGCAACTGGGCAAGGAACTGGCCGCCGCCACCAAATCCGCCATCACGATTGAGGGCAAGCCTCATGTCGAATTCATGGAAGATCTGGTGCCCAGCATCATCGCTGAACGGGTGCGGCATGCGGCACAAAAGTTTGATGCCCTGGCCGTAGTGGCCATGGATCACCCGCTGGTCAACGAAGCCATTGAATTCGTGGTGAGTCAGGGCAAGCCTGTTTTCTCGCTGCTCAGCAACATCGCCAGCCCGGCCTGCAACGGCCATTTCGGAACTGACTCGCGCCGCTGCGGTCGCATCGCGGGCTGGACCATCAGCCGCCTCGCCAAAAAACCGGGCAAGATCGGCATCCTCGTCGGCAGCCACCGCTATCTCAACCAGGAACTCTCCGAGATCAGCTTCCGCACCTATATGCGCGAACATGCGCCAGAGTTTCAGCTGTTGGAACCAATCATCAATCTGGATGACGAACGCATTGCCTACGAAGCCGTGACGGAAATGGTCAACGCCAACCCCGATCTCGTCGGAATCTATGTGTCGGGCGGCGGCCAGGAAGGCCTCATCCGCGCCTTGCGGGAATGCGATCCAACGCGCAAACCCATCGCCGTTTGCAATGAGCTGACGGTGGCCATTCGCTCGGCCCTGCTCGATGGCGTGGTTGATCTTTCATTGGGCACGCCGATTGCGGCCCTGTCGCGCCGTCTGATCGAAGTCATGGCCAAGGCCACGCTGGCAGCCGATCTGCCGCATCTCCCGCCGCTGATGTTGCCGCCCGATATTTTTGTGGCTGAGAATATTTGATCAGGTCCAACGCCGCCTGCAACAATTGCGTGGCCTCGCTCGGCCCTGCTGCTTCGACATAGCAGCGAAACTCCGGCGCGTTGCCGGAGGGGCGCAAGTGAACCACGCCACCATCTTTCAATGTGCAACGCAAGCCGTCGGTCTTGTCGATCCGCGACACAACACCCAGCGGTGCCAGAAATGACTTTGCGGCGGCAGGGGATTTCAGCAACCTCTTCATCAATGCGGCTGAAGTCGCGACCGGAAAATTCTCCAACCTCCCCGCCAGGGCCACGGGCAGCTGGTATTTCGCCGCCAGCTGTGAAAGCTTCAACTTCTCATGCGCCGCGAAACTGAGCACGGCAAGAACAGGCAGAAAGCAATCGCGGGTGGGCAATGGCGCGAGAGTGGCATCATTCAACTTGAAAGGTGAAAGTGTGAAGAACCCACCATTGGCCTCAAAACCCACAATGGCCTTGGCACCAGCGCGCTTGGCCTTCTTCATGCCTGCAATCACATAGGGGGAGCCCACTTTGCTGCGCAGGCTACGCTTGCTCAAATGGGTATCAATGCCGGAATTGGAAGTGATCGGCGTCACCACGGTTTTGGCACCCAGAAACCGCGCCGTGATCATGCCGACAAAATCGCCGCGCAGAATATTCCCATGTTCATCGCAGACCAGCGGCCTGTCGCCATCACCATCAGCAGAAACGATGGCATCAAAACGGCCGTCCTTGCACCAACCTGAAATCAAAGTCTGCGTCGCTACTGACACAGCTTCTGTATCCACTGGAATGAAAATCTCAGACCGCCCCAGCGGCTCAACCACCGCTCCGGCATGCCGCAACAAATCCACTAGCATGTCGCGCGCCACAGTCGAATGTTGGTAAACCCCAACGCGCAAACCCTTCAACGGTTCACCTGAAAAGGCATCGCGGCATCGCGCCACAAAAGCATCAGGCGTTTCAAGTTGAACCTGTTGATCAGTCACCGCGCGAGGTTTGGCAGAAGCCTTGAGTTTTAAAACGCCAGCCGAAATCGCCTTCTCGTCTCGCTTGGAAATCTCGCCCTGTGGCACATAGAATTTGAGGCCGTTGCGATCGGCGGGAATATGCGAGCCTGTAATCATGATCGCCCCGGCCTTGCGGCGCATCGCCTCCAAGGCCAAAGTAGGTGTGGGTACAGCACCAAACACACAAGCCTTCATGCCCTCTTGCGCCAGTGCCGCCAGCACGTCTTGCAAAATCGCCTCACTGGAATCGCGGAAATCATAAGCAACGCAAACCGCACCACCCCGCCTGGCCAGTCTTCGCGCCTGCATGTAACGCACAAAAGCGCGCACATGCCGCCTCGTGGCCTCGCCAATCAGTTCCGTTGCCAGCCCGCGCAGACCACTGGTTCCAAATTTTGCTGCCATGATGTCTGAAGGATTTTCCACTTGGAGCGGGCGGTGGGAATCGAACCCACGACATTCTGCTTGGGAAGCAGATGTTCTACCACTGAACTACGCCCGCGACTGGCCCAAGCTTAAGCAAAGTGCCTGCAAAAGCGCAACAACCTATTTGCCCTTGGCCGCAGCCCGCTTGCGCGCATCGCGCACCGCCGCTTCAACCACAATGACCAAACTGCCCAGCAGAAGGATGGCCCCCCCAAGGTCAGGCGTGATTGCAGCATAATTCAACAGCGCCGCCACGACCCCCACCAAGATCAGGGCTGAAAGGGACATGCGCGCATCGGTCATGAACATGCTGAACAGTTCAGCCAAAACATCTTGAATGATTTTCATTTGCTCTCTTACCTTGTCGCCAATGTTACGGGCTTGCGCAGAAACTGCGCCGTGGCAAGACCTGTGCCCAGGAAAATTGCCGCGAACAAAAGCAAAATCAAATCAGCCCCCGGCCAAGCAATCCCCAAGCCTTCGCCCGTCCAAAACACGCCAAAGGCTGAAAGCATCACGCCCACGCAGAATTTCAATGTGTTTTCCGGCACCGTCGAAAGTGGCTTGTGCACCATCATGCCGATGAGCAACACCGCCACACAGGCGCCGGCGGCCCCCAAGGCTGCGGGCCACAACATGTCATGGCCGGAACCCACGGCGATAACGATGAACACAACCTCAAGCCCTTCCAGCAGCACCGCCTTGAACGCAGCGAGACCCGCGATCCAATTCTTCGAAGCCTGTTTGGCTCTGGTTTCAGCTTCAAGTTCGGCCGTCTCTTGGCTGAAAATCAGATCTTCATCGTGGAGCGGAATAATCCCGGCGGACCGCAGAATAGCCTTGCGCAGCCAGCCCATACCAAAGAGCATCAGCAACATGCCGACGAAGAGCTGCAAATCATGAATGGGAACTTGCCCCAACAGCGGCCCAAGAACGATGACAAGCAGGCCCAGTACACCCAACGCCGCAAAAGTTCCAAGCCAAGCGGGCCGCCATCCACTCAACGTGCCAACCGCAAGCACAATGGTGAAGGCCTCAACCACTTCCACGACCGACGCCAAAAACGCCGCAACAATTGCCGAACTCTCAACGCCCAAATGAGCCATATCCATCACGCATTCTCCTGAAACTCCTGTGGCCCACATGATCCATCAAAGCAACGATTTTCATATTTGGGCGCAGACCCAACCGGTCGTTTGCCAGTCTGCGCCGTTCCAACTAAGCTCCCTTTATGTCCAACGTTCGTTTTGGCCAATTTGTGCTTGATCCTGCCATCGGCTTGGCAGACGCATCCGGCAAACCTGTTCCAATCAATCAGCGCGGCCAGGCCATTCTCGAAACCCTCCTCGCTGCCCAGGGCAAGGCTGTTTCTAAATCAGAATTGATGGATCGCGTCTGGCCCGGGCAGATCGTTGAAGAAGGCAATTTGACGGTGCAAATTGCAGCACTGCGCAAACTGTTGGGCGAAAGGCCAGACAGCAGTGAATGGATCATCACCGTGCCCCGCGTGGGTTACCGGATGGTGGCTGCGCAGGTCCCAACAATTCCCGCGGCAACTGCCAAAGTCGCGGCATCCTTGCCAGAGCAACCGACACTGGCCGTGTTGCCATTCCAGAATTTAAGCGGCGACCCGGGCCAAGACTATTTCGCCGATGGTGTGGTCGAAGATATCATCACTGCGCTGAGCCGCTTCAAAAGCTTCGCCGTCATCGCGCGCAATTCCTCCTTCACCTACAAGGGCCGCGCCGTTGATGTGCGCCAAGTCGCCGAGGAACTCGGCGTGTGTTACATCCTCGAAGGCAGCGTGCGTAAATCTGGCGACACGCTGCGCATTGCCGCACAACTGGTGGACGGCACCACCAGCAGCCACCTCTGGGCCCAGAATTTCGACGGTTCTTTGAGTAATGTCTTTGACTTCCAGGACAGCATAACCGCTGCTGTGGCAACAATAGTTGAGCCCCAGATTCAGGCGGCGGAACTGGAGCGCTCAAAGCGCGAAAGACCTGGAAGCACAGAGGTGTACGATCTGTATTTGCAGGCACTGCCAAAGATCTTTACGAAAACCACTGCTGACTATGTCGAAACTCTTGCGCTGCTGGACAGGGCGCTTGCTTTGGAACCAAACAACGCCGCGGTGCTCTCCGTGAAAATCAGCATACTGGTGTCCTTGAATGTCATGTATGCTGAACCTATCGGACCCGACGACCGATTGCGATGCTTGGAATTGGTGCGGCGCTGCCTGCAATACGCGGCAGGGGACTCGACTGCAATGGCGCGCTGCTCCGCAGCGTTGATCCACGTCGTCAAGGATTACGATTGGGGTATGGCCGTCATAGGATCAGCGCTCGATATCAATCCGAACAACATATTCGTTGTGGGCACTGCGGGCATCGCAAATCTGCACTGTGGAGATTTGGATGAGGCGCTTTCTCATTTTCAGCGGGCATTGACGCTAAGCCCCCGTGACCCTGTTGTTTATTGGGCCCTCACAGCAATCGCCCATGTGCACATGATACGCGGTAACTACATTGAGGCACTCTCATGGGCCGCCCGCTCAAAAGCGCTGAACCCAGTCGATCCCTGTAATCTTTGGATGCTGATTGCCGCCAACGCCCATCTTGGCCGGATGGCGGAAGCACACCACCACCTTGCCGAACTCAAGCGCGTAGCCCCCGGCGTCACCGTCAAGCGCATCTGGGCAGGCCAACCGCAGAAATACACTGACCGTTGCGCGAACATTCTGGAGGGATTGCGTTTGGCGGGGTTGGAATAACGTCTTTCATTCGGCCATTTGTAACTTTTTGGAACAATTAACCGCCCGCTTAAGGATATAAATCGCGGAAACGACCAGTGTGTTCTCAAGCGCAAGTCGCGCAGCACCCAAAGGAGAATATCATGCTTACAACCCTCAGCATCACCTCAATGAACCAAGGCAAGATCGCCCCACGTTATGACGTTGAGCCAAAAACAGCCGAAGAATTGGCCGAATTTCTGGAACCTCAGACAGTAACGCGGAGCACGCGGATCGGCCGCTTTTTCTTGTCGACACTTGCTGGCATTTTGGCACCAATTCGCCATCGCAAGCCCGGCAAGCTGCATCATGCGTGACATTCCCGGGCGCAGGCAAACCCTTAGCTCTGCGCCTCTTCCAGAAATAGCTCGCGCAGCTTGCGCACCACAGGCCCCGGCTGGCCACCGCCGATGCGGTGGCCGTCGATTTCCACAATCGGCATTACGAATTGCGAAGCGCTCGTCAAAAATGCCTCATCCGCCGTATAAGCCTCTTCCGGCGTGAACAAGCGTTCTTCAACTTCAATCCCATGTTCCTTCGACAGGCGGAACAGCGCGCGGCGCGTACAGCCCGCCAGAATGCGATTGGACAAGGGCCGCGTGATCACCTTGTTGCCCTTGACGATATAGGCGTTGGACGACGTGCCTTCCGTGATCTTGCCGTCTTCCACCATCCAGGCTTCGGCAGCGCCCTTCTCATAGGCCTCTTGCTTGCCGAGGACCGGGGCCAGCAACATCACCGATTTGATGTCACGGCGCAGCCAGCGGATATCTGGCGTGGTCACAACCTTGACACCCGTGCGCGCATTGGGATTGTCAACCAGGCTCATCACTTGCGGAAAGGCGACCAACGACGATTTGATCTCCTTGGGAAAGTTGAACATGCGGTCTGCAATCCCACGCGTGATCTGCATATAGATGATGCCCTCTTTGAGCGTGTTGCGGGCGATCAGCTCTTCATGCATTGTCTTGAGCGCGTCCTTCGTGCAGGGCCAAGCCATCTTTAATTCAGACAGCGAACGCTCCAGCCGCTCCATATGCGCGGGGTAATCCACCAGTTTGCCATTGACGATAGGCGTCACCTCATAGACGCCATCGGCAAACAAAAAGCCGCGATCAAACACAGAAATCTTGGCTTCCGATTCTGGAAGATACTCTCCGTTGACATAGGCGATGCGGCTCATGGTTAATCCTTATATGTTGCAGTGCGAAGCTTGGGGGTTGGTTTAGCCTTGGCCGCCCGCTAGAAGCAAGCCATCGTCAACAGCGTACAGGCATACCTTGAAGTCAAAAATAGCGGACAGCGCCATAAAGGCCATGTTGGAGCGGGAAGAAATGCTCTATGTCCAACGCAACCCAAAATCACAGGCGCTCTCGCTGAAGGCTTCACAAAGCTGGCTGTGTGGTGTTCCCATGCACTGGATG
>JAYUEP010000037.1:0-7283 GCA_043739165.1 Hyphomicrobiales bacterium
GCGTGACACGGCGGAGGGTTTTTCGAAACTGTTGATCTCTTCATAGGTTTTGAACAGGCCAAGGCCCTTGGCCCAATTGACCGCAGAGCCGGCATTGTAGACGCCGCCATCCACGGCATATTCGGCGGGAGCGGTGCCAATCTTCCATGCGACAGTGGGCAGTAAACCGGATTGATCCGGCTTCGGCCGTTGCGGGCCGACCAGAGCCAGGGCGAAAGCGCCTGTGCCAAAGGTGATCTTGGCATCGCCTGGCTTCATGCAGCCATGGCCAAAGAGGGCTGCCTGTTGATCCACCATCGAGGCCGAGATGTTTGACCCGAAGGGCCCGGTGGTGGTGCGGATTTCAGGCAGGCATTCGCGCGGAATAGCGAAGAGTGCACAAAGCTCTTCATCCCATTGCAACGTGGTCAGCGACATCAGCGAGGTGCGCGAGGCGGTGGTGACGTCGGTTACAAATTGCCCGGTGAGGCGCTCGAGGAAGAAGGCATCGGTGGTGCCCAGATGCAGGTTGCCCTGTTCGGCCAAATCGCGGGCCTCGGCGTTGTTCTCGAGCAGCCAACGGAATTTAGATGCCGAGAAATAGGGATCAAGCGGCAGGCCCGCCTTGGCTTTGGTGAGAGCTTCAGCGCCACCGGCTTTCAGGCGCGCGCAGAAATCCTTGGTGCGGTCATCCTGCCAGACGATGGCGCGCGAAATGGGCTCACCCGTCTTGCTGTTCCATGCCAGCAAGGTTTCGCCTTGATTGGCAATGCCAATGGCATCAACCTTGCCCGCTTTCTTGATGGCGCTTTCGATGTGGAAGAGCAGTTCTTCCGCCTCATGCTCCACCCAGCCCGCTTGCGGGTAATGCTGTTTTACATCGGCATTGAAGACGCGTTTGAACGCGCCTTCTTCATCATAGGTGAAGGCCTTGGTACTGGTGGTGCCTTGGTCGATCGCCAGGATTTTCATGATGTCAGCACTGCCACCAGTTCACGCGCCCGTTTCATGCAATCCCCTGCCGTTTCCAAATGCCCCAGCACATTGCCCACAGCATAGATATTGGGCCTCGAAGTTGTAAATTTATCTGTGACGCGCGGGGCGGGGCCTTCGCGTTCCAAATAGCCATTTGAGTAAAGCGCGTCTTCACTGCGGTGTTTTCCGGTGAGCACGACAGCATCACATTCCACATGCTTTCGTTTGCCGTTCATCTCGACTTCGACGGACTCAACTGATTTAGAACCGTGAATGGCGATGAGCTTGGCGTATCTGACGGGCCTCGTGCCCAGCAACCGTGCGCCCCATCTGAAAATGGAAGGTGCTGCGTGTTGGCTTTCCTCCTCCAGCATCAGCACAGGTTTGACTTGCAAGTGGCGGCAGGTGAGCAGCGTTGAATAGCTCACCCATTCTGAGCCGATGATGACGGGGCGTTTGAATGGTCGCTCACCGTTCAAATAGACCCTTTGCTGCAATTCGCCTGTGTTCATCACGCCTGCGATTTTGTTGCCGCCGATCAACCTTGCGGCGCGGGAAGACTCTCGCGTGCCCGTGGCCAAAATGATTTTTCCCGCGCTCATTTCTGCGATGCCTTTGGCGGAATGAAGCCGCAAGGTATCGCGGATGGTGAACTCAAGCACAGTTGTTGAGGTTCGAATATCCAGCGCCTTGGTTTCGCCCCGCAAATGGCGCGCGAGGTTTGGGCCAGTCATTAAACCAAAGCTCTTGAAGGGCGCAAAACCTTTATGGCCGCAATGGCGGGGAATGCCGCCTGCCTCAGCCTCGCGTTCCAGCACGACCACATCTTTCATACCGCGTTTGGACAGTTCCCACGCTGTAGTCAGACCTGCCGGGCCGCCGCCGATCACCACCACGTCATGATGTTCCATGGCGGGCCTTTTCAAATGCCTTGGTTACGTGGGCAGCGCAGTAAAAACCTTGGCAGCGGCCCATCATGGCGCGGGTGCGGCGCTTCAGGCCACCAAGATCGCCTGCGGGCAAGGGGCCTTGTGTTGCGGCCTCGATTTCACCGCGTGTCACCCATTCACAATGGCAGAGGATTTCGCCGCCCTTCATGTAAGGACGGATCATGTGTTCGGCGAGATTGGGGACGGACGTCCAGATCGGCGTGGGTAGCTTCTTCGGCAGCTTGCCGAAGTGCTTGGCGTAAAGTTTCGTCACGTGCTGCGCGATGCCAAGTGCACCCGTCAGCCCGGTGGAACGGATGCCTGCCACGGTGATCCAGTTTTCATCTTTCAACGCATTGATGATGTAGTCGCTCTGCTCGGTGGCCGGGCGCAGGCCTGCGTAGATCGCCGTTACATTTATGCTTTCCAACGCGGGCAGCATTTGGATGGCGCGGGCTTTGAGCTTTTCCAGTGTGCCGGTATCGGTCTTGGCGTTTTCGCGCTCATCGGTTTCTTCCGCTGTTGGTCCGATGGCGAGATTGCCGAAGATGGTGCGGAACAGAACCACGCCCTTGGTGCGCTCTGTTGGCACCGGCAGGAGAATGGCGCGCAGCAGTTTGGCGGCGGGCTTGTCGAAGACCACGAACTGGCCTTTGCGGGGCTTGATTTTGAAACTCGCCTCATGCGCCAAGGCTTCGACATGATCGCCATAGAGCCCTGCCGCATTGATCACTACGCGGGCGGCAATCAGCCCTTGTGCTGTGGTGAGATGCCAGACACCAGTTTTGAATTCAGCACTTGTCACTTCAGCATTGCGCATGATCTTGGCACCATGGGCCAGCGCCTGATGGGCGTAGGCCAGCGGCGCTGACCACGGGTCAATCACGTGTTCACCAGGCACCAAGAGCCCGCCCAAGGCTGCCTTGGCGAGTTGCGGCTCACGGATGCGCAGCTCAGTTTGCGTCAGGCGTTTCACGTCTTTCACGCCATTGGTGAGGGCCTTCTTCTCGATGGCATCGAGTTTGGCCAGTTCCTCATCACTCCAAGCCGCAACGATGGCTGACGTTTCGAGCAGGGGCAGGTTGAGCTTGTGGCGGATGTCGAGATACTCGGCATGGCCCGCTTGCATGCAGACGAGTTCCAAGCTCTTGGGGGGGGCGTCGAAGCCTGTGTGCAACAGGGCGCTATTGCCCTTGGAAGCACCAGAGAGAATATCAGCGCCCTTTTCCAGTGCCACGCATTTGAGGCCAGACATGGCCAAGCGGCGCAGGATGGCAAGAGCCACCACCCCACACCCGATCACGCATATGTCGAATCTTTCAGACATGGGGCAGGGTTTAGAGGGAATTTGTGGCGTTGTGGAGAGCGGGTTTAGCCCTGCCCGTATTTCGCCAGCCAGCTTTCTTCGATCAGTTTCACGAAGGAGGAATGGGGCTCGAGAAGGGCTGGGCCGGGGATGGAGACACTGCCGGGGGCGGAGGTTGCGGCGAACATCTTGGCATCATCGCCTTGCAGCTTGGTCATATCCAAGACGGTTGGATCACCCCAGACTTTGAGATCGGCCTTTTTGGCCTGGGCTTCGGGCGAGAGCAGGAAATTGGCGACGACTTCCGCCCCCTCTTTGGCTTTGGCATTGACGGGGATCGCCACAAAATGGGTGTTGCCGATGGTGCCACCCGCAAACTGCCAAGCGATAGTCGATGCGGGAAGCTTGCCCGAGGCCACGAGGTTGGCGGGCTCATTGGGATTGAAGGTGAAGCCCAGCAGCAACTCACCGTCAGCCAGCATCTGGGTGATCTCGGCCTGCGACTTGGGAAATTGCTTGCCCTCGCGCCAGAGGCTGGGCTTCAAGCCATCGAGGAATGCAAAGAGGGGTGCCGCCGCCGTATCAAAGCCTGCCTTATCAATCGGCTTGGCGAAAATGGATTTATCTGTTGCCGCTTCAATCATCGCCTGTTTCACAAATGTGGTTCCGTGAAAATCAGGTGGCGCCGGATATGAGACGCGGCCGGGATTGGATTTGGCAAAGGCCATGAGTTCAGCCATCGACAGCGGCGGCTTTGCAACCTTGGTGCCATCGGCAAAAAAGGTGAGTTGCGCCATGCCCCAAGGGCTTTCGAGGCCTGATGTGGCTTCAGTAAAATCCTGAAGCGTCGTGGGCTTGCCCTTGGTGTCGACATTGTCAAAACTTGGCAACGAGGTGGCGAAAGGGCCGAAGAGCAGTTTTTCGGTTTTCATTGTCTTGAAGTTTTCGCCATTGATCCAGATGAGATCAACGCTGCCGTCTTTCTTACCTGCGGCTACTTCATCGCGCACCCGCTTCACGGCCTCGCCCGTGTCAGTGATCTTGACATGGGTGAGTTTCACGCCGTAGCGCTTCATCACTTCATCGCCCGCCCATGCAATATAGGCATTGATGGTGTCGGCCCCGGCCCAGGCGTTGAAGAACACTTCCTGGCCCTTGGCTGCGGCCTCAACCGTCTTCCAACCACCAGCAAAAGCGCTGCGGCCGAAGAAGGGTGCAGCACCAACGGCGGCGAAGAGTTTGAGAGCGTGGCGGCGGGTCAGGTTCATGTATTTCTCCATTTCCCCATATGTTGTGGTTCTGCGGCAAAAAGACAACCCACAGTTCGGGTGAATTGATCAGAAAAAAGTGATCAGGCTTCGCCTTGCAAATGTTGCAAAAGGATGATCGTTTTGGCGTCAACGATGCCGCCTGACTTGATCTGGCGCACAGCTTCCGCCAGCGGCATTTCGATCACTTCGATGTCTTCGTGTTCGGCATCAACGCCGCCGCCGGGATGAATGCGGTCTGCCGCCGCATAGTCGGCCACGAACAAGCTGAGGCGTTCGGAGACAGCGCCGGGGCTGGGAAAGCAATCACCGATATGGCGAATGTTGCGCACCACGGTGCCCAGTTCTTCCAGTGCTTCGCGGCGCACACATTCTTCGGGATGATCGGCATCGAGAAGGCCAGCACAAGCCTCAATCAACCATGGCTCATGCCCGCCGAAAGCCACGCCGGCGCGCCACTGGCGCACCAGAAGCACCATGCCGCGCTGCTTGTCGTAGGGGAGAACGGCGGCACCATCGCCATGATCTGCGACTTCGCGCAGCAACAGCGCTTTGGCCCCATCTTGCGCCGTCGCCTCGACCTGCATCCGCGTCAGGCTCGACCAGCCCTTGGCCATGATTTCACGCTGGATGATTCGGTAGGTGAATTTGCCCATGAGCGCGAGATAGCGGGGCTGGGGAATTGACACAATCTTAACCTTGTCCGGCCAGTGATAGGGCTCTCGAGAGCGCCATGTTTCACACCATCAAATCCGCAACCGCCTTGCGATCAACCATGCTTCTCGCGGCTTGTGCTTTGGCCGTGGGAAGCGGGCTTTATGCGTTCAAACATCGCCATCACACGGGAACGATTGTCGCCCAATCCGATGCCGGGGTCATCACCGGTTCCACCAGTCCGGCCCAGCAGCTTGGCCATTCCGGCCTTCCCATTCCGCGCTTTGTTTCGCTGAAGACTGAAAAAGTCAACGTGCGCAAAGGCCCATCCTCTGATCATGCCGTGGCCTGGGTTTACCAATCCAAGGGCCTGCCCGTGGAGATCACCGCCGAATTCGAAACCTGGCGGCGTATCCGCGATGCGGAAGGTACCGAGGGCTGGATCTTGCACAACATGTTGGCGGCCAAGCGCACGGCCTTGATCGCGCCATCGCGCAAGGACAGTTTCATCAATCTCATGGCTTCGCCCTCGGTTGAATCAGGTGCCGTGGCCAAGTTGGCTTCTGGGGTTCAGGGCGAGATCAAAACCTGTGACGGCAAATGGTGCCACATCATCGCCAGCGGCTATGACGGCTATATCGACCAGAACATGATCTGGGGCGCTTATCCCGGCGAAGTGGTAAACTAAGGGTCGCTTCGGCAGCCTGTGAACTTGTTGTGGTCCATCCGAATTTGGCCTATAGATTGGGCGTCCTGGGGGCTTTGTCTCAATGGAGGCCTAGATGGCTATGACCGAATGGATGATCCGCGGTCCTGAGATCGCGTCTTGCAATTGTTCTTATGGATGCCCTTGCCAGTTCAATTCATTGCCCACAAACGGCGATTGCCGCGCGGCTGTGGGCATGCACATTGAAAAAGGCCACTACGGAAAAGTGAAGCTTGACGGCTTGAACATTGCCGCCACTGCGGCTTGGCCAGCTGCCATCCACATGGGGCACGGCGAAATTCAACCCATCGTCGATGAACGTGCCACGCCTGAACAGCGCGAAGCCCTGCTCAAGATCATGTCTGGCCAAGACACCGTGCCGGGGGCCACTTTCTTCCAAGTTTTCGTATCGATGTGTGACAAGGTCCACACGCCGATGTTCAAGACAATCGAATTTGATGTGGACATGAAAACCTGCAAGGGTCACATGAAAGTGCCCGGCGTGGTTGATATGGCGACAACGGCCATTCTCAACCCGATGACCAACCAGCCCCATCATGCCCGCTTGGCCCTGCGCCAAGGGTTTGAGTTTAGCGAAGCGGAATTTGCCAGCGGCACAGTTTCGTCCAACGGCCCGATCAAGCTATCGACTGTTGGCAAGCACGCCCATCTGGCCAATCTGCACCTTACGGGACAGGGTATCGTACACTAACTTGACGGTTGATCATGACCCTCTCGGTCATCGCATTCTCGGCCAGAAATGAACGCGCCATTGTGGTGTTGAGCTTGGCTGCCGTTGTTGCAGCTGGGCTTTTTGCCACATTCCGCTTGGGCGATGGCGTGATGATCGCTTCCATGGAAGGCGAGACGGGCGTGGCTTACACCGCGCTGCTTTTTGCCATGTGGTGGACGATGATGATGGCGATGATGTTGCCTTCAGCGGCGCCCGCCATTCTGACTTTCGCAGGCGTGAGCCGGAAACTTTCCGCGCGTTCCGGCTCGGCCTTGCCGCTCATTGCCTTTGTTACTGGCTATGCCGCGATCTGGACCGGATTTTCCATTGTTGCCGTTGGCCTGCAACTCCTGTTGGCACAAACCATCGCACTCGACATGATGATGGCTACGGCCAGTGTATGGATCGGCGGTGGATTGCTGGTGGCGGCCGGGCTCTATCAGATGTCACCATTGAAAGAGGCCTGCCTGCACAAATGCCAGGCCCCCTTGATCTATTTCGCGCGGCATTGGCAAAATGGCCCGGCAGGTGCGCTGCGCATGGGACTGTCGCATGGGCTTTACTGTGTGGGCTGCTGTTGGGCCTTGATGGGCCTGTTGTTTTACGGCGGGGTGATGGAGCCCCGCTGGATCGTGGGGCTGGCCATCTACGTTGCGGTTGAAAAACTGATCCCAGCTGGCAACAGGCTCAGCCGTTTCACCGGATTGATCCTCGTAGGCTGGGGAGTCTGGAA
>JAYUEP010000038.1:0-21583 GCA_043739165.1 Hyphomicrobiales bacterium
TCTGTCGTAGTGCCGAGTCTTCCAGCGTACCGAATTCGCAATCATTTAGAGTAAAATGCAGGATGGCGGCAGCTTTGCCGAGTTCCCAATTCGCTGCATAGTTGGTTTCGAGTTCCGCACCTTCAGTGTCTTCGGCGAGGATTATGCCCGTGTCGACCAGCGACTGCAGTTTTTCTCTCAGAGAGTTGGGTTCGATGTCGGGATATGATTCGATAATTTTTTCTGTGTCGATCCATTCTGCTGCCGCCGAGAGCCACAGCAAATCCGCTGCTTCGCAGATGATCGCCGCCTTAGTGAGATAGTTGTAGACGACGACATTTTCAGCCCGGGGGAAAGTTACGAGCGTGTCTGCGGTTTTGATTTTCATGAGTGTGTGCCAAGGAGCTGAAACGGGAAAAGCCAGCGCTAGGCGCTGGCTTTTTAGGTGTATTTAAGCCTTGTTGAACATCAGGCTGATAGCTGCGAACCCAGCTGTCTTTGCGTCAACCTTAATGACAGCCCCGCCAGCAGAACGGGTCGAAGTCTTGGTGCTTACTGACTTGTTCATGATAGTCTCCATTGGTTGTAATATATAAGAAGTACAATCAAAAGTTAGAACAACTCAATTTGAAAACAACTAACCGACAGTTGTTTACGGTTGCGTTTGCTTTCGCCCCTCAGCGAATGCGTTCGCGAGTTTTCCATTCGCAAATCCACGAATTTACAACGCAGGTGCCCATGTGTTGAAAACGCAGATGTTCAATATTGAACAAAGCGCAAAGTGAGGATGTTCCATGAACTATATTCACAAAAAGGCTACACGAGAGGCAGAACTTCAAAACTGCGTGTCGGATACTTCCAAGAATCTAAGCGCGGCCTTGAATGGTCAAATTCCTGTAGCTGCCCTAGGTAGCTTGCCCTTAGACAAGGTTGAAGTGATGTTGTTTCTTACAAGAGAACTGAATTTCTGGTGCGCGGCGGCCAAAGGAGCAAATTTTGAATTCTTAGCTGTGTTATTTGACGAACTCCAAACCGCACTTCTCAAGAGTGTCAACGACGGAATGAGAAAACAAGGCAGCGGCAGATCGCCCCGCAGATAATAACTAGCCGCCACAAACACTCACGTTAGTGCAATAAGAAATTACCCCTGCAGGGTTGATAACGCCACCAAATCCAGCCCGGTTTGATCTGCGTGGATATGTCCAAGGTTCTCGATCTTTTGCCTATTCGTTGTAAAGGGACTTGCAACTGAAATGTAGACTCGAGTGCTAAGTGGAGCATTAAGACTATTGGTTATCACGGACCCTTCATAGAAATCGTTGCTTGAGCGATACCCCCTAACCAGAGACATGAAACTGCATTGAAATGGCGGATATCTGTTAAAGCCC
The DNA here is from genome assembly GCA_043739165.1 of Hyphomicrobiales bacterium. Classification (GTDB taxonomy): domain Bacteria; phylum Pseudomonadota; class Alphaproteobacteria; order Rhizobiales; family Aestuariivirgaceae; genus Aestuariivirga. The sequence goes on from JAYUEP010000038.1 coordinate 1,368, forward strand.
AAAAAATATATTTCCGAATTGTTGGCAAAAACTATTCCCTTATGGCGGCCTCTATTGGTCGATTTGGAGTTCCGATCAAAACTCGGGAATCTCGTCAACCTCACAAATTCTTTTTGTCTGCCGGTTTGGAATACGTAAAGGAGCGAGCGCACAAGAAAATCGGGGACTGAAGGCAAAGGCATATACGTGTGGTAATACCCACAAGGAAAATCTTCGACATTGGCATCGTAATGTTCCCGGTTGAGTGTTTCCAACTCAAACGGTCTACGTTTTGCCGATACAGCCGAAAACATATTTTGGCCAGAGATTACCCGCGCGCTCATGAACAGCGATTGTTCCTCAACCCCCAGAAACCCGCAGATCTTCCGCAATGTCACAGCATTCGGGATTGATGTGCCGGCGAGATATTTGTTGAATTGCTGCCGGTTCATGCCGATACCGCGGCAAATGTCCGCAATCGTGCCGTGCTCGTAACATTTGCCGCGAAGATTTGCAGCAAACGTAGAATGTATAGACATATAGAATAGCGTCCCAGCCGCAGGCAGACCAATATGTCTGCCCAATAAATCCCACGTGCCAAAGCTATTGCATTTGCGCTGAACAGTCCACAAACAACAGAACGTCTATTGGAGTAATTGTAACCCATGATTGCGAAGTGCGATTTTCCAAATTCGGATCGGTCATGTCTTGGGCACTCATACTGATGATAAATTGGTTGTAAGGTTAGCAATAGATCACTTTAATGTGTTCGAGTTGCACACCGAATAATCGCATTGGTCCGTCAGTCAGCTGATAGTTTCTGATCAAATCCATCGTGGGGCCATACCTGAGTGAGCGGCTTGCTGCTATGCGCGGTCCCAGAGGAGACAAGCATGCAATTTTCTTTGAACCATATGGTGGCGCCCGGCTTGGGCTATGCAGAATTTTTTGATCTCGCCTTGCGGCTGGGTGTGAATGCGGTTGAAATCCGCAACGACATTCCGGTTTCGCTGATGGGCAACAAGAATGCCAAGATGATCGGCCAGTTGGCCAGGGACAAGGGTGTCACCATCATCAACATCAATGGCCTGCAGCGCTGGAACCAGTGGAACAAAGCCAAGGCGGATGAAGCCAACCGCCTGGCCGAATATATCGCCTTGGCGGGCGGTAAGAACCTAATCCTCGTTCCCACCAATGACAAAAAGTTTCGTCCTTCCCAAAAAGAGCGGCTGGATGGTTTGCGCGTGGCGCTGGATGGCCTGAAGGGAATCCTCAAAAGCCATGGCCTCATCGGCTGTGTTGAACCGCTGGGCTTTGAGGAATGTTCCTTGCGTCTCAAGGCCGAAGCCATTGCCGCCATTGATGATGTGGGCGGGGCCAAGCGTTTCAAGGTAACGCATGACACGTTCCACCATTTCGTGGCGGGCGAGAACGAGCTCTTTGCGGATCGTACCGGCTTGATCCACGTCTCCGGCGTGGTGGACCCCAAACATACAGCTGTAACGATGCGCGACCCGCAGCGTGTTCTGGTCGATGCCAACGACATGATCGACAACAAGGGCCAAGTAAAGAAACTGATGGCAGATGGCTACAAGGGCTATGTCAGTTTCGAGCCGTTCTCCGCTTCGGTGCACAAAAGCAAGCAGATCGCCCGCGATCTCGCGCGCAGCATGGATTGGCTGGAAAGTTAAGTTTAACTCGCTGTCGCCAACAAAAAAGCCCGGAACACTGTCCGGGCTTTTTCATTTAACGTGATTGTCTCACGCCGCTTCTTCGGCGGAATCTTCTTCGGTCTTCTCGTTGCTGGCTGCGCTGCGCTTGGCGTTGCGAGCGAGATATTCTTCGAGCTCGCGCACACACTGGTCTTCATCAACCTTGCGCACGGCGGCGAGCTCACGTGCAAAACGAGCGAGTGCTTGTTCAAAGAGTTGGCGTTCAGAATAGCTTTGCTCGGGCTGGCGGTCTGAGCGATAAAGATCGCGCACCACTTCCGCCACCGAGATTAAATCGCCGGAGTTGATCTTTGCATCATATTCCTGGGCACGGCGCGACCACATCGTGCGCTTGATACGCGCGCGGCCACGGATCACCTTCATGGCTTGCTCAATCATGCCGCGGTCAGCCAAATGACGCATGCCTTTTTGCTCGGCGCGGTTGGTTGGCACCTTGAGGCGCAGCTTTTCCTTTTCAAAATCGACGATGTAAAGCTCAAGCTTCACACCAGCGATTTCCTGTTCTTCAACGTTGGAAATCTTGCCAACGCCATGGGCTGGGTAAACCACCAATTCGCCAACCTTGAAATTGATCTTTTTGGCCACCGGTACTGGTGCCGCCTTGGCGGCGGGCGCTGCCGCTGGGCTCACAGCGGGCTTTGCAGCCACGGCAACTGGCTTCATCGCCACAGGCTTGGCGGCCTTGTGCGGCACTTGTGCGGGCTTGTGGGCGGCAACCGTTGGCTTGGCAGCTGCCTTCGGGGCCGGCTTGTGGGCTGCCTTTGGCGCGGGCTTGACAGGCTTTTTGGCAGGGGCGGCCTTGACCTTAAGCTTCACCTTCTTCACTGCCTTGACTGGTTTTTTTGCTTTAGAATTAGCCATTTACACTCACCGCCTGTTGTAATCCGACCCCCGGTCAAATCCGGGCGTTAAAAAATCCGAGCACTGCGGGCCCGGATTGTGTCAGATTGGTTGAACTTTCATGACAGACGCCATAGCACAAATTTAAGGAATATTAAAGGCGCAGTCCTCCGTACACGGCGGAATTTTGTGCACAGAGTGGTTTATGGTTAACAGGTTTAAAGGAAGTTCAGTCGCCTTCGCCGGGGTTTGGTGAGAAATAGGCGTCAAACTTGCCCGCCTTGCCATCAAATTCCTTGGCGTCGGAAGGCGCATCGCGCTTCACCGTGATGTTCGGCCACTTCGGTGCATATTCCGTGTTGATCTGCAGCCACTTCTCCAGGCCAGGCTCGGTATCAGGCTTTATGGCATCAGCGGGGCATTCCGGCTCACACACGCCGCAATCAATGCATTCATCCGGGTGGATCACCAACATGTTGTCGCCCTCATAGAAGCAATCTACGGGGCAAACTTCCACGCAATCCATATATTTGCACTTGATGCAGTTTTCAGTGACAATGTAGGTCATGACGGTCCAGTTGTTCTTTATAGCGAACGATTGTTAGCAAGGTTTTGGAGCTTATGCACTGACTTTTTCGCTTTCGGAAGTGGCCATCTGCTGCGGCAAGAGGTCTTCGTAGAGCAATCGCGCGTCCGACGCCGGGCCCCGGCGCTCAGCCTCAGACAAAACCTTGACGACTTTCACTTGCCCATGAAGCGCCAGCGTCAGCACATCGCCTTCTTTCACAACATGGCCTGGCTTCGAAACCCGCACCCGATTGAGGCGCACGTGGCCCTCAGTGATCAACTCGCTCGCCTGTGCCCGATGCTTCACGAAGCGGGCATAGACCAGCCATTTGTCGAGCCGCTGCGCCAGATCAGTTGCCCTTCATTTGCGCCTTCAGGGCCGCCAAGGCGGCGAAGGGCGAATTGGGGTCGATCAGCTTATCGGGCTTCGGCGGACGCGCGATCCGTTCCGGCTTCTCAATCTTGCTGTGCTGCGGCTTGCCCCGCTTTTCAAATTTACGCGCTGGCATGGCGTCGCGCGGCTTGTGCTCACGCGGTGCCGGACGCGCCGCACGTTCCGGCTTGTGGCGGAAGGGGCCGGTATCCTTCGGCCACCAGATTTTGATTTCGACCATTTCTGGCTCAGCACTGACCGGGGCGGCCTCGACAACAGTCTTCGCTGGAGACATCAGCTCAACGGTTGATGCAACTACTTCAACGGCAGGAGCTTCTTCGACCGGGGTCACGGCAACGACAGGCGCTGCCACATTTGCAGGCACGGGCTTCGCAACTTGGCGCGACTGAGCGCGGAATCCGAGGCTGGTGAGAATCTCTTCAAACTCTTCGCCAGAACAACCAACCAGCGACATCATATCCGGCACAATCGTAAAGCCGCCACCTTCAACCGAACCCGCCGGGCGCAATTCGGTTTCCACCCGCGGTTTCCAGAACACCCGGTCGCGGATCAGGTCAGACAATCGCTCCAACATATCAACCCGCACGGCCCGCTTGCCACAAACGCGGTAGCCACAGAGGCGGTAGAACCCTTCCGGCAAAGTGACATCCGCAACCGTTGACGTCAGCCCGTTGGCAGGGGGCGTGGGAATGAGACCCTCGCCCTTGTGGCTTTGCAGCCACCAGAGCAGCAGGCGCAAATCCGTTGCCGCTGGTTTTAACAACGTCGGCAAAAACAAATGGAAGGCGCCAAACCTTGCCCCAAGGCCACGCAGCTTGGCGCGGTCTTCCTGGCTCAACGCTTTCACCTCTTCGGTCACCTGCTCACGCGGCAATACACCGAATGATTCAACCAGCCTGAAGGCCATGCCGCGCGCCAAAGGCTCAAAGCCCTCGGCCTCTTCCAACTTGAACAGCGGTTCTAACACACTGGCCAAATGACGCTGCACAAATTTCTGCAGCCGCTCACGCACATCTTCGCGCGGCTGCCCCTGTAAAATGTCCTGGGCAATCACTTCGGCCTTGGGGCGCAGGATATGATCGCCCACCACCACACGGCCCACCGGATGGCCAGACCAAATGATCATGCCACCATGGGCAAGTTTCAATTCGGTATCCGCAGTCATCGCCAACGTCTGGGCCCTGGCAAGAATTTCGGTGCTGACCGCAGCCTGGCTTGCGGCTTTGAGCGCCTGCAATTCGCTGGCGGCACTGGCGGCATCGGGAACGAAGTTCAACCCCTCAATGCGACCGACGAATTCGCCCTCGACATGGACTTCGCCGCCCGCTTCTACATTGGTCATCAAGCCTTCCTTCTTCGCCAAACGCTGCATCAACAGGCTGGTTCTGCGATCAATAAATCGCTGTGTCAACCGCTCGTGCAACACATCCGACAGGCGATCTTCTATTTCTTTCGTGCGTGATTGCCAATAGAGCGGCGCTTCCAGCCAATCGGCCCGGTTGGCGATAAAACTCCACGAGCGAACATGCGAGATGCGCGTGGCGATGGCATCAATACCACCTTCGAGATTTTCACTATGGGCCAACTGCTTGGCGAACCAGTCTTCCGACACAAAGCCGTCACCGGAATGAAGATCACGGATCACGCGGGTGACAAGATGGGCATGTTCAGCAGGCGAGATATTGCGATAGTCCGGCAGCTGGCACACTTCCCAGGCGCGCAGAACCTGCGCTGATGTTTTGATCAATGTGGTCAAGGTCTCATCGCGGCAAACTGAATCCAATGCCAATATATCAGCTGCGTTCTGTGCCCGCGTTAATCCTTCAAGCTTCGGCAGGGTGCCGAGGCTTTTGCGCAACCGGTCCAGCGAACCGAACTCAAGATCGCGGTTGCGCCATTGCAACACGCGCACCGAGTCAAAGTCATGGTTCTCCAACCTTTCAACCACATCTTGATCAAAGGGATGGGCCTCTGCCGAAACGCCAAAGCTGCCGTCATTCATGTAGCGCCCGGCGCGGCCCGCAATCTGCGCCAGTTCACCGGGATTCAAATCCCGAAACTGAAAGCCATCAAACTTGCGCGTGGCGGCAAAGGCCACATGATCAACATCCATGTTGAGGCCCATGCCAATGGCGTCAGTGGCCACAAGATAATCCACATCACCTGATTGGTAGAGCGCCACTTGTGCATTGCGCGTGCGCGGGGAAAGCGCGCCCATGACAACGGCGGCACCGCCACGCTGTCTGCGGATATGTTCAGCGACAGCATAGACCATCTCTGCAGTGAAGGCGACAATCGCAGTGCGCGGCGGCAGGCGCGAGAGTTTCTTCTGGCCCGCATAAGTGAGTTTCGAAAGCCGGGGCCGCGAGGTGAATTGCACATCCGGCAAGAGCTTTTCGAGAATGGGGCGCATTGAAGCCGCCCCCAAAAGCAGAGTTTCCTCCAAACCCCGCCGATGCAACACGCGGTCTGTGAAAATATGACCACGCTCAAGATCCGCACAAAGTTGCACTTCATCTATGGCGAGGAAGGGCACTTCAATATCGGGCGGCATGGCCTCCACCGTGCAGACCCAATAGTTGGGATGCGGCGGAATGATCTTTTCTTCACCAGTCACCAAAGCCACCTGATGATCGCCGGTGCGCAGGCGCACCCTGTCATAGATCTCCCGGGCGAGAAGCCGCAGCGGCAGGCCGATCATGCCCTTTCCATGGGCCAGCATGCGTTCAACAGCGAGATGGGTTTTTCCAGTGTTGGTGGGCCCCAAAATGGCGGTGACGGGGCGGGAGGCTGGCATTGGCCCTATTTAGGGAGTGATGGCGGCACCTGCAAATCTTTTGGCTGCTCCGAATTGGCGCAGGCATTTAAGGAATAGATTCAAAGGGGAACATTTCACGCCCGAATCGCTGATAGCTCGAGATTCTGCTTTCGTTCCTTGGAATTGTCGTGGGTGCCTGTGGATAAGTCCTGGTTGAGAACACCGCTTTCGAAGTGGAAAAGCATCCGCGCTGTTAACCGCTTGTTGCAAAGGTTAAGGGTTTCAGCCGTGGCATCGCCCGCGCGTCGCTCCCGCGTTAAGAAAGCGTTCCCCAGCGGAACGGACAGGGCCCGAATCGGTGATGGATCAGTTTTCCTGTTTTGTTCACACCATGGGTGGTAGCCTGAAGAACAGCACAGCACTAATAGGACGACCGCCCGGTGCTCAATGAGCCTCATTTGGCCAAACGTCATTAACCACCTGTGCCAACGCTGGATTGGTGGAATTTCGGCCACCTCGAAGGCTGCGCTTGACTTTGGCAGGGGCCGCCCTTATCGAACGGCCAAACGTAGCCGGAACACTGTTTCCGGCTCAATTTCTATGGAGTGTTATGATGTCGCGTCGCTGTGAATTGACTGGCAAAGGCTGGCAGGCTGGAAACAAGGTTTCCCATGCCAACAACAAAACCCGCACCCGCTTTATGCCGAACCTGTGCCAGGTGAGCTTGATGAGCGATGTCATGGGCCTGTCCTATAACATGCGCATCAGCGCCATCGCACTGAAGAGCGTTGAACACGCCGGCGGACTTGATGCTTTCTTGCTGAAGGCCAAGAATGAACAGCTCTCCGACAAGATTTTGAAATTGAAGCGTTCAATCGCCAAGAAGGCAGAAGCCCAGAAGGCTGCCTGATTCACTTCTGATCTGAATTGAAAGCCGCCTTGAGAGGCGGCTTTTTGTTGTCTTATCTCTCCATCGGCAGGCTTGACCCGCCAATGGAGCCCAGCCAAGACTGGACCAGCGGGGTCAAGCCCGCCGATGGAGAGAGCGTGAACAAGTCCCCAACCCGCCACACAATCAATGCGCCCCGCGATGGCAGCCCGCGTGTGCACGCCTCGGCACAATTGCGCGAATGTGTGTTGGGGCAATTCACTGACGTGGCCGAGCGTGTGGTGATGGCAGAATGTACGCTAGGAGACTATTCATATGTCGAGCGCCAGGCGGAAGCGATCTATACCCGCATCGGAAAATTTTGTGCCATCGCAGCCAACACAAGGCTCAATGCGCTCACCCATCCGATGGAGCGCGTGTCACAGCACAAGATCACTTATCGGCCGAATGAGTATTTTCTCTACGCCAAGGTCGACAAGGCATTCCGGGAAGCGCGGCGCGAATCTGTTGTCGAAATCGGCCATGATGTGTGGATCGGCCATGGTGCCATCGTCATGCCTGGCGTGAAGATCGGCCATGGAGCTGTTATCGCGGCAGGTGCGGTGGTCACAAAAAATGTCGAACCTTATGCCATTGTTGCGGGCGTTCCCGCCAAGTGCATAAAATGGCGCTTCCCCAAATCCATCCGTGAACGGATCATGGCGCTCGCTTGGTGGGATTGGCCACACGACAGGCTAGCGCAAGTTGTGGATGACATGCGGGCCTTGGATGTGAAGTCGTTTCTCGGCAAATACAATTCAAAACAGGTTTGATTCCGGCGCGGCTGCGGGCTTCCAGAAGGGCAGACCAGTTTCCGCCTCCGCGTCTTCAACTGTCATGCCCATGTCGGCGATGAGATTGGGGCCCATCATCAGCAGGTGACAGAGTTCGGCACGGCGAAGGCGGCGCGCCTGCCATGTCTCGAGCATCTGGACCAGATGCGTTTGAAGGCCGTTGATTGAAAACCGAATGGGGGCAACGGTGTGATGGGAGTGGATCAAGGAACGTGTCATTTGGACCTCCTGCAGATGATTGGCAGGCTCTTCAAATATGCGCATTGCGGATAGACTACAAAGCAAGCTTTCTAAGTGCTAGGCTCAGCTAACTTAAGGCTCAGGAGGTGGATATGCGACTTCCTTCACTCAATGCCCTTCGTGCTTTTGAAGCTGCCGCCCGCCATGAAAGCTTTTCACGCGCGGCCAGCGAACTCTGTGTCACTGAAGGGGCCATCAGCCGCCATATCAAACTTCTCGAAGAAGAGCTTGGTGTCTTGCTGTTTCACCGTTTGACCCGTCGGGTGGAGCTGACCCAAGAGGGCCAACGGCTTTTCCCCATCCTTGGCAGTGCCTTTTCGACAATTGCAACCGCGGCAAATGGAATAGCGTCGCGCAAAGCCGATCTCAGGATTGTCAGTGCCCACACGTTGTCGCTGCGCTGGTTGGTTCCACGCCTCGAAAAATTTCGGAAGATTGATCCCGGCTTTGATGTGGAACTCACCACCAAGTTCTGCACATGGGACGAGTTTGTTGCACGCAGCTATGATGTCGGATTGACGTGCACCGTAGGCGGTCTTCCAAAGGGCATCAAAGCAGTAACAATCTTTCCACTGGCGCTGACACCTGCTTGCGCCCCACAGTTCCTTGATCGCAAAAAGCTCAAGACGGTGAATGATCTTGCAAAGGTCAATCTTCTTCATGCTTCGGAAGACTTTTACGATTGGAGAAAATGGGCCAAACGGTTTTGCCCGGAAGATTTTGTGGTGACACGCGGCGAAGTCTATCCCAACCGGGACATGGCTGCCCAGGCCGCCATGATGGGAGAAGGCGTGACACTGGCGGATTTAACCCTGATGCAAGAAGACTTTGACAACGGCAAGCTCGTCGCACCATTTCCCGACCTGATCTATGGCAGTGTGGAAGATGATTACCACTTTGTGTGTCCGGAAGAGCGCTGGAAAGACGCCCGAGTTGTGGCCTTTTTTGATTGGCTCAACGCCGAACGAAAAGCAAACTAGGCCCTGCCCGCCTCACTGGAAAGCATCGCCGCGCTCACTCCCAGCTTCGCCAAGGCTGCGTCGTGGAGCAGCTCACGCGAGCCACCGAACACCAAGGCGGCATCGGCATCGCAATGGAGCCACCCATTGCGCATGATCTCGCTTTCGAGCTGCCCCGGAGACCAGCCAGCGTAACCCAATGCCAAAATCTTCCGCGCCGGACCTTTGCCCCTCGCAATGGCTTTGAGAATATCCACCGTGGCAGTCAGCGAAAACTCCGGTGAAATGCGCAAGGTTTCGTCTGCTGCATAGTCGCCGCTATGCAACACAAACCCTTGAAATTGTTTGACCGGCCCACCCAGCATCACCGGCAGCTGCAGAATGTCTTCAGAGGTTTGGTCCAACGCAAGCTTTTCAACAAGATCGGCAAACACCATGCGCGGCGCAGGCTTGTTGATAACAAGTCCCATGGCGCCGTCTTCGCTATGCGCACAGAGGAACACCACCGACTTCGCAAAGTCGTCCCCTTGGACCGACGGCATGGCAATCAGCAGCTTGCCTTTGAGCGAAATGCGCTTGGTCATGGCATCACCATAATCCCAAAACAAAGTGACAGGAAGGTGATTGGCAGATGATCATCGCAAAGGTTAAATATGTACAATGCACAGAAGAACCCTCTTGGCGGCAATGGCCACCTTCCCTTTCTCCGCCCCGTCCCGCGCTGCCACGCCAGACTGGGAAACGCGCCTCATTGCAGGAGGCATGGATGAAAAGGCCATCACACTGGGCCTTCATGTCAAGCTGGCGAAGGGCTGGAAAACCTATTGGCGCGTGCCGGGAGAGGCAGGCATCCCACCCCAAATCAAGTTGGACAGCCCCGAAATCGTAGCCATCAACATCCTCTATCCTCTGCCCCGTCGGTTGATTGATGACAGCGGCGAAGCGCTTGGCTATCACGACGAGGTGGTGTTCATTGTGAAACCCACGATTAACCCGGCGCTCAAACATGGCGGGCCCCAAGGCAAATTGAGCGCCTTTTTTGGCGTCTGCGAAAAAATCTGCAAGCCGGTGAAATTTGAGGCAGAGCTATCATCTGCCGTGCTGGATGATCGGCTGCTCGACAAATATCTCGAACAGGTTCCCAAGCAAGGCAAGGTCGCCACCAAAGCCGAGCACACTACCGCCGGGCTGGAACTCACGCTCACCCAAGGTTTTGAGGATATTTTTGTTGATGGCCCCGAGGGCGTCTATTTCCGCAAGCCCGTGTTTGATGGCAGGCTGGCGCGGCTGAAAATCGACGGCCTTCAAGAAGGCCGCAAGCTGAGTGGCGAACAGTTACGCCTCACCGCCAGCACCAAGGGAAAGGGTCTTGAACAGGCCGTCACTGTCACCTAAGTCTCCCTTCAACTGGAGAGACCTATGATCAAGATCGGTGACAATTTGCCCGCAGCAGACTTCATCAGCTTTAACGCTGATGGCCAAGTGAAGCTCACTACAGACCAGGTTTTTGCCGGTAAAAAGGTCGTTCTTTTCGCAGTGCCCGGCGCATTCACCCCCACCTGTTCGATGAACCACATGCCGGGTTTTGTGGAACATGCGGCAGCCATCATCGCCAAGGGCGTAGATACTGTCGCCTGCACCTCGGTGAATGACCCCCATGTGATGAAGGCTTGGAGCAAAGCTTCCGGGGCCGACGGCAAGATCATCATGTTGGCGGACGGCAACGGCAGTTTCGCTAAAGCCTGCGGGTTGGAGAAGGACATGAGTGCCGGGTTCATGGGGTTGCGCTCGCGCCGCTATTCCATGATTGTGGTCAATGGCATTGTCAAAGCCCTGAACGTCGAAGAAAAATCCGGAGTCAACGTTTCTGGCGCGGACACAATCCTAACCCAACTTTAGACCTTATCCACAGAGCTCTCCTAACCGGGGATAACCGTTCCCGAATGATGGCCCTTTTCCGAATGGGCTCCTAGCTTCCACCCTTTCGGGTGAGGCTGTCTGTGTTCAAGTTTGTCGTTGTTTTATTATTAGTGCCAACATTGGCCTTGGCTCAAGAGAAGACCAAGCAATGCTTGGCTGACAAAACCCAAGTGCTGCCCGGCGATGACATTGTGGTCAGCGGACAGTATCAGGGCAAAGACTTCGCTTTCAAAGTATCCGTCGATGGCAAGCCCATAACTGATCCTGCCGCGCCAAAAGAAACCCTGTCTGTCGATTGCAGTCTTACGAGTTGACCGTGTTGGATCGCCCAGTTTTGCCCTTGTAAGGCTCCATGCCGATGCGCGCCAATTCATCCGCGCGTTCATTCTCGGGGTGGCCAACGTGGCCCTTTACCCAATGCCAGGAAATCTCGTGCCTCTGAATGGCAGCGTCGAGCGCCTGCCATAGCTCCAGATTCTTGACTGGCTTCTTGTCTGCCGTCTTCCAGCCGTTGCGTTTCCAGCCGTGGATCCATTTGGTAATGCCGTCTTTCACATATTGTGAATCGACATGCATCTCCACTGCACAAGGCCGCTTCAGCGCATTGAGAGCCTCGATGGCTGCCAACAGTTCCATACGGTTGTTGGTCGTCAGCGGCTCACCGCCCGAAAGTTCTTTGCGGCTGCCACGATAGTCGAGGATGGCCCCCCAGCCACCGGGTCCCGGGTTGCCGGAACAAGCCCCATCGGTGTGAATGATCACTTTCTTCGCCGTCATGCGGCGGGCACGCCATGCGGCCGCAACTCGCGCGGCAACTTGAAAGACACATTCTCCTCGCGCAGCACAACGCTCTCAACCGTCACATCAAAGTGAAGACGGAAGGCATCGATAATTTCATTGACCAAAACCTCGGGCGCAGAAGCTCCCGCCGAAAGGCCAATTGTTTTTGCATCTTTCAGTGCCGCCCAATTTAAATCTGTGGCACGCTGCACCAGAAACCCACTCGGGCAGCCATTCTTCTCGCCCACTTCAACAAGGCGTTTCGAATTCGATGAATTTGGCGCACCCACCACAATGAGCGAATCAATCTTCCCGGCGATGGATTTCACCGCCTCCTGGCGATTGGTCGTGGCATAGCAAATGTCTTCGCGCGTCGGCCCCTTGATGGCAGGAAACCGCGTCTGCAAAACTGCAATCACGTCCTTGGTATCATCCACCGACAACGTCGTCTGCGTCACATAGGCCAGCCTGTCAGGGTCGCGCACTTGAACCAGAGCTGCGTCCTCAGTCGTCTCGATCAAGGTGATGGCCCCTGCGGGCAGTTGTCCCATCGTGCCAATCACTTCCGGATGGTTCTTGTGTCCAATCAGGATGAGTTCAAGTCCCTGGTCAAAATGCCGCTGAGCCTCCATGTGAACCTTGGTGACCAACGGGCATGTCGCATCGATCTGAAACATCGCACGGCGTGAAGCTTCGGTCGGCACCGCCTTGGGCACCCCATGGGCGGAAAAGACAACGGGCCGATCGCCCGGCGGAATTTCATCCAACTCATCCACGAACACCGCACCCTTGGCCTTCAAGTCATCCACCACAAACTTGTTGTGCACAATCTCGTGGCGCACATAAACAGGTGCCCCATAAATTTCCAGCGCGCGCTCGACAATATCAATGGCACGCACCACGCCCGCGCAAAACCCGCGCGGCGCTGTCAGGAGGATGGTGAGAGGTGGCTTAAACATGGAACTGAAATGAGAGCCGCCGCTCCGCTTGTCAAGCCAGTTGACTCGCAACTCATAAGCAAGGATTCCTGACGACTCTTAGGGGACAAAAATGAATTCAGATCAAATGACTGGCGTTGTCCGTACCGCCCTCTCCGATTTCGCGAACTTCGCCCAAGATCCACCGCTTGAAGACCTCCACCTCGGCGGCGCGGCTGATGCGTGGGTTTGGCGGTTCCGAAATGTAATAGGCCTTTTCCTGCAACACGCCGATATCAAAGAGTCTGACAAGCCTGCCGCTTTTCAGATCATCGGCCAAGATGGCGGTAGGGGCCAATCCCACCCCCTGGGCGGAAAGCAGGGCCGAATGCAGCAGGTTGAAACCTTCAAACAAGGGACCCGGCAGTTGGCTTTCAACTTTGAGGCTCACAGTCTTGAACCAGCGTGACCACGGCCTGCGGTCAAAATCATGCAGCAAAGTGCATTTCAGCAGATCGGCGGGTTCCTTGATTGGTCCCACTTGATCACGGTAAAGCGCGCTACACACAGGCACTGAAACACCTTCGAGAAATTTGGCCGCATGAGAAGGTGCTTCACTCCAATCACCATAGGTGATGGCGAGGTCAACGTCGCCGAAATCAACGGGCTGCCCGTAATTTGCGTGCATCAGGCGGACATTGATTTCTGGATGCATTCTGCTGAAGGCGGGAAGTCGGGGGATCAGCCAAATCGTGGCAACCGAAGGTATGGCAGCAACAGTCAACGATGGCCTGCCGTCACTTTTGGCGATCCGCTGGCAAGCGGTGCCGATAATGTGGAAAGCATCCGCCAGGGAACGCGCCAGTTCAGCTCCCTCAGGTGTTGGCATGGTGAGACGGCCCTGCCGATCAAACAGTGCCACACCAAACCAGTCTTCAAGCTGCCGAATTTGGTGGCTGATGGCGGATTGGGTGACGTGCAACTCATCCGCCGCCCTCGAAAAACTGTTGTTTCGGGCAGCGGCTTCCAAACTTCTAAGAGCGCTGAGCGGGGGCAGAGAGGACACAATGGCTCCATGAAAATAACTCATGCAGTATGTGAGTGATCATCTTTTGACACAAGCAGCAGTTTTCATGAAGAACGGAGCGAGATTTTAAAGGAAATTCAGAATGGCCATAAGTGTGCGCCCCACTGTCGTTGACTATCGCAACAACGGCAAACCGCCAAAACCAACTTTCTCCGCGGCGGAAATGCAAAGGCGGCAGGATAATATTCGTGGCTGGATGGCCAAGGCCGACGTCGATGCCTGCTTGTTCACGTCCTACCATAACATCTGCTATCTATCAGACTTTCTCTATTGCTACTTCGGCCGAAAATACGGGTTGGTTATTACCCAAAAGGCGGCAACCAGCGTCACCGCTGCCATTGACGGCGGGCAGCCTGCCAGACGCACCTTCGGCGACAATGTGACTTATACCGACTGGTCCAAGGACAATTATTTCGCGGCAGTCCAGGGCCTGATCAAGAACGCCAAACGCGTTGGCATCGAATTTGATCATGTGAACCTAGATTTTCGCAAAGCGCTTCAGGATGCCTTCCCCGGCGTGGAATTGGTCGATGTGGCAGCGCCCTCCATGCGTATGCGCATGATCAAATCTGCCGAGGAAATCACCCATATCACCAAGATGACGCGCATTGCAGATATCGGTGGCGCGGCCTGTGTTGAAGCCATTGGCGTTGGTGTGCCAGAGCATGAAGTGGCACTGCATTCCACCCAAACCATGGTGCGCGAAATCGCTAAGGTCTGGCCCCATGCCGAATTGATGGATACATGGACGTGGTTCCAATCAGGTGTGAACACCGATGGTGCCCACAACCCTGTGACCAGCCGCAAAATCAAAAAGGGCGACATTCTGTCACTTAATTGCTTCCCCATGGTGGCAGGCTATTATGTGGCGCTGGAACGCACTCTTTTTGCAGACACCGCAAGCAAAGAGCACTTGCGCATGTGGGAAGTGAATTGCCATGTGCATGATATCGGCAAGAAGCTGTTGGTGCCCGGCGCACGCTGTTCCGACATCGCAAAATCTTTGAACGATATTTACGCCCAGCATGATCTCTTGAAATACCGCACCTTTGGCTATGGCCATTCCTTCGGCGTGCTTTGCCATTATTACGGTCGCGAAGGCGGGCTCGAACTGCGTGAAGATTGCGATACGGTTTTGGAGCCCGGCATGGTGGTTTCAATGGAACCCATGATCATGATCCCCGAGGGCCAAAAAGGTTCCGGTGGCTACCGTGAACATGACATTCTGGTTATCACCGAAAAGGGCAACCGCAACATTACGGCCTTCCCTTATGGGCCAGAACATCTGATTGTAAAAGCCAAAGTCAAATCAGCAAAGAAACCAGCCAAAAAGCGCAAGTGAGTTTCTGGCTTCACATTGCTGGCGCGATGTAGTCTAGTGATCTGAGGTGGGCGGGGAAGAATTGCGATGAGCAACACGGCGACAGTCTCAGACACAATGGTGCGTTTCGCCAGCGTGCAAAAGAGTTATGATGGCGAAACCCTCGTTGTCAAAGATCTGAACCTTGATATTGGCAAGGGTGAATTCCTTACCATGCTTGGGCCATCCGGATCCGGGAAAACGACCACGCTGATGATGCTGGCCGGTTTTGAGCCCGCCACCCATGGCGAGATTTTCGTGCAAGGCCAGCCCATCAATAATACGCCGCCCCACAAGCGTGGCATCGGCATGGTCTTCCAGAATTACGCACTTTTTCCGCACATGACGGTGGCTGAAAATCTGGCTTTCCCATTGCAGGTTCGCAGTTTGGGCAAGGCAGAAATTGAAGACCGCGTCAAAAAAATCCTCAAGCTTGTTGAACTCCCCGGCATGGCCAGCCGCAGGCCGGGCCAACTGTCAGGCGGTCAGCAACAACGCATTGCCGTGGCGCGGGCGCTTGTGTTTGAGCCGGAGTTGGTCCTGATGGATGAACCACTTGGCGCGCTGGACAAGCAGCTGCGCGAGCAGATGCAATATGAGATCAAGCATATTCATGAGCGTCTGGGTGTAACCATTGTCTATGTCACCCACGACCAATCTGAAGCGCTCACCATGTCCAATCGCATTGCGGTTTTCAACGACGGTGTGGTGCAGCAGCTCTCAACCCCGGACGAACTCTATGAGCGACCGCAAAATTCATTTGTCGCGCAGTTCATTGGGGAGAACAATAAACTGCCGGGCACGATCAGCGAAATTGGCCGCGACAAAATCGCAACCGTCAAACTGGCTTCGGGTGACATCGTCAAGGCCTTAGCTGTAAATGTCGCAAACAAGGGGGAAAGCACCCTCCTGTCCATTCGCCCCGAACGGGTTGAAATCAACCCGCCACCAAGGGATGGAGGCATCCTTCTGGATGCCAGGATTGCTGAACTGATCTATCTGGGAGACCATATCCGGGTCCGCCTCGAAGTGGCTGGCGATGACAATTTTGTCGTCAAAGTGCCGAACAAAGCCAAGCAACATGGCCTGGAACGCGGCGCAACCGTCAAGATGGGGTGGCGCGCCGAGGATTGCCGCGCCTTGGATTTCAGGACATTCCACCACTGAAGCTGAGCTGTGGCATGACCAAAACTATTCGCGGCGATTAGAATTTATCTTGTGCAATTTTATGATCCTTGCCTAGTATCGTTCCAGGATTTCGAAAGAGGACCTGAGGATACGTGCCTCCCTATGGGGCCCGAAAACGACAGGACGGCGAAATCGGGTTACGCAAAGACGTCAACATAATTTTGCCGGGGACTCGGTGAATTGGAGGGTTAAATGAATAAATTTACAGTTTTGTTTGCAACCGCATTGCTGGCCGCGTCGGCTTTTTCAACAGCCGCCCGTGCAGGCGACGAATTGACCGTGACGTCTTGGGGCGGCGCTTATTCAGAGTCTCAGCACAAGGCCTTCATTGTGCCCTATATCGCCGCAGGCAACAAAGTGACCGAAGCCGAATACAATGGTGAAGTGGCCAAGATCAAAGCGATGGTGGAGGCCAAATCAATCACATGGGACGTGATTGATGCCGATACGGCCACCGCAATGCAGGGCTGCGCCGAAGGGGCACTGGAATCGATTGATTGGAAGAAGGCAGGGCTGGACAGATCCAAGTTTATTGGCGGCGACCTGATGGATTGTGCTGTCCCAAATATCGTCTACGGAACAGTGTTTGGCTATGACACCACAAAGATAGCCAATGGCCCGACCACGATCAATGACTTCTTTGATACAACCAAGTTCCCCGGCAAGCGCGGCATGCAGAAGAACCCAACAGTCAATTTGGAATGGGCTTTGATTGCTGACGGCGCTGATGCCAAGGACGTTTACAAGCTTCTCGCAACGGCCGAAGGCGTGGCACGGGCGTTCAAGAAGCTCGATACCATCAAGAAAGATATCGTGTTCTGGGAATCGGGCGCACAGGCCCCTCAACTCTTGGCTGATGGCCAGGTTGTGATGACCTCGGCATGGAATGGCCGTCTACAAGGCGCCATCGACAAGGACAAGAAGACCTTCAAGATCGTCTGGGATCATCAAGGCCTGGATTGGGATTGGTGGACCATCACCAAGGGTACGCCGAAAATTGATGCCGCCTATCGCTTCATCAATTTCGCTTCGCAACCCGCTGCCATGGCCGAGCAGACCAAATACATTGCCTATGGTCCGGCAAACCGCGATGCCATCCCCAATGTTGCCCCTGCAACTCTGCCGAACTTGCCAACGGCTCCAGATAATTTGAAGACCGCTTTCAACGTCGATCCCCATTTCTGGGCCGATCATGGCGATGAACTGAAGGAAAAGTTCAACGCTTGGCTTGCAAAGTAATTTGATCCGGGGCGGGAGGAAACTTCCGCCCCGATTTGAATTGATCTGAGGCAATGACCAGCGAAGTCATGCGGGCGGCCGATGGCACGCCATTAAAAACCAAACTGCGGCAGGCAGAGCGCCGCGAAGTCATGCGCGCGTTTGCGCTCATCGCACCCCTGTTCGCGTTCATCATCATCTCATTCCTTATTCCCATCGTCGTGATGATGAAGACTGCATTCTATGATCCCAACTTGCGCGACAGCCTGCCCGAGACTACGCGGCTTCTGCAGCAATGGAACGGCAAAGACTTGCCCGACGATGAAGTGTTTCATGCCTTCGCCAATGAAATCAACGCGGCCAGCAAGGCCAAGACTTTGGCGCTGATCGGCAAGCGTTTGAATTACGAAATTCCAACCCTCAAATCCAAAGTGGTTGCCACCGCGCGAAAAATTGAAACGGTGACCGCTGGTCCATGGAAAGATGCCTTCATTGCAGCCGATGCGGTATGGGGCCAAACTTCAACCTGGGTGGTGGTCAAACGCGCTGGCCATGCCTTGACACCCTATTATTTGCTCAGTGTGCTTGATCTCCGGCAGAATGATGATGGTTCCATCGGTGCCATGCCTGAGGATCGCACCATTTATGTGCAGGTTCTGGCGCGCACATTGGGCATCAGCGTGCTGGTCACACTCTGCACTTTGATTCTGGGTTATCCGGTGGCCTATATGCTGGCCACGCTGCCGCAACGCACCGCCAGCATCCTGATGATATTTGTGCTGCTGCCATTTTGGACATCCCTTCTGGTGCGCACCACCGCCTGGACAATTCTATTGCAGGATGGCGGCGTGATGACCCAGTTTCTGCATTTCAGCGGCGTCACCTGGGTGCTCAATGAATTGGGATTAATGACAGGGGAACCACACCTCAACAAAACCCGGATCGCCACGGTTCTGGCAATGACCCACATTCAATTGCCCTTCACACTGCTGCCCATCTACAGCGTGATGAAGACGATTTCGCCAACCTACATGCGCGCCGCAAAATCTTTGGGCGCGTCACCTTTCCACGCCTTCAGAACAGTCTATGTGCCGCAAACCTTGCCCGGCATCGCGGCAGGGTGTTTGCTCACCTTCATCCTCAGCCTCGGTTATTTCATCACGCCGTCTCTGGTGGGTGGGCCGACAGACAACATGATTGCCGGGTTTATTGATACCGCGATGAACAGCGAAAATAATTGGGGCAAGGCCTCTGCCTTGGGCTTTGTCCTGCTCGTCGCCACGCTCACGCTGTATTATGTTTACAACCGCCTTATCGGCATCGACAAGTTGAAGTTGGGATAGGCCGCCATGGCATTGCCCGCCTATATGACCACAGGTGAGAAACTATCCTACTATGGCCTGCGGGTCTTTGTAGGTCTGGTGTTGTTGTTCCTGATCGCGCCAATCCTCGCTATCATGCCGCTGTCGTTCAATTCGGAATCCTTCTTTAGCTATCCCATGCCTGGCTATTCACTGAAATGGTATGTGGGTGAGAACGGCTTTTTTACCAACGACCGATGGATCAGCGCCGTCAAACTGTCCTTTATTTTGGCCTTTGCCACCACAATCCTTGCCACCGGCCTTGGAACCCTGGCGGCTTTGGGTCTTTCGCGCGCCAGAATTCCGGGGCGTGCCGCCATCATGGCGATCTTGATCTCGCCAATGATTGTGCCGGTCATCATTTCCGCCATTGGGCTTTTCTTCTTCTACGCTTCAGTTGGCCTCAATGGCACATTGACGGGGATCATCCTGGCGCACACGGCCCTGGCCACACCCTTCGTGGTGATCACGGTGACGGCAACCCTGATGAGTTTTGATCGCACGCTGATGCGCGCAGGGGCCTCGCTAGGGGCCCATCCCACGAGAGTCTTCTTCAAGGTGGTAATGCCGCTCATTCTTCCCGGAGTGATTTCGGGTGCGCTGTTTGCCTTTGTCACATCCTTCGACGAAGTGATCGTAATCCTGTTTATCGGTGGCCCCGAACAACGGACACTGCCCCGTCAAATGTTCTCAGGCATCCGTGAGCAAATCAGCCCGACAATCACGGCGGCGGCCAGCGTGTTGATCGTGTTCTCAACTCTGCTGTTGGTCACCATCGAACTCCTGCGCCGCCGCGGCGAGCGCCTGCGTGGCATCCGGCCAAGCTGACAGGGCCCCCACAGTCAAGACCGATAGAAAAAATCTGGCGTCCCGGAAGGGATTCGAACCCCTGACCCCAGGTTTAGGAAACCTGTGCTCTATCCTGCTGAGCTACCGGGACGTAACCTTGCTGCTAGCATAGCAAACACCCGATTTGAAGCTGCTTAAATCCGGGCCAGAACCTGCCGCACGCTCTGGCCCAGCTTGTCGCAAATCTCGGCCAGTTCCGCGTCCGTGGCATTATAGGGCGGTGCCAAAATGATGATGTCGCCATTCACACCGTCGGCATTGCCACCCACGGGATAGCAAATCAACCCATTCTCAAAGGCCTGCAAACGCACCTGTTGGAACAGTTTCAGATCTGCCGGGAAGGG
>JAYUEP010000039.1:0-7239 GCA_043739165.1 Hyphomicrobiales bacterium
GGCAATGCGGCCATTCTGGATGTCTTGCGCGCCACGGATACCATTCGCCATGCCACTGTGATCATGCACGAACTCACACCAATAACCCGCGCTGCCTTGGAGGCCGATGAGGTGGATGTGGTGATCATGCAGAACGTCGGCCATATTGTGAGAAGCTCAATCCGGGTGCTGCGGGCGCATTTGGACAAGACAGAAATTGTTGAGTCCCAGGAGACCATCCGCATTGAAATTGTCATGCGAGAAAATCTGATCACTGTCTGAGGTTTTAATCTATCTTTTTAAATCAATACCATAACTCAAATTCAGTTAGGATTTTAATTTGTGATGTACGTACCTAACAATTTATATTGACAAGAGGTACGTACATCTTGCATGTTTCCGCTTGTAGAAATCCGAGCGACCTCGCGACAAGAATCCGGGGAAAGCTCTCACCACTGGGAGGAGACCTAAGATGAAGACCAAAACATTGATGATGTCCGCTGCCTTGGCGGCGTTCAGCTCTTTCGGGGCGTCGCAAGCGCAATCGAAAGATTTGACACTTTGCTGGGCAGCCTGGGACCCTGCAAATGCCCTTGTTGAACTGTCCAAGGATTTCACCAAGGAATCCGGCATCAACATGAAATTCGAATTTGTGCCATGGACGAGCTATGCCGACCGGTTCATCAACGAGCTGAACTCTCATGGCAAGCTTTGCGACTTAATCATCGGCGACAGCCAGTGGATCGGTGGTTCAGCGGAAAACGGCCACTATGTGAAATTGAATGACTTCTTTGACAAAGAAGGCATCAAGATGGACACCTTCGTTGACGCAACCGTTGTGGGTTACGCCCAGTGGCCAAAGAACACACCGAATTATTGGGCGCTTCCTGCCATGGCAGATGCCGTGGGTTGGACCTATCGCAAGGATTGGTTTGCCAAGCCTGAGTTGCAGGCTGAATTCAAGAAGAAATACAATCGCGACCTGGCTCCACCGAAAACTTATGAAGAGTTGAAGCAAGTAGCCGAGTTCTTCCAGGGCCGCGAAATTGATGGCAAGAAGGTTTACGGCGCATATATCTATACGGAGCGTGGTTCGGAAGGCATCACTATGGGTGTCACCAACGCCATGTATAACTATGGGTTTGACTATCAAGACGCCAAGACGCCCTACAAAATGGACGGCGTGGTTAACTCAGCAGGTGCCATCAAAGGGCTCGAAGTTTACAAGGATCTCTACAAGTGCTGTACAGCACCGGGCATGACCAACGCCTATATGGGCGAAGGGCTTGACGCTTTCAAATCCGGCCAGGTTGCCATGCAAATGAACTGGTATGCCTTCTTCCCCGGCCTTGCCAAGGACCCGAATGTGGGCGGCGACAAGATTGGCTTCTTCGTCAATCCAGCTGGCCCCACAGGCCAATTCACCCAGCTGGGCGGCCAAGGCATTTCGGTTGTGTCCTACTCAGACCAAAAAGACAACGCGCTGAAATACATCAAGTGGTTTGCGCAGGGCAAAGTGCAGCAGAAGTGGACGGATTTGGGTGGCGCTTCGGCCTCCAAGGCCGTGCTTGAATCTGATGCTTATGCCAAGAGCGCTCCCTATGCGCCATCTTTCGTTGCTTCGATGAAGATCGTGAAGGATTTCTGGGCTGAGCCATCCTATGCCGAGCTGATGCAAGCCATGCAAAAGCGCATCCATGATTTTGTGGTGGCTGACAAAGGCACAGCAAAAGAAGCGCTTGATGGGCTTGTTGCCGATTGGACCAAGACCTTCAAAGACGAAGGCAAGATCAAGTAATCCAGACCCTTCCTCCCGCCGTGACGACCCCGGGGTTTCGGCCTCGGGGTCTGTTAGGCTAAAGGCTAACCATGCCCAATTTCGATTCACCAAATGCACATGCGACAGCAAAACATGTTGCCTTGAACAAAACCTTGCGCGGTTTTTCAGAGAGAACCATGGCTTGGCTGTTTGTCGCGCCAACCATGCTTCTGCTTCTCGCGATCAATATTTTCCCGTTGATCTGGACCATCTATTTGTCCTTCACCAACTTCAAGGCCAACCGCAGCACACCCGTGCAATTGGTGGGGCTCCGCCACTATCAGGATATATTGACCGACAGTGATGTCTGGCAATTCATGCAAGCCACCGCGCATTTTGTGTTTTGGACAATTTTGCTGGAGATGGTCATTGGCTTTAGCCTCGCGTGGCTGATTGACAAGAAATTCCGCGGCCACAGTTTTTGGACAACAATAATCCTCATTCCAATGATGCTATCACCCGCTGTGGTCGGCAACTTCTGGACGTTTCTCTATCAGCCGCAGATCGGCCTGTTCAACTACATCATTTCATTCCTTACTGGCGTTGATCCATCTTCCTTCCAAATGATTGGCGATGTGAAACTGGCGCCTTGGTCAATCATCATCGTCGATGTTTGGATGTGGACACCTTACGTCATGCTGATTTGTCTGGCGGGTCTTCGGTCCATTCCAGATTATATTTATGAAGCGGCGGAAGTTGATCGTGCCTCGGCTTTCAGAAAGTTTTGGACGATAACGCTGCCTATGGCGCGGCCCTTTATCATGCTGGCCGTGTTGTTCCGGGGCATCGAAAATTTCAAGATGTTTGACATGGTCAATTTGTTGACCTCCGGCGGCCCCGGTTCAACAACAGAACTAGCATCCATTGCCTTGAAACGGGTGGCCTTTGAAAGCTGGCGCACCGGCTATTCGTCGGCCTTTGCCATCATTCTTTTTGTAACAGTGTTCGGACTGGCCAACATCTATGTGAATGCACTCAAACGCGTGAAGCAGGGATGAGGACATTATCATGAGCGCAAATATTTCAGCCCATTCCGTAGTTGCCCCAACGCCCTTGGCGCGGCGCTTTGCCGGCACGGTTGTGATCGTCTATGCCTTGGTGACGATGATCCCGCTATTTTGGATCATTCTCACTGGCTTCAAGATTGGGCCGGATTCGATTTCCTATCCCCCCAAAATCATCTTCCAACCATCGTTGGAAGGGGCTTGCAACTTGTTCACGACGAGAACGAGGCAAACCGCCGACTACATCTCAACACTGCCCCCCGCCACATCTGTCTGTGACAAAATTGCACGCGCGCAAAGCATGGTCATCGCTGGTCCGTCCAACGTTGTTCAACGGTTTACCAATTCAGTCATCATCGCTTTCGGCTCAACCTTTCTCGCAGTCTTTTTGGGCACGCTGACAGCCTATGCATTTTCACGGTTCAAAATCCCCCTAGCGGATGATCTCCTCTTCTTCATCTTGTCCACGCGCTTCATGCCGCCAATTGCTGTGGCCATTCCGATCTATTTGATGTACCGCGCGGTTGGATTGACGGACACCAAGGTCGGCATGATCTTGCTCTATACGGCAGTGAACGTGTCTCTCGCCGTGTGGCTGCTCAAAGGGTTCATCGACGAAATTCCGCGTGAATATGAGGAAGCCGCGATGATTGACGGGTACACGCGGTTCCAGGCTTTTCGCAAAGTTGTGTTGCCACAAGCAGCAACAGGCATCGCTTCAACCGCCATATTCTGTTTGATCTTCGCATGGAATGAATACGCCTTTGCAGTTCTGCTGACCTCAGGGGAGGCGCAGACCATGCCCCCCTTCATCCCCTTCATCATCGGCGAAGGCGGCCAGGACTGGCCAGCCGTCGCCACGGCCACCACCTTGTTTGTTGTTCCGATTTTGGTTTTCACAATCTTGCTGCGGAAGCATCTCCTGCGCGGCATCACATTTGGTGCGGTGAGAAAATGACGAACTTCATTCGAGGGTTATTGGGCCTGCGCCGCAGCGCCTGGGAAATGCTGGCAATGATATTGATTGCGGCGGGTGTTGTGATGTTGATGCAGCCTTTCGCTCTCGCGCTCTACACTTATTCGTTCCTTGTCACGCTCATTGGGACTGTGATGTTCATTGTCGTTTCAAAGTTTCCGGAGTGAGTGATGGCTGAAATTCAAATCAAGAATTTGCAAAAGAGATTTGGCAGCTTCACGGCCGTGCAGTCGTCTTCGTTCAAAATTGAAGATGGCGAATTTTTCATGCTTCTTGGCCCCTCTGGCTGTGGCAAAACCACCACATTGCGCATGATTGCCGGGCTTGAGTTGCCGAGTTCCGGCGAGATTTATATCGACGGCGAAGAAGTGGGGCAAAAGCCTGCCAGCCAACGCGACATTGCCTTTGTATTTCAGATGTTCGCGCTTTACCCACATATGAACGTGCGCAAAAACCTGAGCTATCCTCTTGTCAGCCAAGGCATGGCGCGCGATCAAGTGCGTTCCAAGGTGTTGGAAGTTGCCAAGATTCTTGGCATCGAAAACATTCTTGATAAGCCGGTGGGCGGCTTGTCCGGTGGTGATCGGCAGCGTGTGGCGCTGGGTCGGGCCATCGTGCGCAACCCAAAAGCTTTCATGATGGATGAACCCCTGGGCGCGCTCGATGCAGAGTTTCGCGAGCACATGTCGATTGAACTGCGTGCCCTGCATGACCGCATGGGGGCAACCACCGTTTATGTCACCCACGATCAACTTGAAGCCATGCAAATGGGCGACAAGATTGTCGTGATGAATCACGGGGTGATTGAGCAATTCGGCAAACCACAGGATATTTATGACAAGCCCGCCACCATGTTTGTGGCGGATTTCATTGGCTCGCCCTCGATGAATTTCTTGCGCTTTCATGGTACTGTTGAGGCGAGCGCCAAATCCGTGAAAGTGCAAAACCACAAACTGTCGATTCCGCAGATGCGCGTGCCTTTTGATGGCGACCTGGCTTTCGGCATCAGGCCGGAGCATATCCGCATTGCTGACGCCGGCGGCTATCGCGGCGAAGTGAAAGCCACTGAATATCTTGGCACGACCCAAATCATCACCATCAAGACTGCTCATGGCACGATCAAAGCCCGCGCTGGCTCTGGCGAAGTTGCGCATGTGGGAGAAACTGTAGGGCTCCAGTTTGATGAGAAGACCGTCACCCTGTTTGACAATCAAACGGGCAAGGCCCTGCGATCAGAGTTGAATGAGGGAGTGCTGGCCCATGGCTGAAGTTAGACTGAAGCAAGTCTCCAAATCATTCGGCAAGGAAGCGGCCCTTGATGATGTGACCATGACCATTCCCAATGGTTCATTCGTGGTGTTGCTTGGCCCCACGGGTGCCGGCAAGACGACGACGCTGCGCCTGATCTCTGGCCTGGAGCGGCCCGACAAAGGCGAGATCATGATTGGTGGAAAATCCGCTTTGGCTTTGACACCAGCCCAGCGTGACATCGCCATGGTGTTCCAGCAATATTCGCTTTATCCGCATCTGACAGTACGCGACAACTTGGCATTCCCGCTGCGCTCACCCATTCTGCGCACACCCGAAGATGTGATCAAACGCAAGATCGGCGAAGTGGCTGAGATGCTGCGCATTTCCGGCAAGCTTGATAACAAGGCAACAGCTCTTTCAGGCGGTGAAATGCAACGCGTCTCCATCGGCCGCGCGCTGGTGCGTGATCCTGCAATCTATCTGATGGATGAACCGCTGAGCTCGCTTGATGCCAAACTGCGGGCGGATTTGCGCGTGGAACTCAAGAACATTCAAGCCAATCTTGGCGCAACTTTCCTTTATGTGACGCATGACCAAATCGAAGCCATGACCATGGCTACGCACATTGGTGTTCTTGATCATGGCCGATTGGTGCAATTCGGTTCACCGCGTGAAATTTATGAAAATCCAGCCAATCTTTATGTAGCGGGCAGGTTGGGCATTCCACGTCTCAATGTTCTGCCGGTGGAAGTTTTTGGAAATGCCCCCGCCCATGCCAAATCGATTGGCTTGAGGCCCGAGCATATCGCACTTGGCAAAGGCAAAACCGCCAAAGTTTCCCGCGTCGAGCGTTTGGGCGATCAAACGCGATTGCATCTCAAACTCGATGGCCATGACATCATCACGCTCACTGATGTTCACACCAGGCTTGAGCCCGGCAATCCCATCGCCATTCAACCGCGCACCCCACTTTATTTCGACGCCAGTGGCGTTCGTATCGCCTGAGGAGACAGGGTCATGAAACAATTCATTAACGCCAAAGAAACCCTGGTGACAGAGGCTATTGACGGGGCACTGCGCACCGCAGACGGTCGCTTGGCACGGCTTGATGGATATCCGCATATCAAAGTTGTGGTTCGAACGGATTGGAACAGGTCAAAGGTTGCCCTCGTCTCAGGCGGTGGCTCAGGCCACGAACCATCACATGCGGGCTTTGTCGGGCTTGGCATGCTGACTGCGGCGGTGTGCGGAGATGTTTTTGCATCGCCTTCCGTTGATGCCGTTCTGGCTGGCATATTGGCAGTGACCGGCCCGGCAGGCTGCCTGTTGATCGTCAAGAATTACACTGGCGACAGATTGAATTTCGGGCTGGCCGCAGAGCGGGCCCGGGCATTTGGTGTAAATGTAAACATGGTTGTTGTTGATGACGATGTGGCGCTGCCAAATTTGCCACGCCCGCGCGGTGTGGCAGGCACGCTCTTTGTTCACAAGGTTGCAGGTGCCTTGGCTGAAGCGGGAGCCAATCTTGAAACCGTGACCAAAGCGGCGCAGCAAGTGATTGGCGGTGTCGCATCCATCGGCATGTCATTGGACACCTGCACTGTGCCGGGTTCACCCAAGGAAGACCGCATCCCCGATGGCAAGGCCGAGCTGGGCCTGGGCATTCATGGTGAGGCTGGTGTTGAGCAGGTGGAGTTCCAAGGTGCGCAACAGGCCATAGAAATGATGGTTGATCGGTTGGCTGCAAAGATGAAGGCGGGGCCACATGTGGCACTCCTCAATAATCTGGGCAGCGCCACGCCGCTTGAGATGTCGGTGCTGGTCGAAGAACTGCTTGGCTCACGCATTGGCAAACGGATCAGCCATCTCATTGGGCCCGCGCCGATGATGACATCGCTGGACATGCATGGCTTTTCGATCTCGCTTCTGCCCTTGGAGGCCGATGTACTGGCCAGCCTCGAAGCCGAAGTGGCCCCTCACGCCTGGCCGGGCTGCCACAAGATTTCCGACGTCATCGTGCTGCCACTCCCGGATGGCCTGATGCCGATCCAGCCCATGCCATCGAAGAATGCGAAGGCTGAAAAGCTCATCCGCCGTTGCTGTGAAATTCTGATTGCGGCTGAAGGCGATTTGAATGCGCTCGATGCCAAGTCAGGCGATGGTGATACAGGTTCAACTCTCGCAACGGCCTCAAGGGCCTTGATCAAAGC
>JAYUEP010000040.1:0-7176 GCA_043739165.1 Hyphomicrobiales bacterium
GATGCGCTGAAGAAATATTCACGCGATCTCACCGAAGCTGCCAGAGAAGGCAAGCTTGATCCGGTGATCGGACGCGATGATGAAATCCGCCGCACCATTCAGGTTCTCTCCCGCCGCACCAAGAACAATCCGGTGTTGATCGGCGAGCCCGGCGTGGGCAAAACCGCCATTGCCGAAGGCTTGGCTTTGCGCATCATCAAAGGCGATGTGCCGGAATCCCTCAAGGACAAGAAGCTGCTCGCCCTCGACATGGGTGCCCTGATTGCGGGCGCCAAATTTCGCGGTGAGTTTGAAGAGCGCCTGAAAGCTGTTCTCTCAGAAGTGACAGCGGCGGCAGGCGGCATCATTCTGTTCATCGATGAAATGCACACGCTGGTGGGCGCGGGCAAGGCCGATGGCGCGATGGATGCCTCCAATTTGTTGAAGCCCGCGTTGGCGCGAGGTGAATTGCATTGCGTTGGCGCCACCACATTGGATGAATATCGCAAGCATGTGGAAAAGGATGCAGCCTTGGCTCGCCGCTTCCAGCCGATCTTTGTGGAAGAGCCCACGGTGGAAGACACGATTTCCATTCTGCGTGGAATCAAAGAGAAATATGAACTGCATCACGGCGTGCGCATCACCGATGCTGCCATCGTGGCCGCAGCCCAGCTTTCCAACCGCTACATCTCCGACCGCTTCTTGCCTGACAAGGCCATCGACCTGATGGATGAGGCCGGAGCACGCCTGCGCATGCAGGTGGATTCCAAACCGGAAGAACTGGACGAACTCGACCGGCGCATCATGCAGCTGCAGATCGAGCGGGAGGCCTTGAAGAAGGAAACCGACGCGGCTTCCAAAGATCGTTTGGAAAAACTGCAGAAAGAATTGGCCGAGACAGAGGAAAAATCCGCGGTCATGACGCGCAACTGGCAGGCCGAGAAAGAAAAACTCGCCTCCGCTTCCAAGTTGAAAGAACAGTTGGAAACTGCGCGCCGTGATTTGGAATTGGCGCAGCGCAAGGGTGATTTCGCCAAAGCGGGCGAACTGGCCTATGCCACCATTCCCGAACTCGAAAAAAAGCTTAAGGCCGCTGAAGAGCAATCCTCCAACAAGATGATGGAAGAAGCGGTGACCGAGGCCCACATCGGCCAGGTCGTCTCGCGTTGGACAGGCATTCCTGTGGACAAGATGTTGGCAGGTGAGCGTGACCGCCTGTTGCAAATGGAAGCCGAACTGGGCCGCCGCGTGGTGGGCCAAGCGGAAGCTGTGGAAGCCGTCTCCACTGCCGTGCGCCGCGCCCGTGCTGGTCTGCAAGACCCGAACCGCCCCATCGGCTCGTTCCTCTTCTTAGGGCCCACAGGCGTGGGCAAAACCGAGCTCACCAAGGCGCTTGCGTCTTATCTCTTTGACGACGAGCACGCCATGGTGCGCCTCGACATGAGCGAATATATGGAAAAGCATTCAGTCTCGCGGCTGATCGGCGCGCCTCCGGGCTATGTCGGTTATGATGAAGGTGGCGCACTCACCGAAGCCGTGCGCCGCAGGCCTTATCAAGTGGTGCTCTTCGATGAAGTTGAAAAAGCCCACCCCGATGTATTCAACGTGCTCCTGCAAGTTCTCGATGATGGTCGTCTGACCGACGGGCAGGGCCGCACGGTTGATTTCAAGAATTGTCTGATCATCATGACCTCGAACCTTGGTTCCGAATTCCTCGTGGCCTTGGGTGAAAATCAGGATGTTGATGAAGTGCGCGATCAGGTGATGGGCGTGGTGAAACAAGCCTTCCGCCCGGAGTTCTTGAACCGTTTGGACGACATCATTCTCTTCCACCGCCTGAAGCGCGCCAACATGAGCGCCATTGTTGATATTCAAATGGCACGGCTGAGGAAGCTTGTGGCCGAACGCAAGATCGAGATCGAGCTTTCAGACGCAGCGCGCACCGCACTGGCCGACAAGGGCTATGACCCCGCCTATGGCGCGCGGCCTTTGAAGCGCGTGATTCAAAAGCAGGTGCAAGACCCGCTGGCGGAAGAAATTCTCGCAGGCGCAGTGAAGGACGGCGACACGGTGAAGGTTGATGTGAAAGACGGCGCCTTCACCATCAACGGCAAAGTGGTGGGCGCACCCAAAGCACCCGCACCGAAGACGGTACATTGAGGAACTAAACAATGTCAAAAGCCGAGGAGAAGAGCATTTTGGATCGCGTCCAGTCCTGCTGGATACCTATCAAACAGTCATTTATACGAGGTTGGTTGAGTTTCTCTCAATACGAAAGAGCCGCTGCATTGATCTTTGCTGGCATATTCACCCTTTTTGCGTTGATGCTTTGGAATGTCTCAAAATTGGAATTGGTGCCAACCAGTTTTGGTGCGATCGCAACTGCAGCGTTTGCTTTTCTTGCCTTCCGATTTTCGAAGGAGAGGTTTCGACTTGACCTTTCTCATGAACGTTGGAAAATATATGAAAACTTAGTGATCTTCTGCAGTTTGGCGATGCAAACGGGTTTGACGAGCAAAGAGGCGATTGCTGCTGCTGACGGTAGCTTTCGAGGCATGGGGTATCATCGGTCTCGATCTCTGTTTGGTATGGATATAGCTGAGCTCTTGGGAAAACTGAACGAAAGTTACAGTTGGCTCATCTCCCACGGAAATGCTCCCGAAGGGGATACTCAGCGAGATGATTGGGCAGAGAAGTCAGCAAAGCACGAAGGATTTGTTTGGGAAACGGTGAACAAGCTTCCTGAGCATTTCAAAGGCTATCTGTATTTCGGCGACTATAGGCGCTAGCGCCACCACTCTCGTCATCCCCGCGAGGGCGTGGGTCCATCTTGAATTCACAAATCCAAAATCAAACAAAGCTACGCCCCAACCTTTGGCAAGGTGACGGAACCTTGTGTTGCGTGTACTATGACTAAATGCCCTCCACCCTTCTAAAACTCGATTTCAATGGCCATCGCCTCGGCCCTGGCAAGGTTGAACTGCTGGAGCATATTGGCGAGACGGGCTCCATCTCTCAGGCTGCCAAGAAAATGAAGATGTCCTACCGCCGCGCCTGGCTTCTGATCGATGAGTTGAACCACATGTTTGAAAATCCCTGCGTGGAATCTTCCGCAGGCGGCGCGGGCGGTGGCGGGGCCAAGGTGACGGAGTTTGGCCACAAGGTAATTGAGCGGTTTAGGGCTTTGGAAAAGACCGTCGCCAAGGAAAGCACTGCCGCCTTCAAATCTCTGAACTAGGCTTCCGGCGCTTGAGGCGGCGGCTGTAAACATCAGCGAGCAACAAGGCTCCAACTGCCAGTGCCATCGAAAGCCAAATGAGCCGGGTGGCTGCCGCATCGCCATTGGGCGTTTGCAACAGCGAATAGATCGCCAGCGCCAAAGTCTGCGTCTCGCCCGGAATGTTGGAAACAAAGGTGATGGTGGCGCCGAATTCGCCCAGCGATTTCACAAAGCCAAGCACCGCCGCAGCAATGATGCCGGGGGCGGCCAGGGGCAGGGTGATGGTGGCAAAGCGCTGCCAGCGCGTCGCCCCCAGATCATAAGCGGCCTCTTCCAGTTCGCTATCAGCCAGTTCAAAGGCGACGCGAATGGGCTGCACCATGATAGGCAGCGCCATCACCCCGGCCGCGAGGGCGGCACCGGTCCATTTGAAAGCGATGGTGAGGCCCAACCAATCATAAAGCGGTGCGCCAATAGTGCCCTTGCGCCCAAAGGCTTCGAGCAACAGATAGCCCGTGACCACAGGCGGCAGGAGCAGTGGCAGATGCACCAGCGCCGAAAGTGCTGCCTTGCCCCAAAAGTCCTTGCGCGCCAGAACATGGGCAAGGCCAACTGCCGCTGGCAGACAAAACAAGGTGGCCAGCAAGGCCACCTTGAAACTGAGCCAGACGACTGTTTGTTCTTCTGCGGTCATTTCACCAGCGTAAATCCATCCTTCTTCAGGATAGCCTGCGCTTCAGCGGATTGCAAAAATTCCACAAAACTCTTGGCATCGGGGTTGGAGGATGTGGCAACGACGGCGGCCGGGTAGAGAATGGGGACATGGCTGGTTTCAGGAAACGTTGCCGCCACTTCCACTTTCGGCTCTGCCAAGACATCGCTGCCATAGACCACACCCAGCTTGGCTTCACCCTTGGCTACCAAGGCCAAGGCGCTGCGCACATTGTCCTGCATCACCACATGAGGCTCAAGCGCTGCCCACTCGCTGAGTGTGTCGAGGGCGGCCTTGGCATATTTGCCCGCAGGCACGGATTTGATATCGGCCAGCGCCAGCTTGCCATCGCCCAAAGCATCGGCAATGGCTTCAAGCTTCACATCGATCTTAGCGTCCTTTGCTTTGATCAACACCAAGGTGTTGCCTGCAATATCGTGGCGGGTATCGGCCTTGATCAATTGCCTGGACGCCAACTCGTCCATCCACAGTTCATCAGCGGAGATAAAAATATCAGCAGGCGCTGCCGCCTCAATCTGTTTGGCCAAAGTGGCGGAAGAGCCATAGTTGGCCACAATGCCATTGCCCGACTTGGCCTTATAGGCCGCACCAATTTCATCCAGCGCGCCTTTCAGACTGGCCGCTGCGAAAACGGTAAGATCAGCGGCAAAAGCACCCTTCGCCATCAATGAGACAGCCATTGCGGCAAAAACAAGTTTCTTCATTCTATCCTCCGTTATATTCAATGAGATATAGCGAACGTGACGTGAAGTCAAATTCTGGACATTTGCCTTGGTTTGGCCGTTAATTGCCGCTCCGGCGGGCCAATCTATGTTCTTCGACAGGAGGCGAGAATGGTTGAGGTTTTCGATATTGTTGGGCGCAAAGACTTTGTCTTGGTTGACTATGTGTGGGCTCGCGACTTTTCCTTGGTTGCCACGAGCTCAGCGGAGTCAAAGATTGTTTTAAGTGCGGGCTGGACGCTGTTCAGCTTCGACTTTGAAAAGTCTCTGGCGATTTTTTTGGATGTGGGCGATGCATGTGATCTTGCGGCTGTTCCCTTCAGTTACTTTGAACAGTTTAAAATGGCCAAGCGACTGATCGCTCTCCCCTTTGCAGAACTCATCGATATGGCTTCCCAGATTTCCGTTCAAAAGAAATGGGTTCAGGTTTTCAACATGGGCCACTGCGGTTCGACATTGCTGCACAACGTGTTCAACAAGGTCCCACGTGTATGGTGCATTTCAGAGCCGGAATTTTTCTTTGATCTTGCCATAAAGCGGTTTTCCATTGATCCCGAGCTCATTAAAAACTTGATGGCAGCCGCATTCAAATTTCTGTCATTGTTCCCGGGCGCGCGCGAAGCTGAAACCTTGGTGGTGAAGCATTTCAGCCAGACCAATACCCAAATCAAACTTGCACATGACGCGGTCGCGTCTTCGATCAATATATTTATGTATCGCGATGGCAAGAGTTGGACGAACTCAATCTATGGCTTTGCCCAAAGAATTGCCGGTGCGCCAATGTCTATACCGCCCGAAATTCGACCCTTCATGTGGTGGATTATGTCGGGCAACAAGCCAGCGAGCGAACGTGATGGCATTTTGGATTTGAATGCTGATGTGGTGACCTTTGATTGCGTGGCTGCTCTCGTGTGGTCGATCCACGTCAAAGACTACTTGCGTGCTTGTCAGGATCAAGTGCCACTCAGCAGTGTGAGATATAATGAGCTCACTGATGATCGCGTAAGAATAATCCAGTGTATTCTCGAGTAC
Organism: Hyphomicrobiales bacterium; assembly: GCA_043739165.1. GTDB lineage: Bacteria > Pseudomonadota > Alphaproteobacteria > Rhizobiales > Aestuariivirgaceae > Aestuariivirga. The sequence continues at coordinate 5,687 of JAYUEP010000040.1, forward strand.
TGCGAATTGGATTCACGCTTTACTGAAGACACTCTGGTTGCATTTGATACAGACTCTCATCTGGGAACCGTGACATCTCATGACATTAAGGTCGAAAAATTTTCCGAGGAAAACTATCGCCGCACCGCCGAGATCTACGCAAATCCCAGGGTCAACCTTGATCCTGACATCCGATTGCCCAATAGTCTGGCCTGATCTGATTTACTGATTATTGGCTTGGGCAACTTCAACGGCGGATGGCGCCTTTTCCATCATGGCCACGATCTTTTCCTTGAGGCCCTTGAAGCTGGCGAGATCCTTGCCTGCCAGTTGGCGCCCGCCCGTGGCGCGTACAGTCATGGGATTGACTGGCTTGTCATCCACGCGCACTTCAAAATGCAAGTGGGGCCCGGTTGAGCGGCCTGTCGAGCCGACATAGCCGATCACTTGGCCCTGGTTCACGCGCACACCCTCGTGAATGCCCGCCGCAAAGCGGCTCATATGGGCATAGAAGGTGGAATAATGATCATTGTGGGCAATCTCGATGGCATTGCCGTAACCGCTTTCACGACCCGCCTGTGCAATCTCGCCAGCACCTGCCGCATGGATCGGCGTGCCCGAAGCCGCACCGAAGTCCACTCCCTCGTGCATCTTGGAATAACCAAGCAGGGGATGGATGCGGACGCCAAACCCGGACGTCAGATGGGCGCCAGAAACGGGTGTCTTCAACAAGGCACGAGACGCCGAGCGCCCCGTTTCATCGAAATAATCGGTCAGGCCGTCGGCAGTCGTAAAGCGGAAGAACGTGCGCTGCTGGCCGTCAATCACAAGCCGGGCCATGTGCAACACTTTGCGCTTGGCTGAAGAGCCGGAGAGTGGGTTGCCATAAAAGAGCTCAAACGTATCAGCCGCACCCACTTGGCGCTGGAAGTCAACATCATAGGAGAACACATGGGTGAATTCGGACGTGATATAATCCGGGATCAACTTGTCCTTCGCCGTGGCATAAAGGCTGGCACCCACTTCGCTGACCGTATGGAACTGCGTTGGTGCGGGCTTTTCGGCCACTTGCGCGCCGGGCTCATCGCCCGCCGTTTCAAGCGAGGCGGTAAACAGGCCGTCTTCATCGGCATCCACGCTCAGCGTGCCTTTGCCTGGCTGGTCAAAGGACAGAGACACGGGGAACGTCACTTCGCGGCCATAAAAGTCAATCTGCCGATCAAAGGTGACTTCAAATTTGGTTCCGGCCTTGATTTGACTGGTGGGCAAAACCGGCTCAATCGCCGCCACTAGGGCTTCAGCGGCCGAACGCGGAACGCCGCGCTGGGTCAATTCGGCGGCAAGTGTTGAACCGGTTTGCAAATTGAAACTTTCATCCACGGGTTCGGGCGGTGGCGTCTTGGTAATGGTGGTAATATTTTCGCTGTCGCTGGCCGCAGACTGAATATCAGCGTCGAGGACCTTGGTGTTTTCCTTGCTATAAGGCAATTCACCCTGTGTGATCTTGGGAT
>JAYUEP010000041.1:0-2373 GCA_043739165.1 Hyphomicrobiales bacterium
CACCCGAAGATCTGCTGCCGATGGAGAGCAGGCTCATTTGATCCGCAAGGTTTGTAGCCGTGTTGAAGCAAGTTCCGAAACCATCGAATGATGCGACGCCGCGCATCGCGCTTGGCCCAAAACGGCGCCAGCACAGAGATTGGAGTGGTGCTGCCATCGGCCTGGGCCTGGGGATTTCCGGCCTGATCCTCGGGCGGCTCGGTGTCCTGTGGATCCGCTTTGACGTGTTCTCCCAATTTTCAGTGCAGTTTGGATTATTGGCGGCGGCTTGCGCGCTGGGGGCGTTTGCGCCACGCCTCAAGAGCCTGTTCAGTGCCATTCTGTTTGTCATCTTCGTGACGCTCTATGGGCTTTGGCCTGCGCTGGCGACGGGTGGCTCCGAAGGGCCGTTATTGACAGGCGAGAAGCGGTTGCGTGTGGCGCAATTCAATGTCCACGGTGGTCATGCCGATAACGCCGCAGTTATCGATGTCATCCGCCAGTTTGATCCTGATGTGGCAACTCTGGTGGAATTGGTGCCCACCAATCAGGCGGTGCTTGATGCACTCAAGGCGCAGTGGCCCTATCAAGTGACGTGCTGGGACAAAGCGGAATGTGACCTCGCCATCGTTTCCAAACATCCTTTTACCGCGACTTCATCGCGGGGCCTATGGCTGGGGGCACCCTATGTGACTGCGACACTGGGCCCGGAATACAATGGCCTTAATGTACTGGGAACGCATACGGCCCGGTTTCCCTTTGCCCGTGCCCAGATGGTGCAGGTGACGGAGCTGGCGCGCTTTCTTGAGAGTGTGCATGGACCTTTGCTGGTGATGGGTGATTTCAACGCCACACCGTTTTCTCGGGTGACGCAGAGTTTTGCGGAACGGCTGGGGCTGATACGCCAAACCAGCTTGCCGAGTTGGCCGGCGGACCGCGGTTTGCCACAGCTGGCGATTGATCACATCTTCACCAGTGCGGGCATTCGCACCCTCGATAGTGAACGCGCCGGGCCCGCTGCAGGCTCGGACCATCTGCCCATTGCGCTGACATTGGCGGTTCCGGGGCATTGAGTTTACATCGCCGCGTGGTGAACAAAGCCTCAAAAAAGCTTGCTTAATTTCTGATAAAATTTATCTAAGTCCATGATCTTGTTACCTATCCTGAAACAAGGTCAGGCCCCGTTCAGGCCCCCTTAAGCCTGCCGTTTAACGCGGCGTTGGAAAAGGGCTGGCAGATTTCCTGTCACGGTTCACAAAAACAACAATGGGGCCGCAACAGGATGGGTGATCACATGAAGCACGTTTCAATTCTGCCGGGTTTTGACCCGGTGCAAGCCAAGGCCGAAGATATTCTCGAACTCGGCCTCAACTATTGCCTGGGCCAGGGCGTTGAAAAGAATTTGGTGGAAGCTCACAAATGGTTCAACATTTCAGCGATGAAGGGCAACGCTGCCGCACGGGCCTATCGCTGTGAGTTGGCGCTGGAAATGACAGCGGCCGAAATTGCTGAAGCGCAACGGCAAGCGCGCGCCTTGATCACGCTTCACTAAACGCAGTCAATAATCGACGCTGAAATCCGTGCCGTTAGAATTGCGGTCGCTGCTGAAACGTCGCATGCGGCTGTCATTCTGGCGGGCGTGCAGCTGGCGTTGATAAATATCGGTTTCGTAGATGTCGGCCTGATTGATGGTGTCGCGCTCTTGTGCGCTGAGGCCCGAGAGACTTCCGCCCTGGGTTGAATAGCCCATGCCCAGCGGGATGAATGTATCAAAGGCCATGGCTGGTGTGGCGACACATGCCGCCACGCAGACCGTTGCCAAAATCAATAGATGACGCATCTTGAACTCCCCACACATGTGCTGGCCCAGATTCGGGCAAACACACGAAGATTTCGTTAACCACGGTCAGACCTACAACAAGTTGGCGTGCAAAAAAACTTAATTGTTGAAGCCGGTTTCATCGACCAGATTGGCGGCGTCGGCCTGATATTTGGCGATGTCGCCCAGGTTGATGTGATCACGGGGCAAAGCGCCCCAGGAGGCAACGATGGGGGCGGGCGGCACGGCTGGGTTGGCGGGATATTCAAAGTTCAAAGCGGCATAGGCGCTTTGGGCCTCATCGCTGGCGAGGAATTCCATCAGCTTGATGGCATTGTCCTTGTCGGGCGCAGCCTTGGTCAACATCATGCCGGAGATATTCACATTGGTGGACATGGCAGGGGAGGTGGGAACGAGGATCTTGATCGCCTTGGCCCAATCTTTTTGTTCCGGCTCTTTCTCATCGGTCGCCATCAGACCCACGTAATAGGTGTTGCCCAAGGCGAGATCACACTCGCCCGCAAAAATGCTCTGGGCTTGGCTTCGATCTGTGCCTGAAGGCTTGATGGCGAGGT
>JAYUEP010000042.1:0-7164 GCA_043739165.1 Hyphomicrobiales bacterium
CAAAGTCGCCAGCACAACCAAGCCAAACCCTTGTCTTGATTGCGATGGATGCTGCAAATTGAACTCCCGATTCGAAAATCAGGCTATCAAATTAGGCAAAACATTGGAAGGGTGATCTCACGATCATACAATTTTAAGTAGAATTTCTTTTGTTCTCACTGAGCCTTATATTGCTTGGATCATAGGGGCTTTCACCGATGACAATGGCTTTGAACAGCTTGCCGAGGATTTTAATGTCCAACTCCGTGCCGGGGGCTGAATGATCGGGTTTCACCATGGCCAGTGCCAAAGACTTCGCGCAGCGCCAGCCATAGCCACCGTTGGTGGCACGACCAATGAGCTTGCCGTTTGCATAAATTGGCTCAGAACCACGCGCATCGGAATCCTTGTCGGTCACGCCATGCACTTCCATGGTGACAAAATTCCAATTGAGGCCTTTTTCACGTGAAGCCACCAAAGCATCACGCCCAATAAACTGGCCTTTATTGGGATGAACAAACCGATCAAGCCCAGACTCATAAGCTGAGTATTCTATGGAAAGTTCACGCGGAATGAGGCGGTAAGATTTTTCAATCGAGAGCGATGACATAGCCTTGATGCCAAATGGCTTGATGCCAAATTCCTTGCCCGCTTCCATCAAGTGGTCGAACAGCGCGATCTGCTGCTCAACCGGCCCATGGAATTCATAGCCAAGCTCGCCCACAAAGTTAACGCGCAGCACATGCGCTGTGGTGGTGCCTACAGAAATTTCCTTGCCTGAGAGCCAGGGGAAAGCCTCATTGGAAAGATCAGCACTGGTGAGTTTGGCCAAAAGCTTGCGCGCCATCGGGCCCGCCAGCACCAACACGCCAAGGCGCGTGGTGAGGTGTTGCAAGCGAACCGATCCATCGGTTGGCGCGAGCTTGCGCAGATAGTCATGGTCATGGCGCTCATAGGCACCGGCTGAGACCAGATAGAACCGCCCCGGTGACCATTCATAAACGGTGAATTCAGCGCGCACGCCGCCATTGGGGCTGAGCAAATGGCAGAGTGCGATGCGGCCTTGCTTCTTTGGAATCTTGTTGGCCAGAATCGATTCAAGCCATTCGCGTGCACCCGGGCCTGAAACTTCCATCTTGGCGAAGGCCGACATGTCCTGAATGCCGACACCATTCATCACATTCAAACATTCTTCGCCAACATATTTGAAATAGTTGGAACGGCGGAAAGACCACTTCTCTTTGATTTTGCCGTCGGTATCGGCTGGCGCATAGTTGCGATTGGTGATCGTGTCGTCTGAATTCAACTCTTCCTTCGACAAGCCATAGCCTTTCGGCGCAAACCAGCCTGGGCGTTCCCAACCATAGATGCTGCCAAACACCGCACCAAGGTTTTTCATCCGGTCATAAACCGGGGTGCGCTTCAACGGCCTTGCGGCAGCGCGTTCTTCATCTGGATAATGTGGTGTGAAGACGTCGGCATAGGCTTCTTCATTCTTGGTGATGAGATAGCCTTTGGTGGCGTAGGGGCCGAAGCGGCGCGGATCCACACCCATCATGTCAATGGTGGGTTCACCATCCACAATCCATTCAGCCAATTGCCAGCCTGCACCGCCAGCTGCGGTTACACCAAAGCTGTGGCCTTCATTGAGCCAGAAATTTTTCTTGTCCCAAGCCGGGCCAATGATGGGTGAGCCATCTGGGGTGTAGGCAATGGCACCGTTATAAACTTTCTTGATGCCCACTTCGCCAAAGGCGGGAACACGGGTGATTGCCGTTTCGATATGTGGTGCCAAGCGATCAAGGTCTTCCTGGAACAATTCATACTCAGACGAATCTGAAGGCCCATCCACATAGCAAGCTGGTGCGCCATGTTCATAAGGCCCCAACAGCAAGCCGCCATTTTCCTCGCGCATATACCAGCTGGAATCTGCTTCACGCAAAACGCCCATTTCTGGCAGGCCCTTGGCTTGGCGCTCTTTGATCAGCGGATGCGGTTCAGTGACGATATATTGGTGTTCAACCGGAATAACGGGAATATCAAGGCCAACCATGGCACCAGTCTTGCGGGCGAAATTGCCGGAACAGGAAATCACATGTTCGCAAGTGATGTCGCCCTGATCGGTCTTCACCAGCCACTTGCCATCAGGCAGTTGTTCAATGCCGGTGACGGTGGTGTTGCGGTGGATTTCAGCGCCGCGCGAACGCGCCCCCTTGGCCAAGGCCTGTGTGAGATCGGCGGGTTGAATATAGCCATCATCAGGATGTTGAATGGCACCGAGCAGGCCATCGGTTTCACACAGCGGCCAGATTTCTTTCACTTGTTCCGGCGAGAGCAGGTTCACCTTCACGCCGATGGTTTCGGCAACGCCTGCGTAATACATGAACTCATCCCAGCGATCCTTGGTGCGCGCGAGACGAATGTTGGATACTTTTTTGAATCCGACGTTTTGACCTGTTTCCTTTTCCAGCTCACCATAAAGTTTCACCGAGTATTTGTGAATTTGGCCAACCGAATAAGACAGATTGAACAGGGGCAGCAATCCCGCCGCATGCCAGGTGGAACCGGATGTCAACTCTTTGCGTTCGAGCAGAACCACATCACTCCAACCCTTTTTGGCCAGATGGTAAAGCGTTGAAACGCCAACCACGCCACCACCAATCACCACTGCACGCGCATGAGTCTTCATGTTCTGTCCTGTCAAGTTTCCCGGCACTCTAGTGAGACTAACTCATCACCCCGCCCATTGGAACGACAGCCCTCAGGGATTTTCCGACAGGCGGGCCAAATCTTCAGGCGTGTTGAGGTTGGTGAACGGATCGTGGCCCTGAACCGCCCATTCCACCCGCCGCGCCTTAGTGGCAGCGGCAAAGTCCTGCACGCGACGCAGGCCTATAAGCAGAGGCAAGGTAGCCGCGGGCCAAAGCCCGGTGAGAAAATGCGCCTGCCCGCCGGAGCAGGCAATCGCGGCACCATCACCCTGCAAGCGCAGGCGCAAATCTTCGGGCAGCAAAGGCGCATCGCAAGGTGCGGAGAGAACAGCATCGAAACTGTTCTCCAAAGCGTAAGTTAAAACCGCGTGAAGCCCGGCGAGGGGGGTGCCGATGTTGAGGAGATCCGGGATCACTCTAATCGGCCCCCTCCTCCGCTCTTCACGGGGGAGGGCGGGGTGGGGGTGGTTCAGTGTATTAGGCGTCAAATCATGTTTGCGCTGAACCAACCCCACCCTACCCTCCCCTGAAGGCATGGGAGGGAGAGGTCTATTGGCATTGATCACCAGTTCATCCACTTGCGGTTCTAGCCTTTCAATCACACGCTCAATCAATGCCTTGCCGCGCCAAACCATCAAGGCCTTGTCCTGCCCCATGCGGCTGGACTTGCCGCCTGCGATGATGGCACCCAGAACTCTCATAGCCCGTGCGGATAGATGCGTTGTTGTGGAATGAAGACTGTAACTACGTCATCCGCCTTGATGACGCCGTCACGCTCGACCCAAGCCGTGAGGCCACGCTTGTGCATGGCCTTCTTGACCACCATGTTTTGCACATCCGGATGGTGGCGGCCGACGACTTCAGCAATTTGCGAACAGGGATAGTTTTCCATATCCACCACAATCACCGCACCTGATGGAAATTGCAGACGTGTGGACGGCGGCAGAAAAGTGAGATCGCGGATGCCACTGAACACGATATTGGCCCCAAGCCATGGGGGATCGACCTGCCTGATGCCCAGTTCATCAGCAATCACTTGCAGCTCTTCCTCCGACAGCAGCGTGAGTTGCCGCACATTGCGAATATCAAGTCCACGCTTGTAAAGCATGGTGGTGCGGCTGTCAGATTTCCGGGTTTGCCCTGTGTGACAATCACCCACCGGCCCATCCAAGGTGAGGTGCATCTCGCCCGTGGGTGCCTTCTCAAAGCCGCCGTCCCGCGAGGAGCGCAGATAAAGCCCTTCAATCTTGCCGGTGAATTTCAACTTTGTGAGCAGTGACATATAGCACCTTTTGGTTGCTGGGCTTATAGCTTCACGCCATGACCGAAGACCACAAGGAAATCACCCTCGATCTTTCAGGCCTGCTCTGCCCCTTGCCGGTGCTGAAGGCCCGCAAGCGCTTGCAATCCATGGCAGGTGGCGCGGTCTTGCACGTGATCGCAACTGATCCCGTGGCCGCCATCGACATGCCACATTTTTGCACCGAACAAGGGCATGAGTTGCTGCGGCAGGAAAAGATCGGCAACGCCCTGCACTTCAAAATCAAAAGAGCGCTTTAACCTTGGGCGGAAAACCCGCCGTCACTGTGCCGTCCTCATATTCAATGAGCGGACGGCGGATGAGCGATGTATGGGCTGCAGCGAGCTTCGCCGCCTTTTTGTTGTCTAGGTCAAGCGTTTCGGAAGGATCAAGCCCACGCCAAGTATAGCCGGAACGATTGATCATCTTCTCCCAGCCGCCCAAGGCCACAGCCCATTTTTCAATCTGCGCCAGCGACGGTTTTTCCACCGAATAGTCGGTGAATTCGACCACCACTTTCTTTGCCTTGATATAATCGACAGCATTCATCGTGGTGTCGCATTTCTTGAGGCCCCAGGCCTTGATTTTTTTTGCCATCGCTCACCTGTGGAGTGAAAGTGTCTTGTCGGTAAAGGCGTCTGCACCGCCCGAGACTTGATCGGTGAAAGCGCGAAACAGGTTCTCTATTTCGGCCTGCGCGATATCTTTCACAATGAACACCAACCGTGTTTCGGCAATTCCATCTGTCCAAGAAGAAAGCCGCACTGGAGGATGAAACACATGCTGCACACCATGAATGGCCAAAGGCCGCGAAGGATCATCACTAACTTTGATCACGCCCTTCATGCGCAACATGTTGGCACCGTGCTGAGCTGACAAAAGCTCCAGAAACAATTCAAGGCCTTGCGGCGAAATCGAATTGGCTTCACGCAATGCAAAGGAGCGAATATGCGCATCGTGTCGCGATACATCGTGATGATGATGGTGCTGTCTGGCGACCGCCTCATCCGCCAGCCAGCCCTTCACATTGGCTGTCTTGGTGGCCGGATCAAACAAGCCCATATTGAACAGCCGTGGGGCCGTAGCCTCGCCGCGATGGGTGGTGAGCAGCCGCGCCGATGGGTTAAGCTTGCGCATGCGGCCAATGATGGCAAACATTTTCTCTTCGCCCTCGACCCCGTGCAAAAGATCAAGCTTGGTCAAAACAATCCGGTCCGCCACCGCAACTTGCTTGACAGCTTCAGGATGCGCATCGAGCGTCGCCCAGCCGTTTACGCCATCGACAGCAGTGATCACACCTTCCAACCGCAAGCGGTTGAGCAACAGGGGATCGCTCATCAAGGCATGAAGCACCGGGGCGGGGTCTGCCAACCCCGTGGTTTCAATCACCACGCGGTCAAATTCTTTAATGGTTCCTTGATCGCGCCGCGCCAGCAAATCTGTCAACGTGTTGATCAAATCGCCGCGAATGGTGCAGCACAGGCAACCAGCGGCAAGCTCAACAATATTGTCATCCGATTTTTCGACCAGCAGATGGTCAATGCCGATCTCGCCAAACTCATTGATGATGACGCAGGCATTGGCCAGCATCGGTTCTTTCAGCAGGTTGTTGAGCAGGGACGTTTTGCCGGCCCCAAGAAAGCCAGTCAGAACCGCAGTCGGAATGGGGGTCAAGTTCACGGCAGGGAACTATCGGCCACGTGAGGAATATTTGGTTTTGGGAGCCTTGGAGCCCTTGGGTGGCAACACGGGTTTCACACTGTCATCATCAGAGCCTTCATCGGCAGACTGGGCATTGGCCGAATCATCCGGCGGCGCTGCGGCGGCCATTTGCAACAACAAAACATCGGGCATCACATCACAGGTGGCACCATCGGTCTTGTATTGCCCGCAAAGCGAAGCGGTTTTCTCTTGGGTCAGGTTCCAGAGCATTGCGGAATAGCCCGCCTTGTTTTCCAATTTGATGATGCCCGCCGTCCCGCCAGCATTGATGCCCGCCGGGCTGATCAAGCGTCCACGAAGCGCCATATCTGCCTTTATCGCGGTATCAAAGGTTCCGAATGAAACACCCCAGCCCGCCATTTGATGCGCATTCACCGGCGTGACAGGTTCTTTCCGCTTGCACACCGTCGTCGTCATATCCGCCGGAACGATGGAACCAAAGCTTTGGTCGGCAATCTCACCGACTTTGCCGTGGCCGGGCTTGCTCAACTCGTCAAAGCCATTGTCCAGCATTTCACGCGAGGCCTTGGCCCGCACCCCGCCGGATCGGGCACCCAGCACAACCGAGATGAGTTGCCGCCCACTGCGAACGGCGGAGCCGACAAGATTGTAACCGGAATTGCATACAAAGCCGGTCTTCATGCCAACGGCTTCCGGCATGATGCGAATGAGGCTGTTGTGGTTGGGCAAACGCCGCTTGCCAACCATCACGGCCTCCTGGCTGAAATAATGCAAATGCTCCGGATATTGATTGACGATCAGGGCTGCGATCACGCCAAGATCGCGCGCACTCGAAATATGCCGCGGATCAAACAAGCCATTTGGATTGACAAAATGTGTCGCCTGCAAATCCATCGTCTTGGCAACGTCGTTCATTTCATCTGCAAAGGCTTCGCTGCTGCCACTGGCCGCTTCAGCCAAAACGTAAGCCATGTCATTGGCCGAATAGACGAGCAGGGCCTGCAGAGCGAAGTCGACGGACACCGTTTTCCCGGTGGGCAGGCCTGTGTGGCTTGCCGGCTGGGAATGGGCCCGCTCCGAAATTGGCACCTGTTGGTCAAGGCGCAATTTGCCGTCACGAATTTTCTTGAAAATGACATAGCTGGTCATCAGCTTGGTGAGAGAGGCAGGGTACCAAGGCTCGCCCGCGCGGTTTTGTGAAATCACTTCACCAGAGAAGGGATCAAACAAAAGGCTGGGGCCGTTGACATCATCGGCACGTGCATTCGCCACCATCACAGCCACGATGGCAACCGAAAGACCTATGCGGCAAATACCTTTCACGGCTTCATCATCTCACATGTTCAATGATTATTCCATCTCTCGCAAGAATGCGGCCATTCGAGGGCTTCTGAGATTGGATGGTGCCCTTGGAGGGACTTGAACCCCCACTCCTCTCGGAAGCGGATTTTGAGTCCGCCGCGTCTACCATTCCACCACAAGGGCATTTCG
>JAYUEP010000043.1:0-2362 GCA_043739165.1 Hyphomicrobiales bacterium
TCAACCACGATCAAACCATCCGCACCAGCGGCCTTGGCATCTTTGAGGAACTTCGGCACACCATAAACATAGATCGGATTGTAATAACCCATCAACACCACTGGTGTGGTGTCGTCACCTTTGCGGAAGGCCTTCAGCAGCGCCAAGGTTTTCTTCATCGTGGCTCCGCCCGCCAGCGCGCGAAGCCCGCCCGCCTGAATGACCGGGCCATCGGCCATCGGGTCTGTAAACGGCATGCCAAGCTCAATGATGTCAGCCCCCGCCTTGGGCAGACCTTCAATGATTTTCAGTGAGGTTTCATGATCAGGATCGCCCGCCGTGATGAAGGTCATCATGGCAGCGCGGCCTTCTTTTTTTAGGGAGGCGAATTTATCGGCGATGCGCGTGCTCACAGCTTCACCCCCAAAACTTCAGCCACGGTGAAGATGTCTTTATCACCCCGCCCTGACAAGTTGATCACCATCAGATGATCCTTGGGCTTTGTGGGTGCAAGCTTCATCGCATAGGCAATGGCGTGCGACGGCTCCAGTGCCGGGATGATGCCTTCGAGTGCGCAACAGAGTTGGAAAGCTTCCAGCGCTTCCTTGTCGGTCGCTGAGCCATAAGTCACCCGGCCGATGTCATTGAGCCAGGCATGTTCTGGCCCGATGCCGGGATAATCGAGGCCTGCTGAAATCGAATGGCCTTCGAGAATTTGGCCATCATCATCCATCAGCAAATAGGTGCGGTTGCCATGCAGTACGCCGGGCTTGCCGCCACTGATCGAGGCCGCGTGCTTGTTCTTGGTCTTGAGGCCAAGGCCCGCCGCTTCCACACCATAAATTTCCACGCTCTTGTCATCAAGAAACGGATGGAACAGGCCCATGGCATTGCTGCCACCGCCGATGGCGGCAACAAGGGAATCCGGCAAGCGGCCTTCATGGCGCATCATTTGGCTTCTGGTTTCATCACCAATGATACATTGAAAATCGCGCACCATCTCAGGGTAGGGATGCGGGCCAGCCACAGTGCCGATGCAATAGAACGTGTCTTCGACATTGGCGACCCAATCGCGCAGGGCTTCGTTGAGCGCGTCTTTCAGCGTGCGTGAACCGGACTTGGCTGGAACCACCGTGGCCCCAAGCAGCTTCATGCGGAACACATTAGGCATCTGGCGCGCAATATCCACCTCACCCATATAGATCACACATTCAAGCCCAAAGCGCGCGCAGGCTGTTGCGGTGGCCACACCATGCTGGCCAGCGCCCGTCTCAGCGATGATGCGCTTCTTGCCCATGCGACGGGCCAAAAGGATTTGCCCCATCACATTGTTGATCTTGTGCGCACCCGTGTGATTGAGGTCTTCACGCTTGAAATAGATTTTAGCCCCGCCTAGGTGCTCGGTCAGCCGTTCGGCAAAATATAATGGCGAAGGCCGACCCACGTAGTGTTCAAGAAAGCTGTTCAATTCAGCCTTGAAGGTCGGGTCTGCTTTCGCATCCTTATAGGCCTGCTCCAGCTGCAAGATCAGTGGCATCAATGTTTCGGCGACGAAACGGCCACCATAAATGCCAAACAGGCCTTTGTGGTCCGGTCCGGTGCGGTAGGAATTGGGGGTAAGCTCGGTCATAAATCTGTCTTAGCTGGCGGATTTGGCCCGCTCAATGAATTTTCTGATCAGGGCAATATCCTTCTTGCCCGGTGTCGTTTCCACGCCCGAAGACACATCTACAATCGGGGCGCGTGTCAACGCTATGGCCCGGGCCACATTTTCGGGGGTCAGCCCACCCGCCAGCATGAACAGACCATCCTTGCCCTTGAGCCAGTTCCAATCAAAGGAGAGGCCATTGCCACCGGGCAGTGCATCCTCTGTGGCCTTGGGATCAAACATGATGAGATCGGCCAGGTCGCGGTAGTCTTTGGCCAAGGCCACATCGCCAGCGTCTTTCACCTTGATCACTTTGATCACTCGAGCGCCAGTTTGGTTCTTGATCTCTTCAATGCGGTGGGGTGTTTCACTGCCGTGGGCCTGAATGTAATCCGGCTTGGCATAATTCATGATGGATTTCAGCGAGGCATCATCGGCGTCGACAACGACTGCAACGATCTTGGCGCGGCCCCGTGCCTGGGTGGCCAAGGGCGCAGCTTGCTCCAACGATACATTGCGCGGCGATTTGGGATAAAACATCAGCCCTACGAAATCCGCACCTGCATCCAGCGCCGCCTGCATGGTGTCTGCCGTGGAAAGCCCGCAGATTTTGACACGCGTGGTCATGCAAGACTCGCCAGGATTTCTGCTGCCGCCTTGGCAGGATCAGCGGCCCTCGTGATGGCCCTGCCAATCACCAATATGTCTGCGCCGGCATCCATTGCGGCCTTGGGC
>JAYUEP010000044.1:0-2357 GCA_043739165.1 Hyphomicrobiales bacterium
TGTGAGCTGACGAAGGCATCGCCAGACCAAATGGCACGGAAGATCCGGTTGCGGGTGGGGAGGTTTTTCAATGCTTATATCCAATTGGGATGGGATTTAACGCCCCTGCTGCTTGGAAGCAAGATAAGGGCCAAATCAGGGCAAATTGCGACAGGGCTTGATCTTTGCAACGGGTATGGTTTACGCCACGCGCCATGACCCAGCCTTTCTGGAAAACCAAATCCCTCGCCGAGATGTCCCGTGAAGAATGGGAAAGCCTTTGCGATGGCTGCGGCCGCTGCTGCCTCAACAAACTGGAAGACGAAGACACAGGCGAATTTCTCTACACCCGCGCCGCTTGCAAATTGCTCAACCTCGAAACCTGTCAGTGTTCGGATTACAAGAACCGCCACAAGAAAGTCCATGATTGCGTGGCCTTGACGCCAAAGAATGTGGGTGAACTGGGCTGGTTGCCGGAAAGCTGCGCCTACCGCCGCCTGAATGAGGGCCTCGGCCTCTCATGGTGGCACCCATTGGTGTCAGGCGATCCCGACACCGTGCGCGAAGCGGGCATCTCAGTGGCAGGCGAGGCCTATACCGAAAAAGGCATCATGGTGGATGAGTTGGTGGAACACCTGTGGAAGCTGCCCAAGGCCAAACGCAAGACGAAAGGTTAGGTCCGCAATGACACAAGCCCGGCCAATGCGATTGACAAGCGATCTGGTCGCAAAAGTTCATCGTATCGAGACTGACGAAGGGCCAGCGCCCGATCGGGTCGAAATGACTGATGAAGACTTCCTACAGACCGCAGCGCAGCTCTGGACAGACTTCGGTAAAGAGCCGCTGCGCGTCTTTGCCTATGGGTCACTGATCTGGAAACCTGAATTTGAATCGGTTGAACACGTCAGAGGCGAACTTAGCGGCTGGCAAAGATCATTCTGTTTGAAGATTGAAAGATGGCGCGGCACCAGAGCCCAACCGGGCCTGATGATGGCACTGGATCATGGGGGATCATGCGAGGGCATTGTTTACACGTTGCCGGAAGGCAATGAACTGTCTCAAATAGACCGGCTGTTGCAACGGGAAATGACTTACAAGCCCGCCAGCAATGTGCCGGCTGTCCTTGAAGTTGTAGCAGGCCGCGAGAGAGTGCGCGCTTTGGCCTTCATCGCCAGTGACATGGGCCACTCCTATCAGGGAAGCTTGTCACTTGAACAGGTGGCGCAAACGCTGTCGCGTGCCGCAGGGCATTGGGGTTCTGGAGTTGAATATCTCTACAACACCGTAACCCATCTTGAGCAGTTCGGCATTCATGATGAGCACCTGTGGCAACTTCAGGAACGCGTAGCTGAAATCATCATGAGTGAAATCTAAATGCGCCGACGCGCTTTGCCAATTTGCGGAAATTGCCTTTGATCATGCGGCCAGAATAGACTTCAGCTCTCTTCGCCATGCTTCGGCAAACGGCTTTGCACGGGCTTGTGATTGTCGGGTTTGCGCACCAGCTTTGAAGCCTCAACCACCAGGGGGTCAAATCCCGTGCCCCCTGCAGCCAGAAGTTCAAAGAACTTCGAGCGCATGCGCGGCTCCCAGAAATTATTGATATGGGCGGCCACTTCCTTTTTGCCTTCTTCAGTCCCATAGGATTTGAAAAACCCGCCAATCTGGTTGGCCATGCGGATAATAGCTTTACTGTCCATTTTGAACTCCATCAAAAATCATCACGCCATCTTTGGAAAGTGCCGCGAGTTGCAGTCCCGCCTGCTGGGCCAGCTTCAAGGCCAGCGCCGTGGGCGCAGAGATGGTGGCCAAGGCCCCAATGCCAACATGGGCGCATTTCTGCACCAACTCAAATGAGCAACGCGAAGACATCAAGACAAAGCCCTGCACGGGGGCGAGGCTCTTGCGCGCCAGCGCACCGATCAATTTGTCCAAAGCATTGTGGCGGCCCACATCTTCGCGTGCCAGAAGAATGTCTCCATCAGCCGCGCAATAGGCCGCCGCATGAACCGTGCGATTGATTTCATTCATCGGCTGATGTTGGGGCAGGGCGGCAAAGGCCTTGGCAATGGCGACGGCCACGAAAGGAACCCGTTTAACTTTGCCCCGAGGCATGCGAATGGCATCCTCCAATTCGGCAATGCCGCACAGCCCACAGCCCACGCGACCTTCAAGCGACCGTGAAACCATCCGTTCACGGAGCAATTTATCTTCAGGAATGGAGACATCCACACTGAAGCCCTCATCCTGCTTCAGCACGATGACATTGCGAACATGGCTCCAATGCGCCACCAAGCCTTCCGATAAAACAAAGCCAAGAGCAAAATCTTCCAAATCCGCAGGGGTGGCCATCATCACCGCATAGGATTGCGAGTTGA
>JAYUEP010000045.1:0-7074 GCA_043739165.1 Hyphomicrobiales bacterium
CGAAGTATCCTCCAACGTTGCCCATGATCTGAAGACACCCTTGACGCGGCTGCGTGCCCGTATCGAGGCCGCCTTGCGCCAAAACAGCAAGGCCGACTATCGCGCCGCTTTGCAGCAGACGCTGGTCGATAGCGACAGCTTGCTGTCAACCTTCAACGCACTGCTTTCAATCACGCAACTTGAATCCGGCCAGCTCCGCAGCAGCCTCGAAGTGGTGGATGCCAAGGAAATTGTGGACGATGTAGTTGATCTCTACACCCCGTTGGCTGAAGAAAACCACGGTACTTTGGTGAGTGATACGGCGCTGAATTTGCGCGTGAAGGCCAAGCGCGAACTCTTGGCCCAGGTCTTGATCAACCTGATCGACAATGCCATCAAATATGGTGCGGGCAACCAGGGGGCAGCCCAAATCAGGGTATCAGGCCGTAAACAGGACCATCATGTTGTCCTGTCGGTCGCCGACCATGGCAACGGCATTCCCGCAAGCGAGCACGAACGCGTTCTGGAGCGTTTCGTGCGCCTTGATGAAAGCCGCTCCAAACCCGGCAACGGGCTCGGCCTGAGCTTGGTCGCAGGCGTGGCCAGCTTATTGGACGGAAAGCTTATTTTGGCAGACAACAAGCCCGGCCTGTTGGCCGAACTTTGGTTGCCGGAAATCGCCCCAGAGAAATAGCGACGGAAATGTGTCAATCACCCGTCAATTGTCCAAATGGGAGCGTCATTGGCCATCCGCGAAGTGAAAAATGAGGCTGTGCCCGATTGGCCTTCAGCATCAGATGCGGCGTTGTTGGAAGCAGCAACACGCCGCAATCAGCAGGCTTTTGCAGTTCTTGTGGGGCGCTACTACAAGGACGTGTTCCGCGTCACTTGGCGGCTGAATGGAGGCCATGCAGATGCTGATGACGTGGCGCAGGAGGCCTTCATGCGGCTTTGGGCCAACCCCGGTCAGATCAGGGAGGCCAAAGCCCTGAAAGGATGGCTCCTGCGGGTGGCTTCAAATTTGGTGATGGATAGATACAGGCAAAAGCCGATGTTGGAAATTGAAGCAGCTGATGATGTGGCAGACGGCGCAATGAGCGCAGAGTCCCAGACAGACCTCGCGTGGGTCTCGCGCACCATTGACCACGCCATTGCAGACTTGCCGGAGCGGCAAAAGCTGGCCCTCACGCTTGTGCACTTTGAGCAGATGAGCAACATTGCAGCGGCCGCAACAATGGAAGTCAGTGTTGATGCATTGGAAAGTCTATTGGCGCGGGCTCGCCGGGGGCTGAAGGAAAATCTGGGCCCCAAGGGGCATCAGCTCTTGAATGTTTTGGAGGCGGGGCAATGACGAACAGGGTGAAAGACTTCAACGATAATGAACTGAACAAGGTGCTGGCGGCAGCCAGCGCACCACAGTTGCCGATGGATTTCGAGGCCCGGCTGGCTCAGCGCGTAGCTGCGACTGCTTCCAACAACGTCATCCTGTTCCCACAGCGGCGGGCCCAGCCAGCCAAAATGTCCTTCCGCCTGCCCATGGTGGCGGCTCTGGCGGCTTCGCTGATGATTGGTTTCTGGGTAGGTGGCTCTGGTCAGACGACCAGCTTGTTTGAGGGCTTGACCGAAACTGCCATGCTGGGCGCGACGCAAGATTTTGCCCCAGCGGGCATGGAAGAGCTGGGCAACCTTGATGTGGACAATGAGTCATGACCGACCGACAAGCACCGCGATCAAAAATTTCATGGCTGCCTGACACGAGCCACGGCATCTGGCGCCTCTGCCTCTTGGCTTCGCTGATGCTCAATATCGGCATTGCCGGGCTTTTGATTGGCCATGTGTTCAACCGCAACCCGATGGATCGTCAAGGTGTCGCCAACTACAACCAGTTCGTTCCGCACAAGTTCTTTGGCGATCTTGCCAAGGACAGGCGCGTGGAACTGGCCACAGCCTTCCGCAACAACCGCCCTGACTTTGACAAGCTGCGGGCCCAAATGGGAGCACATGCCGAGGAAATCGCTGCCGCCTTGGCCGACCCCAACTATGATGCGGCCAAAATCAACACATTGATCGATGGCTTCACCACAGGGCCAGACAGCCTAGCCGCCAAGGGTGGCGCGGTGTTGAAAGACTTTTATGCCAAATTGACGCCGGAAGAACGTGCACTGCTCGCTAAAGAAATCGTGGACAAGCAAAAGCGCGACAAGCCTAAGCCATAGACGTTTCAGGCGGCTTGGATAGTGATGGCCCGCTCAAAGGGCAGGTCAACCGTCACCGTCGTCCCGCGGCCTTCTTTTGACGCGATCGTGAGCTTGCCGCCGTGCAAATCGATCAGGGATTTGGAAATGGCAAGGCCGAGGCCGGAGCCGCCCCTCGATTTGGTAAATTGGTTTTCGACCTGTTCAAAAGGCCGCCCCAATTTGTCGATATCGCGCTGGGGAATGCCAATGCCTGTATCGATGATTTGAACTCGTACAATGTCGCGGTCGTGAGTTGCGACGATTTTCACCTTGCCGCCTTCGGGTGTGAATTTGACGGCATTGGACAGCAGGTTGATGAACACCTGTTTCAGCGCCCGCCGGTCAGCCCGGAAAGCCGGGATGAGTTTGACATCGCGCTCAATCGAAAGCCGGCCTTCGACGGCGCGTGATCCGACTAGCCGCAAAACTTCGTCGATCACGCTTGAAAGTTCAACATCGGCAATCTCGAGTTCTGTTTTGCCGGCCTCGATCTTTGACATGTCGAGAATATCGTTGATCACATCCAGCAAGAATTGCCCGCTCTTGCGAATGTCACTGGAATACTCAGCATATTTGGCAGAGCCCAAGGGGCCAAAAATCTGCTGGGACATGATTTCCGAAAAACCAATGACGGCGTTGAGCGGCGTACGAAGCTCGTGGCTCATGTTGGCGAGGAATTCAGACTTCGACCGGTTCGCCGCTTCGGCCCGAGTTTTTTCAGATGCATATTTATCGGCCAATTCTGCCAGGCGCTGCGATTGTTCTTCAGCCAACTGGCGCTCTTTTTGCAGGTCGCGCACCGTCACCATCAGGTTGCGCTCGGATTCAAGCAGATGCTCTTCCTGCTTTTTGAGCGCACTGATATCAGTGCCCACCGAAACGAAGCCGCCATCCTTGGTGCGCCGCTCGTTGATCTGCAACCAGCGCCCGTCGGAAAGCTGCACTTCCATTGACCGCGCCCCGGAAGTGGCATCACGCTCGCCCGCCACGAATTGCTGAACCACAGGTTCCTTCGCGGCCGATGTCACGATCGAATATGGCGTGCCCGGTTCGCAGACTTCCGGCGGCAGGGAATGGAATTGCTGATATTTCGAATTGCACAGCACCAGCTTGCTTTCCGTATCCCACAGCACAAAGGCCTCTGAAATATTCTCGACAGCATCCTTGAGCCGCATTTCCGCCGCGCGGTTCATCGCATCCAAACGTTTCTGCCGCGAAATATCAAAGACGATGCCCACCAGATGCGGGTCATCCGAAGCCCGGCCCTTGGCCAGCGCGGCGCGGGCCCGTAGCCAGATATAAGTTCCCCTCTCATGACGCATGCGGAATTCTTGATCGAACTCTTTGCGCTGCCCGCGCAACAGCTGGTCCACGAGGTCGTCCACCCTGGCGTCTTCGGGATGAAGCCGCGCCGCGAATTCCTTGAAGGTGAGATACTCGCCCTTGGGAACCATGCCGAGAATGTCATACATGGATTTGGACCAGAAGATCTTGTCACCCATCAGGTTCCAATCCCACAAGCCACACTCGCCACCTTCCAGCGCCTTGTCCAGCCGCCCCGTGGCATGGCTCAGCATCTCATCAGCCTCAAAGGCCTTGCCAGCCTGCCAATGAAACGCACCGGCCAACAGCATCAGCACTAGGAAAGTGACAGCAAAGAGTGAGGTGAGTTTGGTCACACTGCCGCGCCAGATCGACAGCACATCAACCTGCCTCTGCATTGCCAGAATGCTTCCCGGCAGTTCGCCCAAGTCGCGCGAGGCCATGAAGGCATCTTCGCCTGTGGCAAGTTTTGTGGCCGCCATGTCATTGCCATTGACCACTGCTTCCGTCACAAACTGCGGGCCCATCAAGTTGGCGATGGATTGGCCGATCCAATCCTGATGCAGCGGTTCGCTGGCGACAATCCGCCCATTGCCATCCAACAGGATGAAAAACCGGTCATGAGCCGTTGCATCAACCGGCACGACCCTGTCTAGCAACTCTTGGCTCAAATGAACGGCTTGCCCATTTTTGGCTTTCTGCTCGAGATATTGAAGTTTGATATTTTGGGTGGCGCGCTCGGCATGCAGCAGCGTGAGGCGGCTCTCCTCAATCAGATTCTGGTTGCGGCTGACCCAGAGCTGCGAGAGCAGGGCCGCGGCCAGCATGGCAAGAAACAGGGCCGTCAAACCCGTAATCAAAACCCGCATGGAACGTTCGGTCACATTCAACCTGCGCCCGCCCAGCAATGGCAGGCGCAATGTTGCATCTCTGAAGAACAGCTCTTTGATCTGGGCCTTGGCCAATTCCGAAACCTTGCTTCAATCGGGCAGCGGGCCATCGGACAGTGATCTGCCGCAATGCCTGTGCCGAACGCCAACGCAACTTGTGTCTAGCTTTAACAAAGCGGAATCTGATTTGCCAAGAGTCGAGGGCGGATTTCTCAGGCCTTAAGCGTTCTCGATATGATCTCATAAACATCGGGAGACAGGGGCTTGGCCTTCAAGATTTTTTGCAAAGCTGCCTGTGCCTTGCCCCTTCTTGTCACATCAAACATTCGCCAGCTGCGAAAGTCCGTGGCCAGCCTTGAGGCCACCTGCGGATTGATCGCATCCAATGTCAGGACGACTTCAGCGGCCAAGGCATAGCCAGCCCCGCTCGCCGCATGGAAACCAACAAAATTGCCGCCAATGAAATTGCGCAGCAGGGCATAGACGCGGTTGGGCGTTTTCATGGTGAAGGCCTCGTGGCCCATCAAGCCCCGCACCCGCGACGCTGCATTCGCATCGGGGATCAGCGCCTGAGCTGCAAACCACTTGTCGACCAGCAAATGATCTTCAGCATGCAACTTGTAAAACCGCGCCAACATCGCGTCAGATGTCTTCGTGTTAAGCCGCGCCCCCAGTCGCAAGGCACCAAATTCAACTGTCATGTTGTCCGCCTGGGCAAAATCGTCCTGTAGCGCCGGCACAACCCATGCCGCGCCTCCCGCAGTCGCAATGCCAAGCGCGGCAAAATGCAAAGCGCGCTTGCCCGTGCTGGCAGCGTCCGGCAGGTAAGGGCCTTCAACACGCGTCGCCGTAAATGTTTGTTGCAACGCGTTGTCCATGCTTCGCGCCAGATGCTTGCGCAGAGTTTCGCGCGCCGCATAGAGGTTGTCGCTGTCGATATTCGCCGCCAGCACGGCGCAAAGCTCCGCAAAATCCGGAAGCTCCAACATCTTGGCTTTGAATGCGGGATCAAGCCCCGTGTCTCGCAAACATTTTTCCAGCGCGGCCGCGAAAGCCGAAGCATCTTTTGCCCAAGTCTGGGCCTGCTTCCCACGGTAATTGGCGATGATCAAGCGCTGCGCCAGAACTTGCGCAGCCTCCCAGCGGTTGAACGTGTCACTGTCGTGGGCAATCATGAACAGCAATTCGCGAGCACTGTTTTTCTGTTGCACAGTAACGGGCGCGGAAAAACCACGATTGACCGAAAGGACGGGCTTGTGTGGCAAGGATTCAAAAATATAGTCCTGCTTTGCCCGCGACAATTCAATCATCGCAATGTTACGTGGAGAATGTCCATGCAATTTGAGCTTCATGTCGGTGCCATCAGGTCCGATCAAACCAAGCATGATCGGCATGTGCAAAGTTTTTTTGGCAGGCTGGCCCTTCAGCCGTTTCACTTTTTGAACAAGGCTCAGGCGATAGGTCTGGCGCTTGGCGTCATAGCTCCCTTTGACGGTGAGCAGAGGTGTGCCCGCCTGTTCATACCAACGGAAGAACTGTTTGAGATCGCGCCCGGACGCATCGGCCATGCAGGCTACAAAATCCTCAACCGTGGCCGCCTCGCCATCATGGCGCTTGAAATAAAGCTGCATCGCCTTGGCAAAGGCCGCATCACCGATCAGCACTTTCATCATCCGGCAAAGCTCAGCGCCTTTTTCGTAGACGGTTGAGGTGTAAAAATTGTTGATCTCAATATAACTCGAAGGCCGTGCCGGGTGTTGCAGCGGACCCATGTCTTCCGGAAATTGCCGGGCACGCAAATCCTGTACATCTTCGACGCGTTTAACAGCGCGCGAGCGCAGATCCGAGGTGAATTCCTGATCGCGAAAAACCGTCAGCCCCTCTTTAAGGCAGAGTTGAAACCAGTCGCGGCAAGTGATCCGGTTGCCCGTCCAATTGTGGAAATATTCATGGGCAATAATGGCTTCGATCAGTTCGAAATCCGTGTCGGTTGCGGTCTTCGGCAAGGCCAGAATATATTTGTCATTGAAAATATTGAGGCCCTTGTTCTCCATTGCCCCCATGTTGAAATCAGACACGGCAACGATGTTGAACACATCAAGATCATAGGCGCGTTTGAACACTTTCTCGTCCCAGCGCATTGAGGTCTTGAGGGATTGCATCGCCCAGGCACAGCGGTCTTCCTTGCCCTTCTCAACATAGATGCCCAGCATCACGTCACGGCCTTGCATGGTGGTGAATGTGTCTTTCACCTCCGCCAAATTACCCGCCACCAAAGCAAACAAATAAGATGGCTTGGGGTGGGGGTCAGTCCATTCGGCGAAGTGGAGATTAGAATCTGTAATCACGCCCTGCGCAGAAGGATTGCCATTGGAAAGCAAAACCGGAATGGTCTTGGGTGCCTCGATGCGCACATGATAACGCGCCATCACATCCGGCCTGTCATAGAAATAGGTGATGCGACGAAAACCTTCCGCCTCGCATTGTGTGCAATAGACCCCATTCGACATGTAGAGCCCAGAGAGGGCTGTATTGGCAGCGGGGTTGCAGGTCGTCTCAATCACCAGAGAAAAGGCGCGGTCAGGAACCCGCGAAATCAACAGCTGGGTATCCTTCACGGTAAAATCAGAACTGTCCAGCGCCTT
>JAYUEP010000046.1:0-20883 GCA_043739165.1 Hyphomicrobiales bacterium
AAGGGAGGCGCGTGGGGAAATCCGACGCGGGTGCGGCTTAGAGTAGAGCCGCGATGAAATGCGTTGGGTTGCCCCACGCGCGGACAGGCTTGGTTCACCCGCTGGATGATGCACGTCCGATTTTACCCCTTGCTGAACACCCCACCTTAAGGAGCTGGATCAGCGTGTAGATAGGGGCGACGGGCGCCTGTTACAGCTCGAAGGCGTTAAGCCAACAACCCATCGTAAACGCCACGACTACGTGCCCGGCCCTTAGTGACTGGGGCATCCAACCGACATACCCGATGACAAAGCCACGTTTGCTTTATCTGCAGGACCTGCCACCCCCTTCCATCCAGCTCACCGTCGCGAACAGGACCCCGGTGAAAGAGAGCGGGGTGGATATGGCAGATGCTAGGAATAAAGTCAAGGTATTTGTTTTAGATCGGAAAGAAAGCCCGACCCCGGCCTGCGCCGGGGTGACGGAACAAGGGTGTAGGAGGGAGTGCGCAATTGATAGAATTTCCACGAGCCTTCATCATGACGACCGTCACACCGGCCCCCTCTCTCGTCGTCACCCCGGCGCAGGCCGGGGCTGGGCTTTTCCAGCGTCTTCCAACGGCCTCAGAGCAAATGGCGAATTGACAATTAAATTCACTGCCACCCTAATCGACCGCAATGCGGAAGTCACAACAGAGGACTCGTTGCAAGGCTGGATCGGCGGGTCATGCCCGCCGATGGAGAGGTGGGGTGCCTGCGCGGGGTGACGGTCTGAGGTCGGCGTTTGGCGGACGTCGGTTTGGCAAGCCCCTTCCATTCCCCTCCCCCTCCCGGCGCTCCGGCATTGGACAGGTCGCCCATTTAGGCGCAAAAGACTTGCTGGGGGCTTTGCTGAACTCTTTTGAAAGAGAGTTGAAAATGCCTAACGCATCAAAGACGATCTTGGCAGTTCTGGTAGGCTGCTCTTTTACATTTGGCAGCGCATTGTCAGATGGCGCGGTGGCGAAAGATCACCGCAAACTCTGCGGCAATTCCGGCGTTGCAAAAACACACGACTGCGGCAAACAGGCCGTCAAAATCAAACCCAAAAAACCAGCTTCTGATAGTGGCAAAGGTCTTTCCCCCGGCGCCGCTTTACTGTTTCAATTACTGCTCTAAAAAATAGAGCCGAAAACCTAAGCCACGCCCAGCTTCTTCTGCAAGTTTGTGCTGCTCGTGGTGTATTGGAACAGCAGCCGCTCACCCGGGTTGATATAGCGGAAGGCCTGTTGCGCCATGAGCGCGGCCTCATGGAAGCCTGACAGGATCAGCTTGAGCTTGCCTGCATAAGTATTGATGTCGCCGACCGCGAAAATGCCGGGCACATTGGTCTCGAACTTCGCCGTGTCCACGCTCACCAGGTTTTCAGTAAGGTTCAAACCCCAATTGGCCACGGGGCCAAGCTTCATGGTGAGGCCGAAGAACGGCAACATGGCATTGCAGGAAACATCAAAGCTTGCGCCATCAGCGCCTTTCACGGTGGCCGCAGCGAGCACGCCGCCTTCACCCTTGAGGCCTGTCACCTGGCCGATCTTCAATTGCATTTTGCCCGCCTCAACAAGGGCGCGCATCTTGCCGACGCTATCAGGCGCGGCGCGGAATTCATCGCGCCGATGGAGCAGCGTGAGCGATTTTGCGATGGGCTGGAGATTGTTGGTCCAATCAAGCGCCGAGTCTCCGCCGCCAATGATCAGGATGTCCTTGCCGCGCAGCGCTTCCATCTTCTTCACTGAATAATAAACGCTGGCGCCTTCATAAGCTTCGATGCCGGGGATCGGTGGCTTCTTCGGTTGGAACGAACCACCGCCCGCCGCGATCACCACAACCTTGCATTGGAATTCCAGCCCGCCATCGGTGGTGAGATGGAAATCATTCTCCCCGCGCTTTTCAAGAGATGTGACCATCTGGTTGAAATGAAATTCTGGTTTGAAGGGCTTGGCCTGTTCCATCAGCCGCGTTGTGAGATCTGCGCCCGTGACCAGCGGCAGGGCCGGAATATCATAGATCGGCTTTTCCGGATAAAGCTCGGCGCATTGGCCCCCGGCGCGATCAAGAATATCGATGACGTGGCATTTGATATCGAGAAGGCCCAATTCGAAAATCGCAAACAAGCCACAAGGGCCCGCACCGATGATGACGACGTCGGTGGAAATCACATCAGACATGAAGCCCTCGCTTAAAACTGTTTCTCAGGCACCGTGACGCGCAAGCCGTCCAGCGCGTCGGAAACCTTGATCTGGCAGGAAAGCCTGGAATTGTCCCGAACGTCAAAGGCAAAATCCAGCATGTCTTCTTCCATCGGATTGCGCGGGCCGACCTTGTCTTTCCATTCCGGCGCCACATAGACATGGCAGGTGGCGCAGGCGCAGGCCCCGCCGCAATCCGCATCAATGCCCAGCACCTGGTTTTTGACAGCCGTTTCCATCACCGTCATGCCGGCAACGCCATTGGCCGTGATTTCGCTGCCATTGTGCTGAATGAAGGTGATTTTCGCCATAGGCCTAGGTCCTCAAACGGTTTTGCTGGCCTGATCTAGGTGAAGGAAGCCGCAAACGCAACCTGCCTGAGCCGGAAGGTCGCAGTGCGGGGATCAGGCGTTTTCGGCGGCAGCGCGGAACTGGGCAAAGGCCAATTTCAGCTTCCGTTCGAGACCTGTGCCTTGCTTTTTCCAGTTATCTGTAAGCTGTTCGATCTGATGCGCGCCCATGACGGCGGCGGCTCCCTGCAACGTATGCATTTCAAAAGGCAATTCGAGGCTGGACCAATCCGCCTTCTCCAGCCTGTCAATCTGGCCCAAAAACAAGTTGAGGATTTCTTCCGCCAGCGCAGCGTCCTGCATCGTCTGGTGGGACAGCACCCTACGGTCAAAAACATGGGTTAACCCGGCTTGTGACAGGAATTGGAGTTCAGCAACTTTAAGCTGTTTGATCATGGATGAGGCCCTGGGGTCTCCGGAGTGATATCCCCAATGACCGAAGGCCCGATCCTGCCAGAGAACGCCTAAAATCCAATTTCCCGAGTCGATTCAATTTGCTCCACAATTTTAACCAAATCTTCAATTAGCGGCGGATGACCCCCCGTTTCGGGTTCAAGCTTGGGCAAAAATAGGTTAATAGATGTAAACACATTCCCGGGGCCATGAGGCCCTTTTGGGGCGGCGGGCAGTTTATCACGTCTATCGACCTGGAAGTTTGGCTTGGGGGGCAAAGGTCAAAACGGTTCAATAATCGTGATGGCGGGAACTGAAGGGTGCGTAAATAATGGCAAAACAACCAATTGATAATCGTCGCCGCAGCAGGCTTCCAAGCCTTGATGCCACAACACCCGATGTAACCCCCGCACCGGTGCAAGCCCCTTTGCGCGCCAAGCCCGCCAATGAGAATGACCCAGGCACCGCGATGATGCTGCAACGCCTGCGCCGCGCGCCGTCCTATGACGTGATCTGGGCTGCGGCCATCCTGTCGGCCATCTGGGCTGCTGGCTGGTTCTGGGTGTTCAAAGATGTTTTCGCAACGCAGGCCAGCACGCCCGCCGGTTTGCTGCAGGCCTTCGCACTTCTGGTTCTGCCCGTGCTCGGCATGTTGGCCATCGCCTTCTTCATCTGGCGCACCCAGCAGCTGCGCCAGGTCTCGGAAGTCTTGATGCATCAAGCGATGCGTCTCATTCGCCCACAGGATATTGCGACCGATGGATTAACATCGATTGCCCAGGCCGTGCGCCAGGAAGTTGATCTTTTGGTCGGCGGCGTGGAACACGCCTTCCAGCGCGCCACGGCCCTTGAAGAAATCGTCCACAAGGAAATCGCCGCCGTTGAACGCGCCTTCGGTTCGAACGAAGACCGCATCCGCAGCCTTGTGAACGGGCTTGAAACCCAGCGCGCCGCCTTGCAGCAGACCTCGAGCCTCGTGGCTTCCGACGCCCAGCCCATGTTGCAGCGCTTGGAATCCAACACGCAGAACCTTGGCAATGTTGTCAACGTGGCGCTCTCGACCTTTGGCCGCCTTGAAGATGGCTTGAAGAATTCAACCGCGGAATTGGCCCAAACCATCGAGGCGGTTTCGCAGCGCGCCGCGGAAACCGGTCAGGAAATTGGCAACCACTCCGCCCAGTTTGAGCGCATGTCGACCATGCTTGTGGGTGACTTCCGTGGCTTCTCCAGCCAATTGCAGGAACATATTCAAACACTGAATTTCACGGCCAACAACCTGGGCGGCGAAACCCGCAAATTCGGCACTGAAGTGAAAGGCATGGAAACCAATCTGCTGCAATTGCTGCGGCAGAGCTCCGAACAAATCGTGGGCGCCCACACCGAAGTGGCGCAGAATATTGAACGTGTAGCCAATCAGGCCAGCAACTCAGCCAAGCAGACTGCCAATGAACTTCTCCAGACCTTCGGTCAGATTGGCGATACGATCTCTTATCAATTGACAACAAGTTCTTCCGATGCTGCGCTCTTGATTGAGCGCTCCGGCCTTGATACGGCCAACCGCATCGAGCAGGCCCATGGCCTGATTTCAAACGGCCTGCAAAACGTTGCGGCGGATTATGTCCAGCGCATGACCATGGCCCGCAGCGATTTGACCAATCACGTCGATCAATCATCTGCCAAAATGATGAGTGATTTTGAAAACTCGGCTGTGCGTTTCAATGAACGCTTCCTGCAAACGGGTGGCCAGCTTGTCGCCAACCTTGATCAATCCAGCAGCAATTTGGTGGCACAGCTTGGCGCTTCAAGTTCTGGTCTGATGGGATCGATCAAGGCCTCCGCCGACCAATATGCAACATCGCTGACCGAAGCTTCAAACCTTCTGAGCGCAACGGCGGATGCTGTAGCAGCCAACGTCAACCGCACTTCGACAACCGTTTCACAGGAAATGCTGGCGGCGATTTCGCAGGCCACCACCCATATGAACGGCACCGCCGAAACCATGGCGGCCAATGTCAATCGCACCTCGTCTGCAATGGCCGAAGAGATGATAGCGGCACTGTCCGAAACCACATCACGCCTCAATGGCACTGCTGAATCCATGGCAGCCACCGTCAACCGCAACTCCGCCTCGTTGACGCAAGAAATGCTGACGGCCATGGCCGAACATGCGGCCCGCCTCAATGGCACAGCCGATGCTCTCAACGCCAACATGGGCCGCACCTCGGCTCTGGTCTCGCAGAACCTTGAATCCGTCGGCGGCAATGTGAATGACCTGCTCGTGGCGACCAGTGGCACGATTGCGGCCCATCTCAAGGAAACCTCCGAGATCGTCAGCCGACAGATGCAGGACTCTGGTCTTGCCCTCGCGCAGAACATTGAACACTCGGGCGGCAATGTCACAGACCGCTTGATCAGCGTCTCCGGCGAATTCATGCAGAAGTTTGCCACAACGCGTGATGGCCTGCTCACCGCCTTCCTCGGCGCTTCAGGCGATCTCACCTCGAAACTGCAAGATACGTCGACCTCCATCTACAGCCGCCTGCAGCGCACGGCTGATGATGTTGTCGCCCAGCTTGACGGCGTCCACGGCCAGATCACCGAAAGGCTGGAAGGCACCGTTGGTGTTTCCTCTGACCGCATCGCCCATGTGACCGAAGGCCTGACTTCGAAACTTGATATCACATCCACCCAGTTGGGCACCCTGCTGGCCGCCACCGAGCGCCGCTTGGGCAATCAATTGGAACAGGCCTCGACGGAGTTGGAAGCCCTGTTCAACGAAAACACCCGCATGTTGACCCAGCAATTGGACCAAAGCTCCAATTCAGTCACATCGGCCTTCGCGGATACAGCCGTTTTGGCCGCCCAGAAACTCGACGCATCAGGCGCAGAAGTCACCGCCAAGATCGACAGCTCCAGCCAAGCGATGTTCAACCGCCTGCATGGCACCACGCAGGAATTGGGTAAACGCTTTGATGTGGCCACCGACCACCTCGAACTCGTCACCACCGAAATCTCCAAACGCCTCGATGGCCAAGGCCAGCGCTTTGTCGAAATTCTCGACCAAGCCTCAGGCCAGATCTTCTCAGACTTGGGCAAGGCGCGCGATGCCTTCTCGGAGGGCCTGGGTGAAACCACGCTGCAAATCTCCGGTCGCTTTGAGCAGGAGACGGGCCTTCTCGTGGGCCGCATCGACAAGGCGGTAGAACAGTTCGATCATGCTACGACAACTTCCAGCAGCAGGCTCAACGAAGCCGCTGACAAATTCGCCAAGCATGTATCAACCACCAACACCTATCTCGCAGACCAACTGGCTTCCGCCGCGGGCGATATCGACACGCGCCTCGAAAGCGTTTCGATGCAGCTTACCGGCAAATTGGAAATGACTGGCAGCCGCATCTCCGAACGCCTCGATGATGTGTCTACGCTGGTTGATAAATCCATCGACAAGTTCAATCTTGAAATGGAGCATATGCTGCAGGACCGTCGCACCACCTTGGAAAACCTTGTAGCCGACGCCAACCGCCGCGCCGCCGAAGTGGACAAGACGATGAATGGCTATATCTCCATCATCGAAGACAGCCTCAATTCGGCTGAACAACGTTCGCAAAACATCGGCCGTTTGGTCTCTGATCAAAGCTCCGCCGCCCTTGCCCGCCTGGAGGAAGAGCTGCGCAAGCTTGAAACCAACTCCACTGGGCAAGTGGCCCAAGCTGCCCGTGCCTTGCGTGAACAGCATGAACGAGCGCTGGCCAACATGAATGAGATGCTCTCCTCAACCGCGAGCGATTTCCAGCAGACGGCGCAAGACATGCGCATCACTGCCCAGCAGGTGGTTAAGGATATTGATGCCGCGCGTGGCGAGCTCAAACGGGCCGTCATTGATCTGCCGGAAGAAACCCGCAGCAATGCCGACAACATGCGCCGCGTGGTGGCCGATCAAATCAGTGCCCTCAACGCGCTGGCCGAAGTGGTGCGCAAGCAGACGGGGAGCCTCGATTATTCCGGCCCCGGCTTCATGACGCAGCGCGCGGCACCCGCCGCTAGCCGTTATGAGCCCGCTTATGAAGCCCCCCCGGCGCGCAGCGCTCCACAAGCCATTGCCCGCGCCGAGCCCGCCCCTGTGGCCAGCAACAAACTCTCTGCCTTGGCAAAGGATGTCGAAACCTTCAACAGCAAGCTCAATGTTTCGGCGCGTGACGTGGTTGAAGCCATCGAAGGCCAGTTGCCGCGCGATTTGGAAAAGCGTTATGCCGCATCTGACAAATCGGTTTACACCCAGCGCCTCTATGAGACCCGCAGTCGCAAGCTGATCAAGGCGCTGGAAAACCGTTATGCAGAAGAGCGCCTGCTGCGCAGCCGCATTCAGGCCTTCAACCGCCTGTTTGAAAAACTCTTGGACACGATTTCCGAAACCGACGGCGGCGACACCGTGATGGAACAGGTTCTCGCCTCCGAACAAGGCCGCATCTATGTGATGCTGGCCGAAGTCGCAGGCCGGTTGCCGAGCCAGAGCTGACCCTCACCACCGCATCCCTTGTTTGGTCGCAGTCATTTTCCACACCAGGCTTCACTCCGGCGAAGGCTAAAGCTGAGCATTGTCTCTGGAAGAAAGCCCAATCCCGGCCTTCGCCGGGATGACGATGGGAGTGAAAAAACGGGGATCGATCTCGCGCCTGGGCCCGGCCCTGCATGGCTGAATTGCGCTTTTGGGCTCAGACCAGTCACGTGCAACGAATGTAAGAACTGGCGCACATGGCCCGAAGCTGAACTTGAATTCGCCACGGGAAATATCCTTCGAAACGGAGATTGTGTCTACAGAAACAGGGTGATAGTTTCCGCCAGCAGCGTTGCAGAAGAATGCACCATGGCTCATGTGAGAATTCTTAAAAATCCAAGCAGGTATATTCGCGTTTGCTATTTTACTGACAGCACGGTTGGACTGGGCTGTTCGAACCGTAGAGAGGATGTCTTGCTGGTCCAGTTTCTCCTCAAATCGATTGCTGGAAAAACTGATCCAGAAGCACATGAACTGTTTGCGGTGCCAGGGCAGCCACCACTAGCCATTGATGGTATCTGTGGAACAGGCACGGTCGCTGCAATTAGGCGATTCCAGACTTTTACGAAGGGTCAACCTAGTCCAAACAGCCGAGATGTAGATGGCCAAGTTGATATATCCCGCCCAGGGCACCTGCTCACCACGCGAACTCAAAGTATTTACACGATTATTACGCTGAACGTAAACTTCGGTTACTTCAACGGTCCCGAACGCCACGCAGCGTTATTCAAAGAACCCGAATTTCCAAATGAATTGACAGATATCTTGTTCGCGTGACAACGGCGACGGCGGACTCCTGTCGTGGCTACTTCTGCCCCTTCGCGCTGGATTAGACGTGTAGCTTCACGTCTGCACTTGACGCGAATCCAAACTGAATGAGGAAGCAAGGATAGCCCATCTTTGCAATTCAAACAGTTCCACCACCCCGCTCCGGCTCGGCTGGAATGACACATTGAGGAGTGCTATCTCTGGCCCTATGGCGCTCCACCTTTCCGTCTCCGCTCAATCCTTCCCCATATCAGGCACTTTCACCATCGCAAGGGGATCGAAAACTTCGGCTGATCTTGTCCTTGTTTCACTGCGTGACGGCGCGGCGACGGGCCAAGCCGAATGTGTGCCCTATGCCCGTTATCGTGAAACTGTGGCGCAATGTGTGGCAGCACTCGAAGCCTTGCCCAGCACCATCTCGCATAGCGAAGTGCCTCACTTGAACCTGCCACACGCCTCCGCCAATGCCTTGGATTGCGCCTTCTGGGATTTAAAAGCCAAAGCCTCGGGCAAGCCCGTGTGGCAATTGGCGGGTCTCGCAGAACCCGTTGCAAAAATCACGGCCTATACGCTTAGCCTCGACACGCCCGAAGCCATGGCTGTTGCCGCAGCCAAGGCCGCACACTATCCCCTGTTGAAATTGAAGCTGGGCCGTGAGGGCGACGAACTCCGCCTCGCCGCCATTCGCGCCGCCGTCCCCGACGCGCGCTTGATTGTGGATGCCAATGAAGGTTGGCGTGAAAGCAACATCGAGACGATGCTCGCCTGTTGCCGAGCCCATGGCGTTGAATTGGTCGAGCAGCCCTTGCCACAGGGCGAAGATGACATTCTCTCGCGCATCACATCGCCTGTGTTGATCTGCGCCGATGAATCCGCGCATGACACATCATCTCTTGCTTCACTCAAAGGCAAATATGGCGCTGTCAATATCAAGCTCGACAAGACGGGCGGCCTCACCGAAGCGCTGGCCATGGCCAAGGCCGCACGCCAGCAAGGCTTCCAAATCATGGTGGGCTGCATGCTCGCCACATCCTTAGGCATGGCCCCGGCTTTTCTGGTGGCCCAGCTTGCCGACTATGTGGATCTTGATGGCCCCCTGCTTCTCGCGAGGGACCGCGCGCCTGCAATCAGTTATGAAAAGGGCCTGATGCAACCGCCGCCACCGGAACTCTGGGGCTGAGCTTAACCAGATTAAACAGGGCGATGGCCAATCCCACGCCCGAAAGGGCCGCTGCAAACAGAAACGCCAAGCCGCCAAACTCTGCATAGAGCGGGCCCGCCGCAAAGCTGACTGACGACAAAAGCAGTCCGCCCGCAAAAGCCGTGTAGAGTCCCTGCGCTGTGTTGCGCAATTTCATCGGGACATTCATCCGGATGAAATGCATCAAAGACAAGTGCGCCGATGCAAAAGAAATGCAATGCAGCGCTTGCAGGGCAAGGATCAGATAGAAATTCGTGGCCACGCTCATGCCCGCCCAGCGCAGCGTCGCGCCAAAGAGACCGAGGCACAACAAGCGCTCCACGCCGAGGTGATGAACAATCCAATTGGAAAAGAAAAACAGGCACACTTCCGCCAGCACCGCTGCCGCCCACAAAAGCCCGATGCCAAAAGTGCTGAAGCCGAGATTGGTCCAATGCACCGTGCCCACGCTGTAGAGCATCCCATGGCTGCAATTGGCGAGGCTCGCGGCCAGCAGAAAAACCGTGAAGCGCGACGCGAACAGGAATTTCAGCGCCGCGCCCAAATCCATCGATGTCGTATGATGTGGATGTGGGTGTGGGTGTGGCGCATGGGGTGGTTCCCCCGGCAAGATGAAAGTGCCAATCACCGTGAGGCCCTGCGCCGCCGTGATCAACAGCATCGTCTCACTGGGCGGCATCACCGTGAGCAACGCCCCCGAGACGACACTGCCCACCAAGAAGCTCAGCGAGGCCCAGAGCCGCAAACGCCCGTAATCCAGCCCCAGCCGTGAGGCGCTTTCCACGCTATAGCCCTCAATCAAGGGAAACACGGGCGCAAACAGGAAAGCTGCCACCATGCCGATCCCAAGAATAAGGTGATAGCTCCCCATGAAGGACAACAGGCCATAGGCAACAAAGGCCCCAATCGCGCAGCCGCGGATCACCTGCGCGCGCTTGCCGGTGTAATCGGCCAGCGAGGCAAAGAGTGGCGCCCCCGCCACCCGCACCAGCATCAAGGCCGCAACAACCGATGCAATCTCAGGCAGCGACAAGCCTTGCGCCTTGAGCCACAGCGGCAAAAACGGCAGCTGAATGCCGCCGCCAATCATCAGCAGGGCATAGCTCAGCGAAAATCTTATTCCAAAGGCGCGGGCCGTCATGGTCTCTCAGGCAGCGCCATGACATGCATTGAGCAGGCCAAAGCGCAACATTTCAGATATTCGTCACGGAATGACAGAAATCAGCGGCTGATTTGCCGCTGAAACGCCAAACTAAACGAAAGATTCACCAGTTTCTACGATAAAGGCTGCAAGTCGCATCTGTGTTGGATGCATGTCAGTTGCGTGGAGTAGCCGATGAGTCAGTCAAGCCAAGCCTTCCCAGAGTCTCTTGATGACATTTTGGCAGCGGTGCAGGAAACCGCCCGGGGCCGCTGGTTCCTTGAGGGCTATGAAGCCCGCCTCAAGCGCGCTGAAACCATCCGCATTCTCGATGCCATAGCCAAGCTTGAGGGACTGCTCTCGAGCCAAAGTCCCTCATCAGCCGACGCGGCCTTGGTCGAACGCGCCCGCGCCGCCATTGCTGCAACCCGCCGCGACATTGCCGATATTGCCGACAAGCCCGCCAGCCTTTCAGTTGAGGGCCAGCTTTTTGCCCGTCTTGCCGACCTTTCCAAAGGCGCGTTCACCACTGAACCGGCACTGGCAGCAGGCGTGCACCGGGCCTTGAAGCTGGTCGAAGACCTCGACCGCGAATTCGCAACACCGCAAATCGCACCCGCCAGGCAAAACAATGCGCCCAATTTCTTCAAACAGGATGAAGCGGTTTTCGAACCCGCTCCCGTGGCCAGGCCCGTCGTTGTTGCCGCCAAGCTTGAACCCGCCCCCGAGCCAGCCTCCAGGGGCGCCAAGCTCGTAATCCAGCGCGTGGCACCAACGCAAGCCACGCCTGCTGCTGAAACTGCAGCGCCGCATGTGTCAGAGCCCGCACCTGTCATGGCCGAGACTGCACCACGTGTTGAACCGCCCGTCTTCGCGCCGGACATGAGCGATCCCGAGGAAACCGAAATTCCGCACAGCCGCATCGTCATTATCCGCCGCAAGGCCGACGAGATCACCGACGTGCCCTTCCTCAGTATGGGTGAAAGTACCCCCGCCAGCGCGGCGTAAAGACCAGCCGAAGAATAAACACTACTTCTGATCGCAAGCTCACGCCCCTCTTCATTATCCGTTTACCAAGTTACGTCAGGTTACGGTCAGGGACGAGGTCAGTTAACAAAGTGTTTCATCAGCGTTTAAGCCGCCGCCAGTTCATGCAATTTGCCGCCGCCGCGGTGCCGTTCGGCATGGCCACTGTCGCCCATGCCGAGGACCCGGCATCGGTGGGTTCAATCACTTCCATCGCGCCGCGCATGGCAATGCAAGGCAAGCTTGCAACCAAAACCGAAATCGTTGCAGGCCAAGGCCTGGCCCCCATGCTCACACTGGGCTCGCTTGAAGCGCTCCAGGGCGCCATCGCGATGTTTGAAGAAATCGTGGCGGGTGGTGGGTGGCCCGATTTGCCGCCGGGCCGTTATGACAAATCGGCCAATCCGAAAACGATCACCCTGCTCCGCCAACGTCTGGTGCGTGAAGGCTATCTTGATTTCGATACGCTGGCCTCGCCCAGTTCTGGCAAGTTCGACGGTGCGGTTGCCGCCGCCATCAAGTCTTTCCAATATAATCACGGCGTATTGCCCACCGGCAATGTGGATGAGCGCACTCGCAAGGAAATGAACATCACCGCTGAAGCGCGGCTTTATACCTTGCAGGAAAATGTACCCCGCATCACCGAACACATGCGTGATTTGGGCGCCCGTTATATCATCGTCAACATACCCGGCGCGCAGTTGGAAACGGTCGAACTGGGCCAGCTCTATTCACGCCACAATGTGGTGGTGGGCAAGCTCGACAGGCCCACCCCTTCGCTCAAAAGCCGGGTCAGCGACATCATCTTCAATCCGACATGGAATGCGCCTGCCTCCGTCGTCGCCAAAGACATCATCCCGAAAATGATGGCCGAACCCGGCTATCTCCAAAAAATGGGGATCCGGATTTTTGACGGCGTGCACGGGCCTGAAATTGACGCAACCCAAGTCGATTGGCCAAACACGCCGCCCGATCGTTTCGTCTTCAAACAAGACCTTGGCGATCACAACGCGCTGGGTGCGGTGAAGGTGAACTTCCCCAACAAGTTCATGGTCTATATGCATGACACGCCGCACCGCGAACTTTTCGCCACCAACGACCGCTGGGAAAGTTCCGGCTGCGTGCGCGTTGACAAGGTGAAGCAACTGATCACCTGGATCATGAATGGCCAAGATGGCTATGATGAAGCGAATTTCGATCCCATTATTGCGGGCAAGGAAACTCAGCTGGTGAAAGTGCCGCGCGGGCCGGATGTGCGCTTCATGTATCTGACCGCATGGGCCACCGAAGATGGCCGCGTGAATTTCAGGCCAGACGTCTACAAACTAGACGGCAAGAGCTTTGTGCTGGGCCAGCCGGAACCACTGATCGCGGGGTAGCGGTTGAGCACTTCCGCAACCTGCGGGGGTCGGAAAACGGAATTAAGTGCGCCCATCGGAATTCCGGAATTTCCGCTTTGGCCTCATGCATAATAATGCCTCACAGTGCCGTCTCAATGCCAAATTGGCTCTGAATCCGGGCCTGCGCGGGAAATCGTTTGTTAACTGCAATGGCGGAATTCAGCAACTCGGCTCCCCGACTTTGAGAAGTCCTTGATGCATTCTGTCGGACGATGGTCAGTGCACTCAAAGTCGAGACCATTCATGCCGGATAACCTCTTATCCTTCAGCCTTACCAAATTCATGGCTGCAATTGCAGTCGGCATGTGCCTCCTCGCTGCATCAGTTGTTTTCGGTGTAAATTTCGCTGTGGACCGGGCCGTCTCGATAGATGCCCGCACAAAGGCCGAAGACTGGGCCAATTACTTCATCAACACGATGCCAGACCTCGACCAGCTTCTTGTCAACGGCCAACTCGACGACCATCAAACCTCAATCGTCTCCACCGCAGCAAAAGTGGGCAACGTCTTTCGGTTCAAACTCTATGACGCCAAAGGCAGGACAATTCTGGAGTCCGATCCTGAAACGTTCGAAAGAAAGGCGGATGCCGACCATATCGACGATGATGCGTTGGATATCGTCACCAGCAAGCAAAGCATGATCTCGCTGAACGACGGCACCAATGAGCGCAACATGCCCTCACTCTATGCCGAAGCCTATGTACCGGTTCTGAAGGCGAACGGGGACCTCCGCGCCATTGTAGAAACTTATGTTGACCAGACAAAGACCGCTGCATTCTTCAAGAAGATTTTTGGAGTGCTTACCATTGGCCTCGGTCTCGGCATGGCACTCGCCTTTGGTGTTCCCACATTGGCGTATTTATTCCGCACCAAACAGGCGCGCGCAGTGAAGCACGAAGCTGAAATTTTGGCCATATCGCGTGACGCCGCTGAAAGATCCGAGGCTGAAGCCCTGAAGTCCGCCGCGGTTTTTAAAGAACTGAGTGAAAGCGTTACAATCCTCAATATCCAACTTCGGCAAAAAGCGGAAGAATTGGAGTCTGCGCAAGAAGAAATTGTGCGCAAGGGCAAGATGGCACAGCTTGGCATGCTGATTGGGACGGTGGCTCACGAATTGCGCAATCCCTTGGGGGCGGTACGCTCAACCGTTTTTCTGTTAAAAAGGAAATTGAAGGACACGAACAGCGAAACGGCAGCAATGCTTGCGCGCGTCGATTCCGGTATTCAACGCTGTGACAACATCATTTCCCAGCTTCTCGACTATTCCCGGTCACAAGCGCTTGACACCTCTCCGATCGACCTCGACTCTTGGCTGGAAAAAGTTTTGGCCGATCAAGCGGCAAACCTCCCGGCGAACCTCAGCATAACTTGTGATCTCGGGCTTCAGGGCCTTGAAACAAATATCGACCCGGAAAGAACGGCTCGCGCAATCGTCAATTTGATCACGAATTCAATTGAGGCGATGACCCGAAGGGGGCAGCCGGTTGCCGAGATGGCGGGGCGCCCGCTGCGCATAGACGTGACCACAAGGCCAACGGCGCGCGGCGCCGAAATCACAATTGAAGACAACGGCCCGGGGATTCCCCCAGAGTTGATCGAGAAAATCCGTGAACCCTTGTTCACCACAAAGGGATTTGGCACTGGATTGGGCATTCCCGCCGTTGAAAAAATTATGGGACTGCACGGGGGCGGGCTGGAAATACATTCTGCGCCGGGTCACGGTGCGCGTTTCACCATATGGTTCCCAACAACGCAACCCGCCCAAAAGGCTGCGTAGTTCAATGCTCATTTGCATTTTACCCCCTTCGAGGGCGGTGGAAAACCGGAACCTTTGCGCCATGATCTTCAGAGGCATCTGGTCCCACCGCATCACCAGCGAACATCGCCTGGTCTATCGCATCAAGGACGGCGCGCTTGAAATTGCGCAACGCCGTTTTCACTACTGACTTCATTTCAAGAATGCCGCTATAGTCGCACCTCTATCAACAACAGGCCCCCCCATGCAACTCAATGGCTTTCACCACCTCACCGCCGTCACCGCTGACGCGCCCAAGAACCATCATTTCTATACACAGGTTCTCGGCCTGCGCATGGTGAAGAAGACCGTCAATCAGGACGATACGTCTGCCTATCACCT
Organism: Hyphomicrobiales bacterium; assembly: GCA_043739165.1. Classification (GTDB taxonomy): domain Bacteria; phylum Pseudomonadota; class Alphaproteobacteria; order Rhizobiales; family Aestuariivirgaceae; genus Aestuariivirga. The sequence goes on from JAYUEP010000046.1 coordinate 15,175, forward strand.
GTTCTATGCGGATGGCCTTGGCAGCGCGGGCACGGACATCACTTTCTTCGATTGGCCCACGGGGCCGGAACGGCGCGGCACCAATTCCATTATCCGCACCGGCCTGCGCATCAAGGGCGAAGAGGCTGTGGCCTATTGGTCGGATCGTTTCAAAACGCTCGGCGTGAAAGCTGAAAAGGTGATCGAAGAAAATGGCCGTCAGGTCATTGCCTTTGAAGATTTTGAAGGCCAGCGCCTGTGCCTCGTTACAGATGAGGCCGACAACAAGGCCAATATCTGGACCAAAAGCCCCGTGCCCGCCGATCATCAAATCCGCGGCCTGGGCCCCATCACCCTGAGCGTGGCTGAATTGAACTTCACAGATGTGGTCTTGACCGACGCCATGGGCATGAAGCGCAAAACGCCCTTTGGCGACACCCATGTTTACAAAATGCAGGGGCAAGGCCCGGTGGCCGAATTGCATGTGCGCGTAGAGCCGAATTTGCCCCGCGCCCAGCAAGGTGCCGGATCAGTACATCACGTGGCCTTCAACATTCCGATGGCTGATTATGATGCCTGGGCAAACCGTTTGCAGAGCTTGCGCATTCCCAATTCCGGCAAGGTGGATCGCTTCTGGTTCAAGAGCCTCTATTTCCGTGAGCCCAGCGGCATTCTTTTTGAAATCGCCACCGATGGCCCCGGCTTCCAGGCCGATGAGCCAATGGACAAGCTTGGCGAAACACTTTCGCTGCCACCTTTCCTCGAAGCTCGTCGCGCTGCGATTGAGGCGGGGCTGAAGAAGCTCTAGCCAACACTGATCCGAGACTTGGGTGGCAACGTAGTGCGATGGTGATTAAACTTATCTATGCGTTGGCCCTCCTGTTGATCGCAGGCGGCCTGCTCTATCATTTCGCCGCACTTCAAACCTTCAATCTGCTGGTGCCGAAGGACAAGGCCTCGACTCTTGTTCAAAGCGACGTGGCCTATGGTCCAGCACCGCGCAATGTGTTGGATGTTTATGCGCCGACCAGCGGCCAGGGCCCATGGCCTGTCGTGGTCTTCGTTCACGGCGGATCATGGCGCGGCGGCAGCAAAGAGCCTTATGAGTTTGTCGGCCGCGCCTTGGCAGCGCAAGGTTTCCTGACCTTGGTGATCTCCTACCGTCTCCACCCCCAAGACCCCTACCCCGCTTTTGTGGAGGACGCTGCACTTGGGCTCGATTGGGCCACGCGCCATGCGGGAGAATTTGATGGTAACCAGAAGCGCATCTTCGCCATGGGCCATTCAGCTGGCGCCTATAACGTCGCTCTGGCCGTCTTGGACCAGCATTATCTCGAAAAACTGGGAACCGATGTTTCCGCCATCAAGGGTGTGGTGACCTTGGCTGGGCCTTTGGACTTCCTGCCGTTGGATAGCCCGACTTCCATTGATGTCTTCGGCAAGGTGCCCAACCTGCCGGACACCCAACCGGTCAATCACGTGCGCGCCGACGCGCCGCCCTTTTTGATCTTGCACGGGATGGAAGACACCACCTGCCGCCCACGCAACTCCATCAATCTGGACAAGGCCTTGCGTGCAGCGGGCGGGTCTTCAAAATTGAAACTCTATCAAGGCGTGAGCCATGTCGGCATCATGCTGGCAATGGCCAAACCGCTGCGGCGCTTGGCCCCAACGCTGGAAGACGTGACCGCCTTTTTTCGCACCCAGCCTTGAGACCCGAACCATTTCATCCCTAAATGCTTGTTGCATCGGCGCACACCCCCTGCGCAACGCTGCGGCTTCTGAAGGCTCTCACTCTGCTCCATGTTGTGTGCATCCAAGCCAATCAAGGCTTTGCGTGGAGGAGAAAATGAAAAAATCACTGATCAATACCGTCGCTATGCTGCTGGGCGCTTCTGCTTTGGGAAGTGTCGCGCAGGCTGCCGACAATTCCGTCGCCGCGAAATTTGCAGCTGATCGGCTGACCTTTTTCGGCAAGGGCGATGCCGCCGCGATCCTGAACCAATATGCCGACGATGCCACCGTGGTGTCGCCGATGGGCGTGCTGCATGGCAAAGGTGAGATCAAGGGCATGATCGACGGGATCATTGGCGAATTTGCCCAGCCGGGCGTGAAGTTCAACTTGATCTCCCAGAAGACGGAAGGTCCAATCGTGCAATTCGTGTGGTCGGCAGAAACAGCCAAGAACATCTATGATCTTGGCACTGAAACCTATGTGCTGAGAGACGGCAAGGCCGAATACCAAGCTTTCGCCGCCAAAGTTCAGCCGAAGTGAGGAGGCAGCCATGCGCATGATGATGAAAGCCCAGCTTGAAGTAGAGGCTGCCAATCTCGCCATCGCCGAAGGCTCAATCGGCCCCACGCTGGAAAAAGTGTTCGGCCTGTGCAAGCCGGAAGCCACCTATTTCCTGGCCGAAAACGGCCAGCGCACCATCTATGCTGTCTTTGACATGGCGTCGGTGGATCAAATCCCGCAACTGGCCGAGCCCATGTTTCATGGTCTCGGCGCGATGGTGCACTTCGCCCCGGTGATGGGTGCTGCAGACTTGCAGAAGGGCCTTGCCGCCTGGGCAGCCAACCGATAACAATTTACTAGTGTTGTGCTCAATCAGCGGCGGCACCATCCCGTGCCGCCGCCGCTCAGGAGGAGGACATGTCAACCCAAGCTGAAGCCCCTACCACAGTCTTTGCCAATGCGCGCCTTGCCGCCTTCCAGCGCGGCGACGTGAAAACCGTGATCGGTCAATACAGTAAAGATGCGGTGATCATCACGCCGCAAGGCCAAGTGAAAGGAGCTGCCATTGCTGCCATGATGACGGCGCTGTTTGATGAATTCGCCCAGCCCGGTACAAGTTTTGAGTTGGTGAGCAAGTCGGAGGCGGGTGATGTGGCCTGTTTCACCTGGAAGGCCAAAACCAGCAAGACCATTTACGATTTCTGTGCCGAAACCTATGTGCTGAAAGATGGAAAGATCGCGGTGCAGACCTTTCAAGGCCAGATGCGCCCGGCAAGTTCATAATTCGTCATCTTTGAAAACGCGGCCCGGCTCTCCGCCATTCAGGTCACCAGCGCGCAACGCACAGGTTTTGGCGACGAAATCAAAGACGCTGCGCACCCGCGTGCGTTTGCGCAGGTCACGGTGCGTGGCCAAATAAATGTCGCCACGCCCCACCACGCCGGGCTCAATCATTTGCAGCGAAGGCTCGTCAATCGCCGCCACCACCGGCAGGCAGGCAATGCCGAGGCCTTGCTTCGCCGCAGCCAACAGGGGAGCTACTTCGTTGCAGCGCAATGGCACTTTTACACCTGTCAATTGCGCCAGCACCCAGCCCATGAACGGCAGTGAAGCCATTTGGCCTTCCGGCAACAACAGTCTGTGACGATTGAAGTTGCCAGCTTTGGGATTGCCCTGCTGGCCAAGATAGGTTTTCGATGCAAAAAGTCCCACCGCAACGCTGCCCACCCGCCTCGCCACGATGGCCTCATTGGCGGGCCGCACGAAACGCAACGCCAGCTCAGCCTCACCCCGCATCAGATCAAGCGAGTCAAAATCGGTGCGCAGCTCCACTTCCAATGATGGAAAGGCGGTGTGGAAGTTGCCCATCGCCGGGGCCAGCACATGGGTGATCAGAAATTCTGGCGCGGCCAACCGAACACTGCCTTCCGCCGCCATGTCTTCGCCACTGGCCCGGTGTTGCAGGGCCGTCATGGCCTGCTCAACGCCTTCCACCAAACCGATGATGTTGCGCCCAGCAGAAGTCAACACACAGCCATCAGGCCTGCGCTCAAAGAGCCGGGATTTGAGTTGTGTCTCCAGCGAATCCAGCCGCCGGACAATGGTGGCACGGTCAACACCCAAAGAATCTGCCGCAGCCGCCATGGAACCGTTCCGGTGCACCGCCAAGACCACTCTGAGATAATCCCACTCCAGCATGGCTGCCCCGCTTGCGTGCCTCCTCTAAGGCAAATTGTCCCGCATAAAGATGTCAATGCGAATGCGTTCTTGCGCTTCAATCAAGGGCGCATTGTCAGCCTTGGCCATCAACACGCGGACCGCCGAGCGCACTTCATGGCCGGCGTCCTGATTGATAATCACATCAATGGTGCCCCGGATCAACGCACGCCTCGAACCATCCGTCACTTCATGGGCGATGAATACCACCGGCTGGGCGCGGCCATCCGCTTCCAGGGCAGCCGTAATGCCCGCTGTGCCGCCGCCCACGTTATAGATGCCCAAAAGATCGGGATGTTCGCGCAGCAACAGCCGCGCCAGCTCTTCGCTGCGTTCCGTGTCATCACGCGATTCTCGCACCGGCAGAACCATGAGATCCGGGAACTCATGTGCCATCACCTGCTCAAAGCCGAACTGCCGCTCAATATGGTCGCGCAACGCCAGCGAGCCTGCAAACAGCCCCACTTTGCCTTTGCGGCCCGTGAGAAACCGTCCCATCAATCCAGCCGCAGTGCGACCTGCTGAGGAATTGTCGATGCCGGCATAATGCGTGCGCTTGGAGCCCGGCACGTCTGACACTAGGGTAACCACTGAAACACCCTTGGCAACCAGGCTATTGATCGCCTCGCGCACTGCGGGGTGATCCAGCGCCACCACGGCCACACCATCAATGCCATCTTCCAAACTGTCGAGAACCTTGGCCAGCAGCGGGCCATCAAACACGTCAACGCGCTTCACCATGATGGCCACCCGCTCGCCTGCCATGCGCTTGGCGGCGGCTTCCACTTCTTCGGAAATGCGGTTCATGAATTCGCCCGCCGTATTGGGCAGCACAAACCAGAAGCGATATTCGCGGCCCCGCGCCAAGCGGGCGGCAATGCGGTCTGGCTGGTAATTCAGCTCGCGAATGGCGCTTTCGACCTTTTCCACGGTGCGCGCTTTGACACCCGGTCTGTGGTTCAATACCCGGTCGATGGTGGCTACAGAAACTCCGGCTTTCTGGGCCACGTCTTGAATGGTGATTTTTGCCATGATCATGTTGAAGCGAATCCATCAAGCCTTGTCAAACGCCAATCAATCGGTCATCAACACCTCATGGCAAATCCCCTCAAATTGGCAGCCGATATTGGCGGCACTTTCACCGATATTGTGCTGGAACAAGGCAAGAAGCGCTGGAGCGGCAAGGTCCTCACCACCGTCCAGGCCCCGGAAGTGGCTGTTCTCGAAGGCCTGCAACAAGTGATCGCCGATGCGGGTTTCAAGCCATCGGACGTTGATGTCTTCATCCACGGCACCACTTTGGCCACCAATGCCCTGATTGAACGCAAGGGCGCCAAGACTGCTTTCATTACCACGGAGGGTTTTCGTGACGTGATTGAGCAGGGCTATGAAAAGCGCTTCGATCATTATGACTTGATGATTGACCGCGCCACGCCATTGGTGCCGCGCCATTTGCGCCTGCCCATTCGTGAGCGTTTGGCGGTGAATGGCGATGTATTGATCGCGCTGGATGAATCTGCCGTGCCAGCTTTGGCAGCCACCATCCGTGACGAAGGCTGCAAGGCGGTGGCTATTGGCTTGATGCATGCCTATGCCCATCCCAAACATGAGCGGCGCATTGCGGCGCTGTTGAAGCCACTGCTGCCTGCTGATGTCACCATCTGTCTGTCGTCAGAAGTGGCCCCTGAAATCCGCGAATATGAACGCTTTTCCACCACCGTGGCCAACGCCTATGTGCGGCCCTTGATGGCGAGTTATCTTTTCCGCCTGCGCGATGG
>JAYUEP010000047.1:0-20574 GCA_043739165.1 Hyphomicrobiales bacterium
AAAGCTTTGGGCGCGTGAACGGCTCTATAGCTTGCGCCTGGTGAACTGGCACTTCTGGCTCGCAACACTTGGCATTGTTGTCTACGCCGCCGTGATGTGGGTTTCCGGCGTCATGCAAGGCCTGATGTGGCGCGAGTATGACAGCAATGGTTTCCTCATCTACTCCTTCGCGGAAACAGTGGCAGCCATGCATCCCTATTATGTGATGCGCATGCTGGGCGGCCTTCTCTACCTGATCGGTGCCTTGATCATGGCCTATAATTTGTTCCGCACCATCCGTGGCGATCTGCGCCAGGAAATTCCAATGGGGGCCGAAGCCCCCGTGGCCCAGCCCGCTTGAAAAGGTGAATGACCATGTCTCAAGAAAAAGAACCATTTGCCTTCCACTCCAAGATCGAGCGCAATGTGACGCTTCTGTTGGTGCTGTCGCTCGTCGTCGTCACCATCGGCGGCATCGTTGAGGTGGCACCTCTCTTCTGGCTGCAAAACACCATAGAAAAGGTGCAAGGCATGCGACCCTATACGCCACTGGAACTGGCCGGGCGTGACATCTATGTGCGCGAGGGTTGCTATCTCTGCCACTCTCAGATGATCAGGCCCTTCCGCGATGAAGTCGAACGTTATGGCCACTACAGCCTTGCGGCAGAATCGATGTTTGACCACCCGTTCCAGTGGGGCTCCAAGCGTACTGGGCCAGACCTTGCACGGGTTGGTGCCCGTTATTCGAACGACTGGCATGTTGAGCACTTGAAAGATCCGCGCAGCCTTGTGCCGGAATCTGTGATGCCTCCCTATGCCTTCTTGGCCGAGACTGATCTCAACTTCAAAGACATTGCCGCCCATTTGAAGGCCAATGCCGATGTGGGCGTGCCTTATACGCCAGAGATGATCGCCACTGCCGAGGCCGACCTTCGCGCCCAGGCCACACCGGATGCTGATACAGCTGGTTTGCTCAAGCACTATCCCAAAACTGCGGCTGGCGACTTCGACGGCAACCCGCAACGCATCACCGAGATGGATGCGCTTGTGGCCTATCTGCAAATGCTGGGCACACTGGTCGATTTCTCGGCCTACCAGCCCCAAGACAATGAGAGGTGAGGCATGAATTTCGAATATTCCGCGCTGCGCACTTTGGTGGATAGTTGGGGCCTTCTGGCGATGACCATCTTCTTCGTCGTTGCCGCAGGCATGGCCCTGCGTCCTTCCGCACGCAAAGCCCAGGAAGAGGCCAGCCTCATTCCCTTCAAGGAAGACTGAAATGGATCACAAGCGCGACATTGACGAACCCTCTGGCGTTTCCACAACCGGCCATGAATGGGATGGGATCAAGGAACTCAACAACCCGCTGCCGCGCTGGTGGCGCAACACGTTCTATCTGTGCATCGTGTTCGCCATTGGCTACACCATTGTTTATCCCGCCTGGCCCGGGCTGACCGGTGCCACCAAGGGGATTTGGGGCTGGTCCAGCAGGCACGACTTGCAGACATCGGTTGACCAAGCGGCGGCAACCCATGCGGCAGTCGAACAAAAGATTGCCAGCGGCGACATCAAGGCCATTTTGGCTGACCCGGAAATGAAAGCCTTTGCTGTGGCTGCCGGTGCCTCAACGTTCAAGGCCTTTTGCACCCAGTGCCACGGCTCTGGCGCACAAGGCGCCATTGGCTATCCCAACCTGAATGACGATGAATGGCTTTGGGGCGGCACGCCGGACCAGATTGTTGCAACCATCTCGCATGGCGTTCGCTTCACAAGCGACAAGGATACGCACACATCACAAATGCCAGCCTTTGGGCATGATGGCATTCTGGATGCTGGCAAGGTTGCTGATGTCACCAATTACGTGTTGCAACTGGCCAAGCTTGACCATGATGCACAGAAGGCCAGCAATGGGGCCAAGATCTTTGCCGACAATTGCGTGGCCTGCCATGGCGATGCGGGAGAAGGCAAACAGGAGGTGGGTGGACCACCGCTCAACAACCAGATTTGGTTGTACAAGGGAACCGCACAAGCCATCATGGCGCAGATCAACAACCCGCGCCATGGTGTGATGCCCGCATGGGAGCCACGCTTGGGCACGACCAAGGTCAAAGAACTGGCCGCTTACGTGATCTCTCTTGGAGGTGCGAAATAAGTGTCACAACCGCTTGAGCCTGAAGTCGCAGCTGTCAACACTGGGGCCAAGGCCAGCGGTTCACTTTATGCACGCCGCACCAAGATTTTCCCGAAGGAGGCGCATGGCACTTTTCGCCGCCTGAAGTGGTATATCATGGCGGTGACTTTGGGCATTTATTACATCACGCCCTGGCTGCGCTGGAACCGTGGGCCAAACCTGCCAGATCAGGCTGTGCTTCTCGACATGTTGCATCGGCGCTTCTATTTCTTCTTCATCGAGATTTGGCCGCAGGAATTCTATTTTGTGGCCGGCCTTTTGGTGATGGCCGGGGTGGGGTTGTTTCTCGTCACCTCTGTGGTGGGCAGGGCTTGGTGTGGTTACACCTGCCCGCAAACGGTGTGGACCGATCTGTTCATCGCCGTTGAACGCTTTGTGGAGGGCGACCGGAACGCCCGCATGAAACTGGATGCGGCCCCATGGTCGGCGCACAAGCTGTTTCTACGCCTCAGCAAACATGTGGTCTGGATTGTCATTGCCATGGCCACGGGTGGTGCGTGGATTTTCTATTTCGCGGATGCGCCCAGGCTGCTCATAAGCCTGTTCACCGGGCAAGCGCCTTTCGTTGCCTATGCCACTGTTGGCGTGTTGACGGCGACGACCTATGTCTTCGGCGGGCTGATGCGCGAGCAAGTTTGCATTTACATGTGCCCGTGGCCCCGCATTCAGGCCGCCATGCTGGATGAGGATTCACTGGTTGTCACCTACAACGACTGGCGTGGCGAGCCGCGCAGCCATGGCCGCAAGAAAGCTTTGGCGCAAGGTGTTGTCGTTGGTGATTGTGTGGATTGCAATGCCTGTGTCGCCGTGTGCCCCATGGGGATCGATATTCGCAATGGCCAACAGCTGGAATGTATTACCTGCGCTTTGTGCATTGATGCTTGTGATGATGTGATGGGCAGGCTGGGCATGCCCAAGGGGCTTGTCTCCTATTCAACCTTGCGTGACTACAATCACAATATGGCGCTGGCCTCGCCGCAGGCGGGCAAGATTGAACCGGGGCGTTTGCGTGATGGCGCGGGAAATTTCATTTCGGCCGTTCGCCATTTTGATTGGCATGTCATCCTTCGTCCGCGCACGCTGATCTATGTCGGCCTGTGGTCACTCGTCGGTGTTGGTCTTGTCACCGCCCTGTTCATGCGCGACCATTTGCGTTTGAACGTCTTGCATGACCGCAATCCGGTCTTTGTGAAACTGTCTGATGGGTCGGTGCGCAATGGGTATGTGGTGAAGCTGCTCAACATGCAGCCGGATGCACGTACCGTGGCATTGTCGATTGAGGGCCTGCCTGGGGCCACGATGAGTTTGGCTGGCGAGGACGCACCCCAAGGCCGCAGCATGAATGTGGCACTGGAATCAGACAAGCTTGAGAATCTTCATCTCTTCATCACTGTGTCCCCGCAGTTGCTGAAGAACGGCAAGAGCGAATTCAAAATCATTGCTGCAGATCAAAGGCTGGGTTCATCGGCCGTCTATGATGCCAGCTTCGAAACGGAAGGTTCAAAATGAACAAGGCTTCAACCCCAGTCCAACGGCCCTTCACCGGCTTTCACATGCTGGCCATCATGATTGCCTTTTTTGGCGTGGTCATTGCCGTCAATATATTTCTCGCCGTCGCGGCGGCGCGCAGCAACAGCGGGCTTGTGGTTGAAAATTCCTATGCCGCCAGCCAAACCTTTGACCTCGACACGGCCAAGCTCCGCGCTGACGCGGCCCGCGATATCCACCCACACATCAGCTATGCCAAAGGCATCATTGATATTGTATTGAGCACATCAACGGCTGGGGCAGTCACCGTAAAATCTGCCAACATCACCTTGGGGCGGACGGTGAGTGCCACCACCGACATCTCTCCTACACTTCTGCGCATTGCGGATGGACATTATCAAGCCGCCGCGAACTTGGCGACGGGACGGTGGCAGGGCCTCATTTCTGCCGAATTGCAGGACGGTAGTGGCTGGACCAAGCCTGTGCAATTGATCGTGGAGGCCCCATGAGTTGTTGTGCTGACGGCGTTGCAAAACAGGTTGTCACCAACACGCAGGATTCGGCCCGCGTCGGGCTTTTGTCGGAATTGGCCCTGCAGGCGCGCCACCTTGGCGACGGCAGCGTCAATTATCAAATCGCTGCCCCCAGCATGCATTGCGGCAATTGTGTCAATACGCTGGAGCGCGGCTTGGGAGCTTTGCCAGACGTGGCCAAGGTTCGGGCCAATCTTTCTCTCAAACAAGTCTCGGTTACGTTGCGCTCGCCCGAGAAGAGCTTGGAGACGGTTGTCGCCAAAATGGATGAGCTGGGTTTCAAACCACAGTCGCCCGGAGACCTGGCGCGTCAATCGCATGATGCGGTTTTGCAGCGGTTGGTGCGTTCGCTCGCGGTTGCGGGCTTTGCATCGGCCAATGTGATGTTGCTTTCCCTGCCGGTGTGGACGGGGGCGACGGGAGCCACCGAAACGCTCTTTCACTATATCTCGGCTTTGATTGCACTCCCCGCGGTGGCTTATGCCGGGCGGCCTTTCTTTACAACGGCCTGGGCCGCATTGAAGCAGCGCCGTGTCAATATGGATGTGCCGATATCTCTGGGTGTGTTGCTGGCCACGGGCATGTCGCTCTACGAAAGCTTCCTTGGCGGGGGCCAGGCCTATTTCGATGCCGCCGTTTCGTTGCTGTTCTTTCTTTTGATTGGCCGTGTGCTGGATCACATGATGCGCAACAAGGCGCGCGCCGCCGCCAGCCATTTGGCCCAGCTTGCCGCCAAAGGGGGCATGGTTATTGGCGCAGATGGCACGCTGACTTATCTGCCGCTCGGTGGCATCAAACCCGGCATGGTTTTACGCGTCGCTGCGGGCGAGCGCTTTCCCGTTGATGGCACGGTCACTGATGGTGCCTCGGATGTGGACCGCGCCTTGGTGAGCGGCGAGAGCGCACCCGTCGCCATAGAAATTGGTTCCGGCATTGAAGCTGGTACTTTGAACCTCACAGGCAGCGTAGACATCAAAGCCACGCGCGCAGCTGAACACTCATTCCTTGCGGAAATCACCCAGATGATGGTGGCGGCTGAAAATGGCCGCAGCGCCTATATGCAGCTCTCCGACCGTATGGCCAAGGCCTATGCGCCCGTGGTGCATATCCTGGCACTGACCACATTTGCAGGCTGGTTGATTTATTCGCATGGCAATCTCCATGCCTCGATTACAGCAGCGGTTTCAGTCTTGATCATCACCTGCCCCTGTGCGCTTGGCCTTGCAGTTCCGGTTGCCCATGTGATCAGCGCTGGCCGTCTTTTCGCGTCAGGCATTCTGATGAAGGATGGCTCGGCTCTTGAACGGCTGGCAGCCATTGATACGGCAGCCTTTGACAAGACCGGAACTTTGACAACGGGGCAGCCAAGCGTGAAACACCTCGGCATTCCGGCAGGAGAGATCGCCACCCTTGCCAAGGCTTTGGCCCTGCGCAGCGTTCACCCCGGCGCCAAGGCCATTGCGGCAGCTATTGAAGGCTCTGCTTCGGCCCAGGTTGCGGATCTGCGTGAAGTCCCGGGGCATGGCGTCGAGGCTTCCCATATGGGCCATAGGCTGCGCCTGGGCCGCGCTTCTTGGGTGGCTGAGATCACACCACAAACAACGTCTTTGCCGACTGAAACGGGCGTGGCCTTTGCACTTGAAGGTGGCCCGCTTTACTATTCCACATTGTCCGAAAAACTCAGAGATGGTGCGGCAGCGACAATTGCCAAATTGTCGGCGCGCGGCATTGAGAGCTGCATCCTGTCCGGCGATGGCGGGCCACAGGTTGAGGTGGTGGCATTGGCTTGCTGTATCAAGGAATATCACGCGGGCCTGAAGCCGGGGGACAAATTGGCATGGCTCAAACAAAAGGCAGAAGCTGGCAAGCATGTGTTGATGGTGGGTGATGGTTTGAACGACGCGCCTGCATTGGCTGCCGCGCATGTTTCAATTGCACCCGCCAGTGCTTCGGATGTTGGGAGGACGGCAGCGGACTTTGTGCTGACCTCGGATGATCTTACCATGGTGAATTTTGCCCACGAGGCTGCGCTGAAAACCGCGCGTATTGTGAAAGAGAATTTTGCCTTGGCCATCATCTATAACGTTTTCGCTGTGCCCCTGGCGATGGCCGGCCAACTCAATCCCTTGATTGCGGCCATTGCCATGTCGAGCTCATCCATCATTGTGGTGGCCAATAGCTTGCGACTGCAATTGTTGAAACCGGACCACAGCCTGCGCGCGCGTCCGACAAATCGGACGTTTAAGCCTGAGGTGGCTCACGCATGAATGGCCTGTTGTTTCTCATTCCGGTGGCACTTGGCCTTGGAGCGTTGGGGCTTACCGCCTTTATGTGGAGCCTTTCCAATGGGCAGTATGAGGATTTGGAAGGTGCTGCCAGCCGCATTCTCAACGACGAAGAAATTGAACCACGTGCGTAGTGCGGTTCAAGACACTTTGCTTATTGAATGGCTCCATTCAATATTCTCTGTCCGATCCGTCGGCGGGTTATTACCTAAGCGTTCGACTGATGTGCCTCTGGCCGATCATCTGAGAATGCCTCCTTCGGCTCGGGAACGTATCGCGGCCACTGACCCATTTTGATCGGAATCGAGATCATGGGTCAATTGCCTGCCATCCTGCCAAGCTTTCACGCTTTCGAGGCTCACGTGGCCATCAACTGCGAGGTGAAGTTCCGCCAGCCAGGACTCTGGCACAGGTCTTCCAAAATGGAATCCCTGCAACTCCTGACAACCAGAGCTCCGGGCGAACTGCAATTGAGACTCTGACTCAACGCCTTCGGCGAGAACCGGAACACTCAAAGCGGCACCAAGCCCAACGACCGCCTTGAAGATTGCGTCGGCACGTTCATTTGAACCGGTCAACTGAATGAAAGAGCCATCCACCTTGATGCGATCGAACGGGAAAGAGTTCAGCAGCGACAGCGATGAATAGCCGATGCCAAAATCATCCATGGCAATCGAAATGCCCAGTGCCTTGATTTGGCGCAGGTTGTGGAGCGCGCGGTTCAAGTCATGGATGAGGGCAGTTTCAGTGACTTCCAACTCGAGCCGCTTTGGCGAAATGCCACAATCAACAAGCGCCGCACGGATTTCAGAAACGATCGCGGGCTGACAGATGGCTTTGGCAGATACATTGACTGCCATGCGCGGCAACCAATCATGGAGAGCGAGTTGCTTGCACGCGCGCCGCAGAACCCATTTATCAATTTCAATAATCAATCCGGTTTCTTCGGCCACGGGAATGAATTGAGCGGGTGAGACAAGACCGCGTTCCGGACAACGCCAACGCAAGAGGGACTCAAAGCCTACAAGCTGCCCCGATGTCGTGGCAAACTGCGGTTGCAAGTAGAGGCTCAATTGATCGTTCTGAATGGCGTGGCGCAAATCATGCCCAAGTGCGCGTCGGTTGCGAATGAATTGGTCCATGCTCGCATCAAAGAGATAGATCGAGCGATCAAGTTCAGATTTGCCGCGATACATGGCCAGATCAGCGTTGCCCAACAACTCCTGGCGGTTCCGGCCGTGTTGGGGATAGAGGGCTACACCTACTGTCACACTGGTTTCGATGACTTTATCTTCCCACTTCATTGACATGGCCAAACTGGTGGCAATGCGCTCCGCGAGGTCAAGGGCGCTGGCCTGGTCGGCGTTCTTCTTGATCAATACAAACTCGTCACCACCCAGCCTGGCGCAGAACTCTCCCTCAGCCAACATGGAACGCAAATGGGCAGAAGCCTGGAGCAGGATATGGTCCCCGGCGGCATGGCCGAAGAGATCATTTACTTCCTTGAAACGATTAAAATCAAACAACAGGACGGCAAGCTTGTTGCCGTCGAGATTTGATTCCTCGAGGCATTCATCCAAGTATGTGTTAAAGGCCATCCGGTTTGGCAGGCCCGTCAATGTATCCTTCATCGCGATGGCGCGAATCTGCTCTTCCGCCAGTTCACGCGCGCGCAAATCATTCACACGCTCGGTGACGTCATGTAGTGTCAAGATGGAACTGCCATCAGCCAGTTTGGTGACGTGATGTTCGAGCACCATGCTGCCAAGAACGATATCTTTCTGCTCCGATGCGAAGGCCAGCTCAATCAACTGCCGCTTGCCATCAACATCATTTCCGAAAACCTGTTTGGCAAACTCTGACATTTGACCGTTGGCGAGACTTTCAGTGCCATCGGCATTCATGACGGCGATGGCTGATTTGGTGTTTTTCAGAATACTCTGCAGCAGGCTTTGTCGATTAGCATGCGCCAGTGAATAACGCACAGACCGATCCAACACTTCGGGGTTCAAAGACGTTTTCGAAATGAAGTCCGATGAGCCCGCCTTGAGTGCGGCATTGTCGACCACATGATCGGAAATGCCGGTGAGCAGAATGATGGGCGTGTCAATGCCCGCGGCACGCACGCTGTTGATGAAATCAACACCGGTCGCCGCGCCCAATCGATAGTCGCTGAAGATCACATCAAAAGTGGACTTTGCCAATTCCAACATTGCCGAGAGCGGTGACGTCGCGGTGGTAATGTCGTAGCGATTATTCACAACCTGAGTCAGAGCATCGGTGATCAGATACAGATCATCGTCATCGTCATCGACGATGAGAACTCTGGTCGCTGCCCCTATGGTGACTGGTTTGTACATTCTGCCCTTTGGAAAAACTTTTACCTATCCGGTCAGGCGGTCTTGCGAATTTCTTCGGAAACATCATTGCCGAATGACACGTTCTTGGTTGCCAAAAGCTTGCGAATGTCGCCCAGCTTCCGGAGACCCGAAATTTCAGGCATGGTGAAGCGGATGTTGAAGGCGTTCTCAATGGCGAAGAGCACTTCAATGTGGCGAAGCGAATCCCACTTTGGCGTGTTCTGTGCATTTGAATCTTCGTTGAGCAGCGAAGGATCAACGTCGAGGACTTTTCCGATCAAGTTGTAAATTTGCATTCTTCTCTCCTGTTAAATTTATTTGTTGTTAGCCGAAAATCACGTTGCGCACGGCTTCGGGCCAACGTGCTTCATCAAAACCATGCTGTGTGAAAGCGGCAAGAACCCAGCGTTCGATGCCAAGGCCAACGCAGCCGGTTTGCGCGGGCTCGCCGTTCTTGCAGGTAAATCCAAAGCGCTTGCCAAAGAAATTTCCGTGAAGATTGATTGAGCCGCAGGCGAGCTGCTTGACGCTGCCGTCATTGCCAAGCGCCGGGATTTTGATTTCGTTCTTCACTTCTTGCGAGGCCTGCCAGAACTTTTTGGCGGCCGACACCGTCGCAAAGAACGGATCCGTTGCGGTTTGAACCTGACAATCAATGTCCATGAATGAGGCGAGCTGTTCAACCACAGGCAGGGCCTTGGCTCGAACGCTGCGCACATAATCTTCATCGCCGACGAACACGAGTTCGCGCACATTGAATTCATAGAGGCGATCGAGGCCGTTGATATTACGGGATTCATAGCGGAACACGCGGCCCAGCCAAGTGTAGCACCGGCCTTCGTCGAAGGACTGGCCTGACAATGTGGGGTAGCAAGGGAAGCAGGCAGCCGGATTGAGGCACATGCCGTCGATATGGATGTGATCCTGGTGTGGCATCAATGCACCTTCCGAGCAGGAATTGGCGCGGCGGAATTCTTCAATGGCGTCAAAGTCTTCAATTACATTGCCAACAAAGGTGACGGCATTGGGATGGGAGTCGAAATAGCCACACTTGTGCAGTGTGTCGGCATCGATCATCGCCGGAAAATGCGCGTCCTTGGCGTTGAAGGCTGCTTGATAGAGTTCTCCGGCCTTGTCATTGATCAGCTTGGCCAGTTTCAAAACCGGGCCGCTATAGGCCACCTGGCCCTTGCCATAGTCATGCATCCAGCCGCGCTTGACCAATTCATCGTTTACACCAACATAATAGGGGCCTTGGTCCTTGCGCTTGGTATCGACGAAAACCTTGATTTCAAAACCTGTGACCTGACGCACCATGACGGCAAGGAAACGCTTGGCCTTTTCCTGAGTCTCCTCAAGATCAGCGCCGGGGCGCACCACCACACGGGCGGACTTGCCATCTTCACTGACATGGATGCGCTCGATAAAGGGAGAGACGAATACGGATTCCTTTTCAATGTCGCCTGCAACCTCTCGGTCCACTTCGCGGGGCAGGTCCGACATAAACTCGCTGAAATTATGGTTATGCGTATTCACTTTTTTGTCTCCCAATCAAAATTTGTAATAGAGGAATCCAGAACTGGATCCGATTGAAGCAACGCCTGCGGTGAGCACCAGGGCCGTCAAGAGTGCGGAGCCCAGTCTCGGCTTCCAGGTCACAAGGCCAGCTGCCAGTGGTGTATCTTCTGGCATGGTGTCGATGACGGGCCATTCATGATGCAAGATCTGTTGGGTGTTCGGCAGCAGGAGTGCCACGGCACCCATCACCACAATCATTGACAAGGCCTGCGCTTCGTCGACCGAGAAAGTTTCGGCGCTGATGCCAAGTCCTTTCAACCCAAACATATTGCCAAACATCGACAGCGCGGTCGTCACATCCGGAGAACGGAACATCACGAGGCCGAAAACGACTGTCAGCACCGTGAGCGACCAAGCCAAAGGCGAAGGAAGCTTGATCCCTGAAAATTCGCGCCAGCACAGGAAAGTGGCAATGGCGATGCCGTGCATCAAGCCATAGATGACATAGGTCCAACCCGCACCATGCCAGACACCTGCAAGCAGGAAGGTGTAAACTGACGGCAGGGCAGCCGAGAGCAAGAAGCGGCCAACACGCCCCAAACGCCAGTGCATACCATTGCGCATGCCGGACATGGCTAGACCAGAATACAGATAGGCGGTGAAGAAACGCGTCATGGTCATGTGCCAACGCCGCCAGAAATCCGAGATATTGGTGGACTTGAGGGGCGAGTCAAAATTGAGCGGAAGCTTGATGCCGAATATTGTGCCGAGGCCAATGGCCATGTCCGAATAACCGGAAAAATCGAAATAAAGTTGAAGCGTATAACTTAGAGCTCCAATCCAGGAACTGTCGACATCCATTGCAATCCCGTGTTGGGCACCGCTGAAAACACTGTCGGCAAAGGGTGCAATGCTGTCGGCCAACAGCACTTTCTTGCACAGGCCCATGGCAAACATGGTGATGCCAATCAACACGCGGCGCATGTCGAGGGTGGGAAATTTGGGATCACTGAGCTGATCCATCATTTCACGCTGCATCACCAGCGGACCAGCCGTTACACAGGGAAAGAAGGCGGTAAAGACAATATAGCTGGCGATGTCATACTTCAGCAATTTGCCGTTATAGGCATCAATCAAGTAGCCGATCTGTACGAACGTGTAGAAGGACACGCCGAGAGGGGCCACGACGCTCAAATGACTGAGGCTCAAGCTCGAAAACTGGTTGGCAACGTCGATGAAAAAATTGCTGTATTTCAGATAACCAAGCATGGCGATGTTCGCCATGATGCCGCCAAACAGCAAGCTCTTGGTTTTTTCTGGGCTGGCCTTGAGCCTGGCGATGGCATTGCCGACTATGAAATTGAACGCCATCGAAGAGATGAGGACGCTCAAAAGGGGCAGGCCCCACATGGCGTAGAAAGCAATCGAGGCCGTGGCCAACAGATTGATCGCTTGCTTGGCTCCACCAAAACGCTGGGCCAACACAAAACCCACGAAAGCAACAGGCACAAATCCGAAAATGAACTGCAGTGAAGTAAACGACATCAGTTGGCCTTCCTCACGCCATCGAGGGCCAGGAACTGGTCAAACACTTTTTGCAGGCATTGCGGATTGGAATGCTCTGCGTCGATATACATGTCCGATGTACAGCCGAGCCTGTGCGGATTGAAGCTGCCAAAAATCGGAAAGCCGAATTCCGATGCGAACGTCCGGGTTTGTTCCTCAACCTTGGCGAGGCCATCGCCATAGGGCGTTCCGCCAATTTGATCGTAAAAGGCCGGGTTGAAGGGCGGATTGGTGAGATAGACTTGCACGCCCTGGTTCTTCAGATATTTGAATAAGGATTCAAACGCGGCAACACCTTTGGGGTCTATCAAAGGCGGGCTGCCTAGCGCACTCTTGGCAAAACTGTCCACTTCGCTGGCGCTGCGTTCCGGCGTGAAAACATGTTCCTTCTTATAGTTCGACCACATGATGGAACCATCGGGTAGAACCATATCCATATTCTCGAGCCGCGTGGCTGTGGTTGGGCCCGGATGTTCAGATGCGTTATACCAGCGCGTGAAATTTTCAAACAGCATGGGCAGCGAGATCAGGGCTTGCATGCGGTGATAGGGCGCTGTTTTCCAATAGCTCTCAGCTTCGATGCCCAAGCGCTGCGTCATGGCGCGGTAGGCCGGAATGCCTGGTTCCCACAGCCAATCCTTGCGCGCTTCCACTGGCGTGAACTGTTTGTCACGAATACTGATAATCATTTTTTTCGGCAGCTTGTTGTAGCGCACCAGAAGCTCCACCATGCCAAGGGGGTCTTCCCAATAGTCACGGTGAATATGGGCATTGAACACGTCCATGCCCTTCAACTGATCCTTGTGCGCCTCTTGCCAATGACTGGCACCGAGGATGACAAGTTCGGGTGTCTTGGTCATGCGTGAGATTTGCTCTTCACGCAGCGCACGGATGTTCAAGTTGAGATCGAAGACTGCATAGTTGTTGCCCGCGGCATGGGCTTCAGCGGCCGGTACCATGCCATCTTGGCCGTACATTTCTGGTCCGTAGGTCTGGTTGCCATACCAGATTGCGCCCATGCTTGCGGCGAATGTCAAGAAGAAGGCCATGCTATAGAGGAATTGGCTCTTGGTCTTTTTGCTATGTTCACGGAAAATCGATTGGCTGCCAAATGGAGCGGCTTCAACGGCATCAAATGCCTTGGCAGCCGGCAGTTTCGTTGCAGCAGCCGAAGCGTAACGCAAAGCGTTCACAAGATCGTCTGTGCCTTCCAGAATGTTTTCTGAACTCAAACTCACGCCACTGCCCCGTGTTACTCAACATACCCGCGATAACAACTAACACGTGCGCGTCTAAGCAAATGTTAATCGGCGTTCTCACGCAGAATCACGGTTCTGGTTTTGCCCCGTGGGGTGAATGAATGGTTAATTCGTGTGCGGGGGGCGCTGCAGGTGAGGTCAGGCCGCGACTTGAGCTGGAGCCAGCATTTCATCAGATGTTTCCATCGACTTTGCTGCAGAACCGCGTTGTCTGTTCGTCAACAAGCTGAGGACCAAAGGTGCCAGGAAAATGGGAATCTGGGAAACGCCGATGTATTGCGCCGTGCTGACGCCTGATATTCCAGATAACAACATGAAGCCGAGACCCACGTTGCGGAACCCACTTACAATGCTTGCGGTCATGGCATCGTTAATGCCCTGGCGGAACATCACCACCGCGGTGAGATAGGCCATGCCGACACCAAGCGCACTTACAATCAAGAGATAGAGCAGGAAGCGAGACGGATCTTCATGCATCAGATCACGCGCCGGTCCGACGATTCCGAGGCCGAAAATGATCAGGGCCAAAATGGTTGAGCGGCGCGAAATACTTTCGATTGATTCTGCAGTCTTGGGTCGCAAACCGGTGGATACGCCCATGTAAACCAGAAACAGGCCCAACGGGTATACCAGCAGGATCATGCAACGATAAACATATTGCGCCAAATCCAAGGTGATTTTTGCGTGAAGGACAAGGGTGAAGAATACAAAATAGGACAGCGGCATGAGAAACGTCGACAAGACCATGCATTGAAGCGCGCGCTTCTTGTTGACTTGCAGCAACTCGGCAAATGTGGGCGACGCAAAAAGCGAACTGGCAGAAGCTGTGGTGATCAACAACATGGTGATCGTGCTGTCGATACGCGCCAGATGAGCAGCTGCGACAATGATCGACGGTAGCCCGAGCAACTGCCAGACCACGATCTGCCAGACTTTTGAATCGAGGGTAAAAACTTCGCTAACAGCCATGCGGCCCATGGGCAGCATGGACAAGACAATAAGGCAGAACAAGCTCTGAAAGATGAAAGGCTTGAAGACTTCTGAAAGGCCCGGAACAAAAAATCCTGCAAATATCGCAGCGGCCAGGAGCCAACACGCAATCGCACGTTCCATACTCGAAAGCATACTTACTGTTCCACACCAATGATTGGCGATACCCAAGCCCGACCCTTTGCAAAGTCGGCCTGGTCCATCGCTCCTGATGAGGCCTTATCTGACAAATTCGTTAAAACACTTGAAATGCCGCGGGTTGGGGCCGCGAATGGCGCTTTCATGCTTCATTTATGACTTTCCGCTAAGTCTCTGGAGAAGTGTGGGGAATGACGTGAAAACCAATACCAATGTGACACCGCTCAGCGGCGGCTTCGAACTTGGCCAATCCGAGACAATGAGAAAAAGAGACAGTTCTGAAATCGCTGACCTTTTCGCTGGCGCAGACGTCGGGTTGGCGCTGTTTGACTCGCAGTTGTGCCTATTGGCCTGCAACGATCTTTACAAGTCGCTCTGTGGTTATCTGTCTTCAGACATGCCTACAGGCACACATCTTCAAAAATTGATGCAGATCACATTTCAGCGCCTCAATGTTCCGGCCGCTGAAATTGACGACAAGATCGGCAAGATCATTGACCGATTGCAGCCGGGGACCGCCTATACATTCCGTTACACTGCGCCCAGTGGCAGCATGGTCGAGATCCGTCGCAGGAGGCTCCCAAACGGGACCGCTGTTGAAACGGCCCGGCAAATTGACGGCCCGGCCTCTGGCATTGACCTCAATACGCAATACGAAATGATCGCCGAGCAATCTCGTTCGCGATTGATGCATGCGCTGGACGTGATGGCCGACGGCTTTGCCCTTTATGATGCCAATGACCGCATGGTTCTCTATAACCGTAAATATCTGGATTACAGCCCACTCGCGGCCGACGTCATTATGCCGGGGGCCGACAAGGAAGAAATCCTGCGCAAGTCAACGGCGCGCGGCGCATTTGTTCTCAACGGCATGTCCGAAGAACAATATGTCCAATGGCGTCTTACAAAGCACCGCAATCCAAGCGAGCCCTATCAAGTCCAGCTCGCGGACGGTCGCTGGCTTCTCATCACTGAAAAGCGCACCAATGACGGCGGCATTGTCGGCACACGGTCCGACATCACCGAGCTCAAGCTGCGCGAAATGGAAATGCTGCGTATTTCAAAGCAGCTGCATGCACGCAACCTGCATTTCGATACCGCACTGACGAACATGGTGCAGGGTCTCTGCATGTTCGACAAGGACCAGAAGCTCATCGTCGTCAACAAGCGCTATCTGGAAGTTTATGGATTCTCCGCCGATATTGTGAAGCCAGGCATCACGCTGCGTGAAATCATGCAATACTCGGTGAGCCTCGGCAATTATACGGCAGAAGAAGCTGACCGTGCGCTGGCACAGCGCAACGATCCCAGCCAATTGAGCCGTCGCAGCGTCATCAAGCAATATTTGAAAGACGGCCGCATCATCGCCGTGATGAACGAACCGATGCAGGATGGCGGCACCATTGCCACCTACCAAGACATCACCGAGAGCGAACACAACGCCACGATGATGCTGCAATATACACAGAAACTCGAACACTCAAATCGCGAGCTCGCGGACTTCGCCTATGTTGCCTCACATGATTTGCAAGAACCCTTGCGCAAAATCGAGGCCTTTGGCGAGCGGCTGGTCAACAAATATGGTTCAACACTTCCTGATGATGGACGCATGTTTGTCGACCGGATGCAAAATGCGGCCGGACGCATGCGCACATTGATCAATGACTTGCTTTCCTATTCGCGCGTCACAACAGGTGCCAAAGATTTCCAGAAGGTTTCTCTGAGCAGAGTATTGACTGAAGTTCTGTCTGACCTGCAAATTCGCATCGAGGAGACAAAGGCCAAGGTCAATTTCGGAGAGTTGCCAACCATTGAATGCGAACCGATGCAAATGCGGCAGCTGCTTCAAAACCTCTTGGGAAATGCGCTGAAGTTCCGCAAGCCAGATGTTCTGCCTGTGATCACGGTGAGTTGTGAAATCGTTCCAGGCGATGAAGCAAACGGCGTTGGTGCGACTGCCAACTTGATCATTGCCGACAACGGCATTGGCTTTGACAACCAGTTCAAGGACAAGATCTTTACCATCTTCCAGCGCCTCCACAGCCGCACAGAATATGAGGGCACAGGCATCGGCCTTGCGACTGTGCGCAAAATTGTCGAACGCCATGGCGGCACGATCAATGCCGACGGCGAGTTAAACGTTGGTTCAAAATTCTATGTTACGCTTCCAATTGAACAAAGCAAAAAAGGTAAGCCCGCATGATACGCAGCAGTTTCCCGGTTCGCATTCTCGTTGCGGATGATGACGCCGATGATCGCATGATGATCAAGGATGCCTTTGAGGCGTCAAAGCTAAACAACCCGATCGATTTTGTGGAAGACGGTGTTCAACTCATGGAATATCTGCGGCGCGAGGGGAAATGGGCCCATTTGGTTGGACAACCTTACCCTGGCTTTATCCTTCTCGATCTCAACATGCCGCGCAAAGACGGGCGCACGGTGCTCAAGGAAATCAAGGAGAACCCGGATATGCACCGCATCCCGGTTGTCATTCTCACCACATCAAAGGCCGAGGAAGACATCATCAAGACCTACAATCTTGGGGTCAATTCCTTCATCTGCAAGCCGGTGTCATTCGACAAGCTGGTCGACATCGTGAAGACCGTCGGCCATTACTGGGTGGAAATTGTGTCGCTTCCACCAGAGTGCCAACGCTCCGCTGCCTGATCTTTGCAGTTTCAAAATTCATGAAGGCCCCAGCGCAACGCCGGGGCCTTTTATTTGTGATGGGCGATGAGTTGTGGATTTAGAAAGCCTGCAAGCGATAGCTCCTAGATACCGTGCACTGGAATCATTTGCTTTGGCAACCAAGTTGCCAGTTCGGGAAAAGTGATGAGAATGAAAACCATCACCAGCATAACTGCATGCATTGGGATGGACCACCAGCCCACCTTGAACATGTCGTGGCCCGTCATGGATTGAAGCACAGTGAGATTGAAGCCGACGGGCGGCGTAATTTGCGCCATTTCAACGACGAGAACCATGAAGATGCCGAACCATACCATGTCAATACCGGCATGGCGCACCATGGGTTCCACAATCGCTATGGTGAGTGCGACACAGGATATGCCATCCAGAAAATGACCGAGAATGGTGTAGAGCACCAAGAGTCCCATCAATAGCCAGAAGGCACTGAGATGAAGGCCATCGACCCATTGTGCCAAGAGTTCCGGCAGGCGCAGATAGCCCATGGCAAGCGAAAGTGAGCCAGCTGCCACAAGGATCAACGAGATCATCACAGAAGTGCGGGTGGCGCTCATCAAACTGTCGATGAACATTTTCATTGAAAGCGTGCCTTGCAGGAGGGCCAGGAAAAGCGCTCCGACCACACCTACGGCCGCGGCTTCAGTCGCCGTGGCAAAGCCGAACATCATTGAACCGATGACGAGGCTGAGTAACATCACGACGGGTATCAATGCGCGCGCGCCATTCAACTTATCCCGCCAACTCACCATGGCCTCTTGAGGAGGCATATGTTTTTTCATGAACAGGGAGGCACCTGCGACGTAAGCCGAGAACATGCCGGCCAATACGAGGCCGGGAATAATCCCGGCGATATTGATGGCTGCAATGGATTCATTAGTTAGTGCGCCATAAACAATCATGATAATCGAAGGCGGAATCATCAACCCCAGTGTTGCAGGCCCCGCCAGCGTACTGACAATCAAGTGTTCGGGATAGCCACGTTTGCGCAGTTCCGGGATCGTCATCTTGCCTACAGTGGTCAGAGTGGCAACCGAGGAGCCCGAGACGGCAGCAACCAGCGTGCAGCCCACAACATTGGTGTGAAGCAAGCCGCCAGGAATGCGGCGCATCAGGGGCGAGAGGCCCTTGAACAGATCCTCCGACAGCCGCGACTGAAACAGGATATCGCCCATCCAGATAAACATCGGTAGTGCTGTCAACATCCATGATGATGCGCTGGACCACGCTGTGGTGGTGATGGAGAAACCGGCAGGCCGGCCTGCGATAATATCAATGGCTATCGCCGCAACGGCCATCAGAACCGGGGCAATCCAAACACCAGCGGCCAGCAGCCCAAACATGAGCGCCAATAGCAAGGTGACTGTGATAATCGGATCCACGTCTGTGCTCCTGCCTAAACGGTCTGGGCGCTGGGCTGGAAGCGGTATTGGCGCTTGAGCAACAGGGTCAAGAAATTGTCGATCATGGCAATGGCAAAAAGCACAGTCCCGATGGCCATCGTCGCCTGCGGAATCCAAAGGGGCGTTGCATCAAGATCGGTGCTGATGTCGTGGAGCTTGAATGTCGTGTGGACCATGTTGCAGGAATACCAAGCAAACCAGGATGCGATGGCCGAGCCGACTGCAAATGCGAACAGATCGACATAGACCCTGCGGTCACCGAAGAGTTTGGAAATCGTTTCGATGCGGATATGCGAGCCCCGGGTGAGTGCATAGGCCAGGCCGAGAAAGGTTGATGCAGCCATGAGATAGCCGGCATAGCTGGAAAGACCCGGCACATTGATCCCGAGGTAACGCGTCGCAATCTGCGAAATGGTGACGACAAGAATGAGGCATGTACAGACTGCCGACGCATAGCCTGCCCACAAATATGCATTATCGAGCAACCGGCTACAGCGCGACCAAAGACCGAAATCAGGGCGATCAATGTTGTCGCGAATTATGGTAGCCGACATTTTCAAGACCTCCGGACGATTGCTCACCTTGGTTGTAAACCGGGCGCATTAACGTGGCCTTGCCAAGACGCGATTTCTTTGGCGCTTGTGCCGGGTTTCGCAGTTTTGGGGAAGGCGAGCCGCAGTTCTCTTCAGTTGGCTTTTTTGAAGCGGTCCAAGATGTCTGTTCCAGCTTGGCCAGCTTTGGCAGACCATTCGTTGGCAACCGTGTCGCCGATCTGCGCCAGTTCAGAAGCGAGCTTGTCCGAAGGCGGCAAGACCTTCATGCCATTGCTTTGCAAGGCGGTCAGGGCTTCTTGGTCGGCTGCTTTGGATTTCTCAAGACCCGCCGCTTCGGCTTTGGTTGAGCAGTCCAGCAGCACATCCTGTTTCTCTTTGGGCAAGGCTGTCCATACACCTTTATTGATGATCATAAAGTTGCGCGGCATCCAGGCCTTCACCTGATAGAAATGGTTCAGCTGTTCCCAGACCCTGCTGTCCTTTCCAGTCACTGACGATGTGATCAAGGAATTGATGACGCCAGCGGACATGCCTTGGCTGATTTCGGCCGCTTCAAGCGACACGGGAGTCATCCCCGTCAAGGCCGCAATGCGGGCACTGGCCTTGTTGTAAGCTCGAACTTTGATGCCCGCCATATCGGCCACATCATTGACGTCCTTATTGAAAAAAAGGCCATTCGGAGGCCAAGGCACCGAATAGAGCAACTTCAGACCCTGTCCGTCCAAAGCACGATCAAGTTCAGGTCGGGCCGCTTGGTAGAGTTTCACAGAGTCTTCATATGTGGTCGCAATGAAGGGAATGGAATCTGTGCCAAAAACCGGGTTTTCATTTTCATGCGACGAAAGCAAGCGCTCGCCAATTTGTGCCTCGCCCGTTTGCACGGCACGCTTGATGTCATTGCCCTTGAACAGCGAGCCATTGGGGTGAAGCAGAATGGTGATATCACCATTTGTGCCTTTGTTCACACAGGCGCTGAATTCTTGAGCGTTTATGGTTTGGAAGTTTGAAGCCGGATAGGCGGTAGGCATATCCCATGTTTCAGCGGCGGTTGCCGCGTTTGCCAATGGTGCCAGCAACAACAAGGCGGGAATCGATGTTTTTACGAACGTCATTTATCTACCTGTCTCACTCACGTTGAATCACTCCGCGTTGTTGAACCCCCAACATTGCGCAGCGTGAGTCATATTTCGTCTATGGTTGTAAATGGTCAGCGGTTAAGATGCAGTTCGTATTGCACTGCGAAACGGTGAAAGAATGACCCGGTCGGGATATTTGAGCGCATTGGTTTATGAATCGTAACTACCCGATCAGTCAAAGCTTTCTTTGGCATCAAGTGCCCGTTGTGGGGACTGTATTAGTAACTTTTACCGATGACCAGTCCATTGCCGACGCGGATTTTCGGTCGTGTTTGTCCATGAACGAAAAGGAACAGGCCGCCACTTTGTCGGACCCTGTGGAACATCGACACTTTATCGCACGGCGCTGCTTTCAGCGTCTGTTTGTTTCTCAACATATTGGCTTCACAGGAGCGCTGAGAGAGCTGGCGCTGCTTCACCAACGCGACACGCAACCGAAATGCACCGATGCCCCCGAACTTCATTTGTCGT
>JAYUEP010000048.1:0-6905 GCA_043739165.1 Hyphomicrobiales bacterium
TGCCAGGAATGGGGATATAGGAGCCGAGGCGGTAAACCAGAAGCGCGCCCAGCGTAAACCACAGGCGCTTCTTCAAATCTTCCGAATTGGCCAGCGAACTGAAATTGATATTGGCTGCAAGTTGTTCAGCTGCTGATGCCATCTTTATCTTCCTTTGTCCGGTCAGGCCTCAATATGGGGAGGCCTTGCCGTTTCATCAACCTCAGAACGTCTTGGCAGGCTCCGGCTCAGGGCGCAAAACTTTGACACTGCCGCCGGCCTTTTCAACCGAAGCAATGGCTCCCTTGGAGGCGTAGAACACTTCAAACTTG
This sequence comes from Hyphomicrobiales bacterium, assembly GCA_043739165.1. GTDB lineage: Bacteria > Pseudomonadota > Alphaproteobacteria > Rhizobiales > Aestuariivirgaceae > Aestuariivirga. The sequence goes on from JAYUEP010000048.1 coordinate 312, forward strand.
AGCGCAGTCTTGAGCGTCGCATTGCCGATCAGACGCACACCCTTGGCGAGTTTGGTGATGACACCCGAAGCCAGGAGGCTCTCGGCAGTCACTGGTGATTTCGCATCAATCTTCTTGGCTTCGACGGCAGTCGCAATGCGCGCCAGCGAAACTTCATTATATTCAACGGCGTTTGGCTTGTTGAAGCCGCGCTTTGGCAAGCGGCGATAGATCGGCATTTGGCCGCCCTCAAAACCAGCCTTGGCGCCGCCCTTACGCGCAGTTTGACCCTTGCCACCGCGACCTGCGGTTTTGCCGAGGCCCGAACCGATGCCACGGCCGACGCGCTTCTTGACGTGACGGGCGCCGGGATTGTCAGCGATTTGATTGAGCTTCATCTCAAAATATCCTTATTCAACAACGCGCACGAGATGCGCGACCTTGGCGATCATACCGCGCACGGCAGGCGTATCCACCAAAACGGACTGCTTGCGGATGCGGTTCAGACCGAGGCCGATCAACGTCGCCTGCTGGTCAGCAGGCTTGCGGTTCGGGCTGGCAATCTGTTCCAGCTTGACGGTTTTTGCTTGTGCCTTGGCCATGGTTTCAGTCCTTAGTCTGCCACAACTTCGGCAGTGCGGTTCTTCAAGATCTCGCTCACCTTCTTGCCGCGGCGCGAAGCCACGGAACGGGGCGAGGTCTGCTTCTTCAATGCATCAAACGTGGCGCGAACCATGTTGTAGGGGTTCGACGAACCGGTGGACTTGGCCACAACGTCTGCCATGCCCACGGATTCAAACACAGCGCGCATTGGGCCACCGGCGATCACGCCCGTACCTGCTGGTGCCGTGCGCAAGATAACCTTGCCTGCGCCCCAACGACCATGAACGTCGTGATGCAAGGTGCGGCCTTCACGCAGCGGCACGCGGATCAAGGCGCGCTTGGCACCTTCGGTGGCTTTGCGCACAGCTTCCGGCACTTCACGTGCCTTGCCATGGCCAAAGCCAACGCGACCCTTTTGATCACCGACAACCACCAATGCCGCAAAACCGAAGCGCTTACCGCCCTTCACCACTTTTGCGACGCGGTTGATGTGAACCAGCTTGTCGATGAATTCGCTATCGCGCTCTTCACCGCCCCTGTCTTTGCGTTCACCGCGTTCGGAACGTTCTTTAGCCATGCTATCGTTCGCCTTCCAATTAGAATTTCAAACCGGCTTCGCGGGCTGCATCCGCCAAAGCCTTGACGCGGCCGTGATAGATATAGCCGCCACGGTCAAACACCACTTCTTTCACGCCAGCCTTGGCGGCGCGTTCAGCAACCAACTTGCCGATTGCAATCGCGGCGGCCTTGTCGGCACCGGTCTTCTTGGCTGCCATGAAGCCCTCTTCCAAGGTGGAAGCGGAAGCCACGGTGTGGCCCTTCACGTCATCGATCACTTGCGCATAGATGTTCTTCGAAGAACGGAACACCGAAAGGCGTGGCCGTCCATTTTCCCGCTTGGCGAGAGTCTTGCGAACACGAACCTTGCGCAGGCCCATAGCACTATTTGTATTTGCCATTTTGCTGCTCCGTTATTTCTTCTTACCTTCCTTGCGGAAGATCTTTTCGTCGGAATACTTGACGCCCTTGCCCTTGTAGGGTTCGGGGCCACGGTATTCGCGGATTTCGGCGGCCACCTGGCCAACCTGTTGCTTGTCGATCCCGGAAATCACGATTTCCGTGGGCTTCGGCACCTTAATTTCAATGCCCGCAGGCACCGGATAGTTCACATCATGGCTATAGCCAAGGTTCAACTGCAAGACCTTGCCGTTGAGCGCAGCGCGGTAACCCACGCCGTTGATTTCAAGATTGCGCTGGAAACCAACCGTGACACCCTTGACCATGTTGGCCACGAGTGTGCGTGACATGCCCCAAGACGAGCGCGCCAGTTTGGATTGGTTGATCGGATCAACCTTCACACCTTCGCTGCCCATCTTCACGAGAACCTGCTCGTTCAGAATGGTCTTGAGCTCACCCTTAGGGCCCTTGACGGTGACGGTCTGGCCGTTGACGGCGGCGGTAACGCCAGCCGGAACAGCAACTGCTTTTTTGCCAATACGAGACATCGCTTACCTCAGAATACCGTGCACAGCACTTCGCCGCCGACGTTCTGGGCGCGGGCATCTTGATCCGACATCACGCCCTTGGGCGTAGAGAGGATCGAAATGCCAAGGCCGTTGAACACGGAAGGCAGAGTGTCAACCGACGCATAAACGCGGCGGCCGGGTTTCGACACACGGTTCAATTGCTTGATCACCGGGGTGCCATCAAAATACTTCAACTCAACTTCGAGCTCGCTCTTGCCATCCTTTTCGACAGTGGCGAAACCACGAATATAGCCTTCCTTGTGCAGCACTTCGAGCACACGCTCGCGCAGCTTGGAAGGTGGAATTGAAACCTTGGACTTCGAACGCTCTTGCGCGTTGCGAATTCGGGCCAGCATATCGCTGATTGGATCATTCACCATAGCCTGCCCTCCTTACCAGCTCGACTTGACCATGCCAGGGATCAAACCCTGGTTGGCCATATCACGCAATGCGATGCGTGACAGTTTGACTTTGCGATAGAAAGACCGCGGACGACCGGTCAATTCGCAACGGTTGCGAATGCGAACCTTGGCCGAGTTGCGCGGCATTTCGGCAAGCTTCAAAGTAGCTGCGAAACGCTCTTCCATCGGCGTATCTTTTTTCATCACAATTGCCTTCAACTTGGCGCGCTTGGTGCCCATGTTTTTGGCCATCTTGCGACGCTTTTCGTTGCGGTTGACTGAACTGGTCTTTGCCATATCGGGTCCTTTTCTTACGCAGCTTGCTTTTTCGGCGCAGCACTGCGACGGAAGGGGAAGTTGAAAGCATCAAGAAGCGCCTTGGCTTCCGCGTCGGTCTTGGCGGTGGTGCAAACCACAACATCAAGGCCCCAGATGCGGTCGATCTTGTCGTAATCGATTTCCGGGAAAATCAAGTGTTCCTTGATGCCCATGGCGAAATTGCCATTGCCATCAAAGGAGCGCTCGGTCAGGCCGCGGAAGTCGCGCACGCGTGGCAGGGCCACGGTGATGAAACGATCGAGGAATTCATACATGCGGGTCTTGCGCAAAGTCACCTTGGCACCAATCGCCAGGTTTTCGCGAATCTTGAATTGCGCGATGGCCTTGCGGGACTTGGTGATGACAACCTTTTGACCGGCGATCTTCTGGAGTTCAGAAGCAGCCACGTTGACCAGCTTTGAATCCTGCGTGGCTTCGCCCACACCCATGTTGAGAACAACCTTGGTGATGCGTGGAACCTGCATGACGTTCTTGTAGCCGAATTGCTCGATCATCTTCGGGCGGATGACGTCGATATATTCCTTCTGCAAGCGGGCCACATAGCCCGCAGGCAGGCCAGCATTGGCATCAGCCACTGTCGCGTTCGCGTCAGACTCGCCCTTCTTGACTTTGGGTGCCTTGGCAGCAGCAGGCGCCTTTGCAGGTGCCTTTGCCTTTTTCTCTTCGTCAGCCATTGATCACTTCTCCACTGCGCTTGGCAATGCGGACCTTCTTGCCGCCGTCAAGCGTCTTAAAACCAACGCGCGTGGGCTTGCCCGTCTTCGGGTCACGCAGTGCCAGATTAGAAATTTGAATGGGCATCGTCTTGTTGATGATGCCGCCTTCTGTTGCGCCTTGCGTCTTGGTGTGACGCTTGGCGATGTTCACGCCCGAAACAACGGCGCGGTTTTCAGCGGTGATGATTTCCAACACGTCGCCTTGCTTGCCCTTGTCCTTGCCGGCGATGACGATGACTTTGTCACCCTTTTTAATCTTGGCAGCCATTACAGCACCTCCGGTGCGAGGGAAATAATCTTCATTTGGTTCTTGCCGCGCAGTTCGCGTGGCACGGGCCCGAAAATACGCGTGCCCACAGGTTCGCCCTGGGCGTTAATGAGCACGGCGGCGTTGCGGTCAAAGCGGATCGCCGAGCCATCGGCGCGGCGAATGTCTTTCGACACGCGCACCACGATGGCCTTCATCACGGCGCCCTTCTTCACGCGACCGCGTGGAATGGCTTCCTTCACCGAAACGACGATCACGTCACCGATGGTGGCGTAACGGCGCTTCGAACCGCCGAGCACCTTGATGCACTGGACGCGACGCGCGCCAGAGTTATCGGCAACTTCGAGGTTGGTTTCTTGCTGGATCATGGTCTTGCCTTTTCATATGGCCTTGGGAGGCCCATGTCCTTCATTAAGCTTTTGACGCGTCAACCTTGGCCACAAGCGCCCAGCGCTTCAGCTTGGATGACGGACGGGTTTCTTGGATACGCACGATTTCGCCAACTTTGGCTTCGTTATTTTCATCATGCGCGTGATACTTCTTGGAAAGTCGCACAGTCTTCTTGAACACCGGGTGCAAAAGGCGGCGTTCCACCTTGACCACAATGGTCTTGTCATTCTTGTCAGAGGTCACAACACCTTGCAAAATGCGTTTCGGCATATCTAACTCCTACTTCGCTGCTGTCTTGGCAGAGGCCGTTTCGGCCGTCTTGAGACGGGCGATGTCACGGCGGATCTGACGGATGCGCGAGCTGTTTTCAGTTTGGCCCGAAGCGCGCTGGAAGCGCAGGTTGAGCTGCTCCTTCCGGAGTTTCAGGATTTCGTCTTTCATCTGGTCCTTCGAAAGGCCACGAATGTCAGTCATCTTCATGTCAGGCCCCTCTCTTATACTTCGCCCAGACGCGCCACAAAGCGCGTCTTGATGGGGAGTTTCGCGGCAGCAAGACGGAGCGACTCTTCGGCGATGGCGCGGCTGATGCCGTCCACTTCAAAGATCACACGGCCCGGCTTCACACGTGCCGCCCAATATTCAGTTGAACCTTTGCCGGAGCCCATGCGCACTTCGGCCGGCTTCTTGGAAACCGGAACGTCTGGGAACACACGGATCCACACACGGCCAGCGCGCTTCATGCCGCGCGCAAGGGCACGACGTGCCGCTTCGATCTGGCGGGCGGTCAAACGGTCTGGCTCCAGGGCCTTCAAACCAAAGGCACCGAAGTCCAGCGTGTTGCAGCTGGTCGACTTGCCATGGATGCGGCCCTTGTGGGCTTTGCGGTATTTTGTCTTTTTAGGTTGCAGCATGATCTATTCTTTCAAACTCAGGCCGCAGCCGGTTCGCGGCGCGGTGGGCGCTGCTGATGGCCATGGCCGTGGCTGTCGCCACCTTCATTTGCCAAACGGTCCTGTGCCATTGGATCATGCTCAAGGATTTCGCCCTTGAAGATCCAAACCTTGACGCCATTGGTGCCGTAAGCCGTGTGGGCGGTGGCCACACCGTAATCAACGTTGGCGCGCAGTGTGTGCAAAGGCACACGGCCTTCACGGTACCATTCCACGCGCGCGATTTCTGCACCACCCAGACGGCCTGAGCAGGTGATCTTGATGCCCTCAGCGCCGAGGCGCTGGGCTGATTGCACGGCGCGCTTCATGGCACGGCGGAAAGCCACGCGGCGCTCGAGCTGTTGGGCAATGTTGTCAGCCACCAAGGTCGCATCGACTTCAGGCTTGCGCACTTCAACGATGTTGAGATGCACTTCCGAGGCGGTCATGGTGCCGACCATCTTCTTGAGCTTTTCAATGTCAGCGCCCTTCTTGCCGATCACCACGCCTGGACGGGCGGAATAGATCGTCACGCGGCACTTCTTGTGCGGGCGTTCGATGACCACACGGGCCACACCGGCTTGCTTCAGCTCCTTGGTGAGATAGGCACGGATCTTCACGTCTTCGTGCAACATCTTGCCAAAATCGCGGCTATTGGCGAACCAGCGTGAATCCCACGTGCGGTTGATGCCAAGGCGCAAGCCAATTGGATTGATCTTCTGACCCATTATGCGGCCTCATTCGGTTGACGAACAATGATCGTCAGTTCACTGAAAAACTTCGCCAGGTGACCGACGCGACCGCGTGAGTCCGGCGACCAGCGCTTCATCACCAGGTTCTTGCCAACCCAGGCTTCGGCCACAACCAAGGCGTTGATGTCGAGCGAGTGGTTGTTTTCGGCGTTGGCAATCGCACTTTCCAAGGTTTTCTTGACATCCTTGGCAATGCGGCGGCGCGAGAAGGTGAGATGGGCCAAAGCCTTGGACACTTTCATGCCGCGGATTTCAGTAGCCACTTCGTTCAGCTTGCGCGGGGAAATGCGGATCGAGCGAGTGATCGCCTTGGCCTCATTGTCCTTCAGTGCGCGTTTGGTTTTTTCTTTGCTCATGATTATTTCGCCGCAGCGGCCTTCTTGTCAGAGGCTGAATGGGCCTTGAACGTGCGCGTTGGCGCGAATTCGCCAAGCTTGTGGCCCACCATTTCCTCGCTCACGTGAACAGGAATGAACTTGTTGCCATTGTGCACCTGAAAGGTCAGGCCCACAAATTGCGGCAGAATGGTCGAACGGCGGCTCCAGGTTTTGATCGCCTGGTTGCGCTGGCCGCGAGCGGCCTCGGCCTTCTTCAAAATATACCCGTCCACGAACGGGCCTTTCCAAACTGAGCGTGCCATTGGCTTACCCCTTAATTCGCTTTTTTGCGATCATGGCGCGAGCGCACGATC
>JAYUEP010000049.1:0-2282 GCA_043739165.1 Hyphomicrobiales bacterium
GCCCGCGCCGCAATGATGGCACAAGGCGCACCACACGCTATGACATCGACATGACCAAGTGCATCTATTGCGGCTTCTGTCAGGAAGCCTGCCCGGTGGACGCCATCGTTGAAGGCCCAAACTTTGAATTTGCCGCCGAAACCCGCGAAGAGCTGATGTTCAACAAGGACAAGCTCTTGGACAATGGTGACCGCTGGGAACGCGAGATTGCCCGCAACTTGGCGCTTGATGCGCCTTATCGCTGAGAGCCATGAGATGATCGCAACAACCTTCTTCTTCTATCTCTTCTCGCTCATGGCCATTGCGTCGGCAGTGCTGGTGATCACCGCCAAGAACCCGGTGCACTCAGTGCTGTTCTTGATCCTGTGCTTCTTCAACGCCGCGGGCCTGTTCATTTTGCTTGGCGCAGAATTCTTGGCGATGATCTTGGTCGTCGTCTATGTGGGTGCCGTGGCTGTGCTCTTCCTCTTTGTGGTCATGATGCTCGATGTGGATTTCACCGAGCTCAGATCCGGCATGCACAATTATCTGCCCGTGGGCGGCGTCATTGGTTTGATCTTGTTGGTTGAACTCGTGCTGCTCTTCGGCACATGGAGCCTGCCGCCCGTTACGGCTGCAACTTCTGCATCGACTGTTCAAAACACCCATGCGCTGGGCGAAGTACTTTATACGAAATACGTCTTCTTCTTTCAGACAGCGGGCATGATTCTGCTCGTCGCCATGGTGGGTGCCATCGTTCTCACCATGCGCCACCGCACCGGCATCAAGCGCCAGGTGATCGCCGATCAAGTGGCCCGTGGACCAGCGACGGCGGTTGAAATCAAACAAGTGAAATCAGGCCAGGGGCTCCTATGATCGGTCTTACGCACTATCTCATTGTCGCTGCCATTCTCTTCACGATTGGCATCTTCGGCATTTTCCTCAACCGCAAAAACGTGATCATCATCATGATGTCGATTGAGTTGATGCTTTTGGCGGTGAATATCAATCTCGTGGCTTTTTCGACCACGCTGCATGATCTGGCGGGGCAGGTCTTTGCTTTGCTGATCCTCACGGTGGCTGCAGGCGAGGCCGCGATTGGCCTTGCCATTCTGGTCACATTCTACCGCAACCGCGGCTCCATCGCGGTTGAGGATATCAACATGATGAAGGGCTGATGATGGTTCAGGCAATTGTATTCTTGCCGCTTTTGGGCGCGCTGATTGCGGGCCTCTTCGGCACGAAGGCCTTCCGGCAAATGGGCAGCGATGCCGATGTCTATGCCGATCACGCCCATGATGCTGAGGTTGGCCACGCCCATGATGACCATGGCGATCATCACGGCTATGACGGCCCGCCTTGGCCCATGTATTTGACGACAGGTCTGCTCTGCCTGGGGGCACTCTTTTCGTGGGTGATCTTCTGGGGCTTTCTCCATGAAGGCCATGACGTGGAAATCACTTTGCTGCCATGGATCAATTCTGGCGCGCTGCAATCATCTTGGGCGATTCGCCTTGATGCCTTGACGGCGGTGATGTTGGTGGTGGTGAATACGGTCTCGGCCCTCGTTCACGTCTATTCGCTGGGCTATATGAGCCATGACGACAATCAGCCGCGCTTCTTTGCCTATCTCTCACTCTTCACTTTCGCGATGCTGATGCTTGTGACCGCCAATAACCTGATCCAGATGTTCTTCGGCTGGGAAGGTGTTGGCCTCGCGTCCTATCTCTTGATCGGCTTTTGGTACAAGCGTGAAAGCGCCAATGCCGCCGCGATCAAGGCCTTCGTCGTCAACCGCGTGGGTGACTTTGGCTTTGCGCTTGGCATCTTCGGCGTGTTCATGACCTATGGCTCCGTCGAATTCCCGGTGATCTTCCAACACGCGCCGGACGCTGTTGGCAAAACCATCCACTTTCTCGGCCATGACTTCGATACGCTGACCACCCTATGCATGCTGCTGTTCATGGGTGCCATGGGCAAGAGCGCGCAATTCTTGCTGCACACATGGCTGCCCGACGCGATGGAAGGCCCGACACCTGTGTCGGCCTTGATCCATGCCGCGACCATGGTGACGGCTGGCGTCTTCCTCGTGGCGCGCATGTCGCCATTGTTTGAACTCGCCCCAACAGCGCGCGAATTCGTCACCATCATCGGGGCCATCACCGCTTTCTTTGCGGCCACGGTCGGCCTCGTGCAGAACGACATCAAGCGCGTCATTGCCTATTCCACCTGTTCGCAGCTCGGCTACATGTTCGTGGCCATGGGCGTGGGCGCTTATGGCGTCGGCATTTTCCATCTCTTCA
>JAYUEP010000050.1:0-6873 GCA_043739165.1 Hyphomicrobiales bacterium
CCTATGGCAAGGCCATCGCAGCTCATATCTTTGCATGGTCCAAGTCTGACGGCGGCGCCAGCATCACCAACATGGGCTTCCCGCTCAAATATGAATTGAAGCCGGGCCCGGCCCATTGGGTGCCGACCAACCAACAAGGCATTCAACAAGTGCCGCTGCTGCCGAATTGGGAAAAGAACCGCCCCTTTGCCATGCCCGCCGCCGCGACGTGTGACTTGCCGCCGCCGCCAGAATACAGCGAGGACAAGGCCTCCGAATTCTACAAGCAGGCCCTGGAAGTTCACGACACCAAGAACAATTTGACGCCGGAGCAAAAGGCCATCGCCCGTTTTTGGTCGGATGATCCGATGCTGTCACCCACACCTCCGGGCCATTGGGTTTCCATTGTGATGCAGATCGCCGAACGCGACCACATGCCTGCCGCCAAGACGGCTGATGCTCTGGCCCGTGTCGGCGTGGCCGTGGCGGATGCCTTCATCGGCTGTTGGCACACCAAAATGGAATATGACCTCGTCCGCCCCGTCACTTACATCAAGCGGGTGATTGACCCGAAGTGGGAAACCCTTTTGATCACGCCACCGTTTCCGGAATATGCCTCGGGCCACTCGGTACAATCAGGTGCCGCCGCCACTGTTCTGGACAAATTGCTGGGCGATCACTTTGCCTTTGATGATTCAACCCATGTGCAAGACAACATCCCCACACGGCATTTTGCCAGCTTTGATGATGCGGCCAAGGAAGCGGCGGTGTCGCGTTTATACGGCGGTATCCACTACCGTGCCGCCATCGAACGCGGGCTCGATCAAGGCCATTGCGTCGGGGCCTATGCTGCCGCGTTGGTGACGGTGAAGTGAGCTTGGGCTTTGGCTTAGTCCCGACCCTCCGCTTGCCGTCACCCCAGCGAAAGCTGGGGTCCAGCTTTCTTGCCATAGTTTCCACCTTCCGAAGCTGGGTGCCAACTTTCGCTGGCATGACAGTGGTAGGAATGATCACTGCGGCTGCACAAGCTGATCCCATCATCCCCCACTTCGTCGACGAAACCAACGCTTCCGGCCTGCACTCCGTCTACAAGGGCGAATGGCAATATATAGTGGGTGGCGGTGTGGCCACCTTTGACTGCAACGGCGATGGCTTTCCCGATGTCTATATTGCGGGTGGCGAAAATCCCTCGAAGCTCTACATCAACAAATCGAAACGCGGCGGCGCGCTCAAATTTGCCGAGACAGAGTCCGGCGCTGAGATGGATCATGTGACCGGTGCCTATCCCCTCGACATTGATGGTGACGGCATCATGGACCTCGTCGTGCTGCGGGTCGGGCAATCCAAAATCTTCCGTGGCCTCGGCCAGTGCAAGTTCGAAGATGTCCCCGCCAAGTGGAATGTCGATGGGGGTGATGCCTGGGGCACTGCCTTCTCCGCCACATGGGAGAACGGCAATCTTTGGCCCACGCTGGCTTTCGGCACTTACATTGACAGCAAGTTCGAAAACGAGCCTTGGGGCCATTGCACCGAGAATTGGCTGCTGCGGCCCAACGCGGCGCAAAACGGCTTCGCGCCCCGCATCCCCCTGAAGCCCTCCTATTGTGCGCTCTCGATGCTGTTCACCGATTGGAACCGCTCCGGCACGCCATCTTTGCGCGTCGCCAATGACCGCGAATATTATGAAGGCGGGCAGGAACAGCTGTGGAAAGTCAATCCCGGCGAGGCACCCAAGCTCTACACGGCTGACGAAGGCTGGAAGTTCCAGCGCTTCTGGGGCATGGGCATCGCCAGTGCCGACATCAATGGCAGCGGCACTCCCGCAATCTTCACCACTTCAATGGCCGACCAACGTTTGCAATTCCTCACAGGTGATGCGCAACACCCCACCTACAAGGACGCCCCCTTTTCCATGGGCACCGGCGCTTATCGCCCCTTTGCGGGTGGCGACGAACGCCCATCGACCGGCTGGCACGCGCAGTTTGAGGACGTGAACAATGATGGGCTCTATGATCTCTTCATCGCCAAGGGCAATGTCGACCAAATGCCGGACTTCGCCCAGAAAGACCCGAGCAATCTTTTGCTGCAAGGGGCAGATGGCAACTTCGTTGAGGCGGCCGACAAGTCTGGCCTGTTGAACTTCGCCCAAGCGCGCGGCGCAGCCGTGGCGGACTTCAACCTCGACGGCAAGATGGATGTGCTCATCGTCAACCGCCACGAGAATGTGAAGCTTTGGCGCAATATATCGAGCAGTCTCGGTCACTGGTTGGAAGTTAGATTGCAACAGGACGGCCCCAACCGCGATGGCATCGGCGCGTGGATTGAGGTCAGGCTCGGCGACAAGGTCATACGCCGCGAAATCACTTCCGGCGGCGGCCATGTCTCGGGCCAGAACACTTGGTGGCACTTCGGCCTCGGCCCCCAAAAGCAAACCCAAATCCGGGTTCTCCGGCCAAATGGCAGTGTTAGTGACTGGCAGGAAGTGAAGGCGGATCGCTTTTATGAACTGCAGAGCGATAGCGCTCCCGTGGAATGGATCGCTAAATAAACTTTACGCCAGCAGAAAATACTAAGATGGTTGAGCAACTTCTCGACCACTGAGAAACTTGGTCTGCGTGTGGAGCCGAGCAACGATGGCTCGCCAAACAGGGTTGCGGGCTTTGGCAGCCCTAAGAGAAGAGGACCGATGGTGAACATTCTAGAATGTGTCGCAGATAAATGGACGATGATGGTTGTTGGCGCGTTGCCGCGAGGGGATGATGAACTAACTAAGCGAGGGTCGACACACACCGAACATTGAAAACTCTCTTGGGTTGGGCGGAATCCGCTTTAGGTGTTGTTTTTCCACGCTTGCAAAATGGATATAGAAGGCTCGACCTGGAGATCTGGCGCCCGCCGCTGACATTGATCTGGCGAAGGAAAACGAACGGCTTCGCAAAGAGAACCGCCTGCTCATAGAGGAGAGGGAACTCTTAAAAGAAGCGACGGTGTTCTTCGCAGGACAAAGCAAATGAAATTTGTCATCGTCGAAGAACACTCCAAACAGGTTCCGGTCGAACGGTTGTGCAGGATGCAAAAGGTCAGATCGTGGGGCTTTCGTGCCTAACGTGGCCGTTCGGTCAGCCCAAAAAACTCTTGCATTCGTGATCGGCAGCATACTCCTGTCCAATAAAGGAGAAGCTGACCGTTCTAGCAGCGCAGTTTGACAAGAGATGCACAATCGCGCAGTTTTGACACGTAGACACCTCCTCGCTCTCACAAGAGAGTGGCGTTCCAGTGCTCACCAACAGGGGCCTTCGAGATGAATTCCGCCGAAAGCAGTATTTGCCAGGCCTTTCCCGATCGCGTGGAAGTTCACGGCCTCGATCTTTGCCGTTCGGTCATGGGCCGGATGAGCTTTACCGAATATTTCCATTTGCTGTTGACGGGCCGCGAAGCAACTTCAATCCAACGTGAATTCCTGGATTTGTTGCTCATTTCCATTGCCGAACACGGGATGATGCCGACGGCGGTCGCAGCGCGGATGACCTATGCGGCTGATCCCGGATCATTGCAGGGCGCATTGGCGGCAGGCCTTCTCGGCTGCGGGCCGGTGCTGCTCGGAACCGCTGAACTTTGTGCCAAGCTTTTGCAAGAAGCACAAAGCAAAGTGGGTGCTGGAAATGATCCGCTCGTCACCGTGGAAAAGATGGCAACCGAAATCCGGAAATCTGGCGGCAAGCTGCCAGGCTTTGGGCATCCAGTGCACAAGCCGCTCGATCCACGCGCCGAAAGGATTCTGGAACTTGCCGACGCCAAGGGAGTGAGCGGGCCTCATGTGGAGTTGGCGCGGCAGTTTCGCGATGCTGTTACCGCGGTATGGGGCAAGTCGCTGACAATGAACGTGTCGATGCCTATTGCCGCCGTGATGCTGGACCTTGGATTTCCCGTTTCGATTGTCAAGTCTGTCCCACTGCTGGCGCGCGCGGCAGGCATTCTGGGGCATCTGGCCGAAGAGCAACAGAACCCAATCGGGTTGTTCATGGGCAGCAAGGCTGAGCACGCCGTTATTTACCGCAGCAAGCGGGAACGCTGATGTTGAATCCAGAAATTGAAGCCCGCCCCTGGGCCCAGCAAACGGAAATTGATGACAAGCATTACCGTGAACAGCTGCGGTATCTGTTTAAGCGATCCAGCTTTTATCGCAACAAGCTGGTCAATGCAGACTTCACTTCGCCTGAGGCCGCTGGCGGATTGGGCGACATTGGTCAGCTGCCCTTGACCGAGAAGAGTGAAATCCGCGCCAATTGCACGCGCGAGAGCCCGATTGGCAGCCATCTCTGTGTGGAACGCGATGAGATCGTCCGCATCTATTCCACCAGCGGCACCACTGGAACGCCTAGCTATATCCCGCTCACGCAAAGTGATCTCGACAACTGGGTGGCGGGTTCATCGCGCAGTTATGCTGCCTCCGGCATCAAAGCGGGGCAACGCATCGTTTCCACCTATAACGCGGGGCCATTTGTGGCTGGCGCGGCACTGGGCTCGATGGACCGGATTGGCCTGTGTCACATTCCTGTTGGAACAGGCAACACCGAGCGCCTGATGAAGGCCATTGAAACGCTGCATCCCGAGGCGGCGGTCATGACCCCCTCCTATGCCGATTACCTTATTGAATGGGCCGCCGAACGCAAATTTGACCTGAAAGGCTCTAGCGTGCAGCGCGTTCTTGTAGCTGGAGAGCCCGGTGGTGGCGAACCAAGTTTCCGCAACAAGCTCGAAGAAGGTTGGGGTGCGCAAGTCACCGAAGCAATGGGGATTGGAGATATCGGCGTGTCCCTCTGGGGTGAGTGTGAACACCAAATCGGCATGCATCTGGGCGCCCGCGACTTCGTGCATGCCGAACTCATTGACCCCGAAACAGGCGTGCCAGTCCCCATGCGGGATGGCGCGCGGGGGGAACTTGTCCTGACGCATTTGCAACACCGCGCTGCACCGCTCCTGCGCTTTCGCACACGCGACCACGTCGAAGTCTGGACCAGTCCTTGCACCTGCGGTCGAACCTCGCCACGCGTACGTTGCATCGGCCGCACCGACGACATGCTGATTATCCGCGGTGTTAACGTTTTCCCATCGGCAATCCGCGAGGTGGTCAGCCAATTCACGCCTGTGGTGAGCGGATATATTCTGGTGAAGCCGGTTCATGCCGGGGTCAAACAAGAACCGCCACTTCCCATCGTGATCGAGCTTGCAAAAGACCATGTCGCGGATGTAGCGTTGCAGGAAGCCATCCAGACAAGACTGAGAAGTGTGTTGGTGTTTTCGGCTGCGGTGGAGCTGTTGCCGCATGGTACGCTGCAGCGCAGTGAGTATAAATCAAAACTCGTACAACGTTAAGGCGCAGGCGATCAAATGCAAAAATTGCAAAGTCAAGGTGTGCACCACATCACCATAAATGGTGCCACACGCCAGACCTCAATTGATTTCTGGGAGGGCGTGCTTGGCATGCCCTTCGTGTTCGAACAACCCAATTTGGACAAGGCGTCGGAGAGCCATTTGTATTTTGATCCCGGTGATGGCCGGTTGATTACAATTTTCACGGACGAGACCCGCACAGCTGACCCACGGCGTACTCCCAATGAACCGGGTTGCGTGCATCACATTGCCTTTTCAGTATCCCGGGTGACTTTTCTTCAAGCAGTGAAGCGCCTTGATGAGCGGGGGATCAAACACAGTGGCGTCAAAGATCGCGGCTTCATGGACTCGATCTATTTCACCGATCCGCTGGGCCTGCTGATTGAGCTGGCCTCGTATCGGTTTGACCCGCCGCAAGGCTATACGCATGCCGATGTGCTGTTTGCAGCGCACCACATTCGTGTGACGCGAGGGGACCGCAATATCGCTGAAGTGCATCTGGCAGACGCCATTGAGCAATTGACGACCAAGCGAACATCATCGCTTTCCAATGACCGCCTGCCAAAGAATCCATACTGAAAAAGAAGATAAACTTAAAGGGAGAATGAAATGACGGCGCTGAAATTACATGTCTTGAAACCGAGCGTGAACAATATGACCGTGCGTGTCTTCGTGCGCGCCGCAAAGTTGGAATTCGTCGAGGATGATGTTTACGGCAAAACCCGGACGCCTGATTTTCTGGCGAAAAACCCGGCACATCTGACCCCAATGCTGGAAGCCAAGCAACTGCCCAAGGGCGTGATGTGGGAAAGCTGCGCCATCATGCAATACCTCTGCAACAAACATGACATCACCAAGTTCTATCCCAAGACCGCCGCCAAGCGCGCCATGATTGACAGCGCCATGTTCTATATTATTGGAACGCTCTATCCATACGTTGCCCGCGCGACCTATCCGGCCCTTGGCTTTGCACAATATGCAGGCGAAGTTGGTGCTTCAAATCTTGATGCTTCCCACAAGATGGAAGCCCAAAAGGTTGCCACGGATGCGATTGCGGAGCCGCTTGATGTGTTTCACAAGTTCTATATGGACGGCAAGCCCTTCATCGGTGGGGCGAAGCCATCCATCGCTGATATTCGCTTAGCCGCCACATTGGAGTTCCTCGCCATCGTCAACTATAATCTGCCCGGATGGGCCAAGAGCTACATGGCGGCAATGGAGAAATCCTTGGGCAAAGCTTACGCCGAGCCTGCGGCGGATGTCAGAGGCTATATCGCCTATGTGAGGTCTCAAGCCAAGTAAGGCAATTGAACCAGAATTTGCGCGGTCGATTGTCATTCAGCTGATCGTTCACGATGCCAGTTTGCCTATCGCGAAGTCTGCCTCCACACGATAAAATCGCCCATGAGTCTTTTTGCTTCGGGGTCAATATCGGTTGTTCGCGGCAGCCTGACCAAGGTCCGCACCCCGACAGATCAAGCATAAATTCCCGAAGAAAGC
>JAYUEP010000051.1:0-20318 GCA_043739165.1 Hyphomicrobiales bacterium
CGGACGTATCGGACGCGAATGCGTGGATATTCGGATGCTGGAAAATAGCCCAGGTGAACCGCTCAAAGCAAAAATCTCGATCAATCTGAGCTCCGAGAATTCCCCTCTCATGCGCAAGACTGCCT
Source organism: Hyphomicrobiales bacterium (assembly GCA_043739165.1). Lineage (GTDB taxonomy): Bacteria > Pseudomonadota > Alphaproteobacteria > Rhizobiales > Aestuariivirgaceae > Aestuariivirga. Next base: position 126 of record JAYUEP010000051.1, read on the forward strand.
AGAAGCCTATCACAGGTCGTCAGGCATGCGGTTCGATCTCGGTTCAATCGGTTCCCTAAAAGTACTTCCAATAGTAGTCTTGGACGAGATTGATCGCAGTGGAAGCGTTCTGTTCCGTTTGAAAGTAGTGGACTCGACTGATGATGTCGGAAAAATACTTGGTTCCGCTTTGGGTATTCAGCCGGCGAACGAGAACGAAGTCGATGGCAAGCGTAGCTTTTTTCCTGTGAACTATCGTGATCTTGGGAAAGAAATCTGGAAAGTTGAGATCAATGACGGTGATAGACCGCGTTTGTTGTTAAGCAATCGCGTCCAGAACATTTCACACAAGTTACAAACTGATGCCCTGTTTCAGGGGCTAGTACTTCCGGCCGCTTTGAGGATCGTTGTTGAAAACCTATCTCGCGAAACCGAGGGTGATGATGAAGATGAAGCAGGGTGGAAGCAGGAACGGTTGCAGTATTGCCGAGATGCATTGGGAGTTTCGAGTGATCCTGCGAATTTGGAAGCGGAAAGGAAGAAGGACTGGGTCGATGACTTAGTGAAGCGCTTCTGTAACGACTATCAGTTTGTTCAGGGCATCAAAAAGATGGACATGGAGCCAGTCGGGATATGAGCAGAAAATTCCGGAAACTGAATGACGAAGGCGTCAAACGCTTTGCCGAGTTCTTGGCAGCGGGGAGCAATGCTGATGCACCAGTTCACTTGCTGACCAACCCTGAGACATCTGACACAGTCACAAACGGCCCTAATCTTGGCTCTGCAGACTTCAAGAACCGATTTGAATTTGGCGTCTACCTTCGAACGCTCTTTAAAGGTTCTGACGCATCAGTCATTGGTGCTGACAGGCATCTTTGGACAACATTGGCACTTGTGTGGTTTGACAGGCTCTGCTCCAAGAAATCAGACGGCTCCCGTGATATCGGAGAGGACTATCGATACATCCTCAGCACGGATTATAGGCACTACTACCGTCACCTGATCAGGTCACCTTGGTACCTTGTCCACTTGCACCGCGAAAACGCGAGAATTCTTTTGGTAGCACCAAAGGAAGGGAATTTCCCCCTCAGCGTTCACGGTGAAATCCTGGAACAGTTCGGAGGGCGCCAGCAAGTTCTGGCGAGTCGACCTATTGTTGCAGCTGCAAACCGAATGTACCTTGACCCGATGGCCAATAGGCCAAGAAAAGGCGTCGCTGGTAGTGGCAAGGGAAGTGCGCGTCGTTTTGGTCTTGTACTTCGCCAGCTTGATCTGACTTATGATCCGGAGGCCATGGCAATTGATGGGCTGCAGAAAGTGCTACCCGCCGAATTTGAGAAGTAGAAGGTCCAGTGAGTGAGCCAGCCCAGAAGGTGGCACAGAGCCATTTGTTGGCTACTATTGCCGCCGCAGCGAGCACTAGGCGATTAGTGGGCCGCTGGATGATAATGCGTGAAAACCTTTGGGCACGATTGAGCAGCCCAAGGTTATGAATTCACGGCGGAATGAGCGCAAATGAGTACAGGTGACAATTCCTGAATACCGACTTTAAACCTTTTCGTAATGCGGGGGTCAGGTGTTCGAGTCACCTAAGCGGCACCAGTTTTTATCTCCCACGTTAGATCGCATCTTGCGCCCCGGCCCGTTTGGCGCGAACCTGTCGCTCAACGATGAGCCGCCAGACGCGTGGTTCGCGCCAACTGGCGGCCCCGATTTGCAGGAAGCAACCGAGGGAGGAAGATCATGGCGTCAGACCAAGGCAGAAGAGCAAAGGGGCCCCGGTGCATTGCACTGGTTGGCCCCTATCAAAGCGGCAAGACGACGCTTCTCGAAGCGATCTTGCACCGTTGCGGCACCATTCCCCGCCAGGGCCGCCTGGCCGACAAGAATACCATTGGCGATGCCAGCAACGAGGCCCGCGCCCATGCCATGGGAGTGGAGGCCAATGTGGCCACCGCGCAATTCATGGGCGAGAGTTTCACCTTTGTGGATTGCCCCGGCTCCATCGAATTTGCCCAGGATGCGCATGAAGCCCTGCCGGGCTGTGATGCGGCCATCGTGGTTTGCGAGGCCGACGAGAAGAAGGTGCCGGCGCTGCAATTGATACTGAAGCAGCTTGAGGCGCTTAAGCTTCCGCACTTCATCTTCATCAACAAAGTGGACAAGTCCACCTCACGCCCACATGAGGCTCTGTCCTGGCTGCAGCCCGCCAGTACGTTGCCTCTGGTGATGCGTGAACTGCCAATATGGAAGAACGGCGTCATCACCGGCTATGTCGATTTGGCTTTGGAGCGGGCCTTCATCTACCGCGAACACGCGGCGGCTGAGGTTGTGGCCATTCCGCCAGACTTGGGGCCGCAGGAAAAGGAAGGCCATTTTGCCTTGCTGGAGCGGCTGGCTGACCATGATGACGAGATGATGGAGCAATTGCTGACAGACTTGGTGCCCGCGCGCGAACGCGTGATGCAAGACCTGGCGCGCGAGACTGCGGATAGTTTGATCACGCCAGTGTTCTTCGGCGCGGGCGAGCATGGCCACGGTGTTGGGCGCCTCTTGAAGGCGCTGCGCCACGAAGTGCCGGACGTGGCGCAAACTGCCGCGCGTCTTGGGTTGAAACCAAATGCAACGCCGACAGGCTTGGTGCTCAAGACTTTCTATACAGAACGCGGCGGCAAGCTTTCTGTGGCGCGCGTGCTTTCCGGCGAAATTTCCGATGGTGCATTGATTTATGGGGGTGCCGGCCAAGAGGCTCGCGTGGGTGGGGTGTCGTCGCTTGTGGGGCTGACGCCGACCAAGCTTGCCAAAGCCGTGGCAGGTGACACCGTGGGCTTGAGCCGCCTCGAAGGCATTGGCACGGGCGAAACCATCTCCACCACAAAAGGCACGACGGGCCAGCTTGTCTCGCGCCGCAAGGCACCGGGTATGTTCGGCAAGGCGATCTCGGTTCATGATCGGAAGGATGAAGTGAAGCTCACCCAAGGCCTTGGCAAGCTCATTGAAGAAGATCCATCCCTGTCGCTGAACCACGTTGCCGCCACGCATGAGTTGGTGCTGTGGGGTCAGGGTGAAATCCACCTGCGGGTGGCGCTGGAACGCTTGAAAAACAAATTTGGTTTGGACGCTGCAGCAGCACCTCGCAGAATTGCCTATCACGAGACCATCCGCAAACCCCTGCAAATCCGCGGGCGGCACAAGAAGCAATCGGGCGGGCATGGGCAATATGGCGATGTGGTGGTTGAGATCAAACCGCTGGCGCGGGGCGAAGGCTTTGTGTTCAGTGACACTGTTGTGGGCGGGGCGGTGCCGAAACAATATATTCCCGCTGTCGAGAGCGGCATCCGTGATTGGCTAGTGCGTGGACCCCTGGGCTTTGAGGTTGTTGATTTTGCGGTGAACCTGTCAGATGGTTCTTATCATGATGTCGATAGTTCCGAGATGGCCTTCAAAATGGCGGCGCGCACTGCCATGGCGGAGGCCATGCCGCAATGCCAACCCCTGCTGCTGGAGCCTATCGTTGCCGCCGAGATTCACACCCCGAGCGAACACACGTCACGGATCAACCAGATCGTCACCGGACACCGAGGGCAAGTACTGGGCTATGACGGGCGCGATGGTTGGCCGGGTTGGGATACGATCAAGGCCCATATGCCGGAGGCGGAAATTGCCTTGCTGATCATCGAGCTGCGATCAGCCACCTCGGGTGTTGGCACTTTCACTTTTGCTTTCGACCATTTGTCCGAACTCACAGGCCGCGCCGCGGATACGGTTGTGGCCGCCCAAAATGGAAAGGCACAGGGCTGAATTCGCAACCGATTTGGTGTGGCTGGCTAAGACTGATCGAAGGCATCCTTGGTTTCGATCAGTCTGTTTCGCCCGAGGCGTGGCGCGGCCCAGCGCATGAACTTCCAGTCCAAAGATCCGGTCCAGCCTGCCTTGGGCGGGGGTTCGGTGACTTGAAGCATGGAGATTTCCGCCAGACGCGCGATGATGATCTCTTGGGTTTGCCCGATATTTTCATGCAGAATGGCATGACGATCCGACTTCACCATGTGGAGCCGCTTATCGGTTGAACCCAGCCGTTCATGAATCAGACTGGCGCTGGTGGGATCGGCGAATGGGTCGTTGGACCCGTGAAGGATCATCACGGGGCATGAAACCTGTGGCAACAGCTGATGCAGCGTATCAGCAATCTTGTGCAATTCGGCGAGGGCACGCACGGGCATTTTATCATGCTCAAATTCGGGATGCTCTGGCTGGCCCTGCTGGAAGGGCTTGATGCCATTTTGCATGTAAAAGAATTTGCCCACCGTGTTGGCGAGGTTTAGCGCCGGTGCATAGCGCAAGCTGCGCTCACGAAACTTGAGCGGGGCCGAAACCGCAATGGCCATGGCCAGACCCTTTGGATTTTCTGCCGCCAGCAACAAGGCCAAAGAGGCCCCCGATGCAAAACCCACCACGCTCACATCCTGCGCGAAGTGTGACATGATCTCAAACCCGCGCCGCACCGAGGCAAGCCATTCCTGCCAGCTCCGGTCATGCAAATCTTCAGGGGCGGTAGCATGGCCTTTCAAGCGCACGCAAAAGACAGGGTGGCCCTCCCCAACAAGACGATAGGCAAAATCTTTGAGTTCAACAGGTGATGCCAGTACGCCATGCACCAGCACAATGCCGTGTCTGGTCACCTTCTGCGGCAAGAGGAGCGAGGCTGCGCCATAGCTGGTGTTCAGTTCTGGGGATTTTCCCACGGGCATGTTGCGCCGCACGGCACCTTGCTTGTCTTGCTGATAGCTGCGCAACTCATCATCATAAAGCTGCTGCCCCAGCTCTGGTCCTGCAAGGGGAACTGCCTCGGCAATGATGCGGGCGACATTGGTCAGGGAGGCGATTTCATTGGCGTAGACGCGGATGATATTGGTCAGCCTCGGATCGCGCTCGCCCAATGCGGCGCTGAGAGCGGGCTGCAGCGTTAGCGCCGTGTCGCCCACCGCGAGCAAGCCCATTTCACCGGCGCTATTGTAGAAATCATCCAAAAGGTGAGTGCGATTGTTGTGCAAACCATCATAGACATCGGGATCAGCGAGGCTGCGATGCAAATGAAGGCCAGGCTCGCGCTGAAGTCTCTTGATGATGGAATAAAGTTTCGTGTGGAACTCAGCTTTTGAAACTTCGGCTACCTTGGCCTCTGCCAAGCGCAAGATCAAAGCGGAAGCAATATGGCTGATATTCACCGTCACATTGGCATACATTTCCACCATGCACTGGTCACGCAGCCGCCGCATGGTGCGGTTCAACGTCAAAGCCGCAAGGCGGTCACCCCAATCACTCGCCTTGTCTTTGAGGCCGAACAGATCGTCCAGGCTGCCGATTTGTTCGAAAATGCGGGAGAGGCCCAGACGATCTGCGCGTGTCCAGGCAAGTTCGGGGTTCAAGGGCTTGCCAAAGCGGATATCCATATCCGTCTTGCGCAAAAGTAGGTTGCCCTCAACCATCAATTCATCACGGCCATTCTGGTTGAGGTTGAACTTCAAAAGATCGGCGGCGCGCAAGAGGACATTCTCGCCTGCATAAAGCGGATGAAAGGTGATGTTGGAGGGCACGATCAATGTGGGCTTGCGGGCGGCGGCAATGAGGGCTTCCTGATCCTTCAGGCCCAGCGCTGCCACCCAGCGCCCCAACCGCATTTGATCATTGGCCTCGAGCACCGAGAGAATACGTTTCTTGAAAACCTCGAGGACCACGGCCAGCGCTGCTGCCCCTTGATGGTGCCCGGCACGCGGGCGCAATGATTGCAGGAAGTTCGCGTGGGGCGGGGCCGAAATGCTGCGATCCTTCATCATCGAGCCTTCAGGGAAGATGATCACTTTTTGGCCGCGCAGAATTTCAGCGGCGAGAAATGGCAGCAGGCCGGGATGATTGGAAGGCACGGCCCCCACGCCCCAGAGCACATTGGCAAAACGCTCACTGCTCTCAAACAGCTCATGCGTAGCCACACACCGGCAATAGGCCCCGGTCGCCTGATAAATGAAATATTGCGGGATGATGGTTTCGAACCGAGCGAAATGATTGAACAGGAAGATCTGTCCATCTTCAATCACGCCCGGCTCGGCATGGGTTTCAATCTTCATGCCAAGGCGTTTGCGCAAGAGGGTGAAGGCCCGCACACTCCACTGGTAGAAAGGCTCGTTGATTGCGAATTTCGATCGCGCGCCCATCGATACCACCTCGTGCCGCGTTCGCGGCGGCAGATAATCTCCCAAGTTCCCAAAGCCTATACCAAGAAAGCTAAGGTTTTATTGCCGGCCTAAAAAGCCTCTTCGCGCAGGCCCATGACCGGGGCGGACCCCGCCATGATGCTGGCCATCAGACTGCCCGTTTCGGGCAGAATTTTGGCCATGTAAAATTGTGCCGTGGCAATTTTGGCCGCATAGAAGTCGTCCGGTGCCGCCATGTTCAGCTTGAAGGCCTTTTCGGCCATGCGTGACCACATGAAGCCAACGGCGACAAGACCGAAGAGCCGGAGATATTCCGTGGCGGCGGCTCCGGCTTCTTCAGGGTTTGAAATGCCCGCCTTGGCCAGCCAAAGTGTGGTCTGCTGGAGGCGGCCGAAAGCCTTGGCCAACGGAGCGACATAGGGCGCGGTGAAGGGATTGGCGGTGCGTTTTTCGATATATTCGCCCACCGGATGGAAGAAACGCCTGGCCATACGCCCCATGCCTGTCGGCAGTTTGCGGCCCACCAGGTCCAAGGCCTGAATGCCATTGGTGCCTTCGTAAATCTGGGTGATACGGGCATCGCGGGCCAGCTGCTCCATGCCCCATTCGCGGATATAGCCGTGGCCGCCCAGAACCTGCATGGCGTCATTGGCGGCAGCAAAGCCCAAGTCCGTCAGCATGGATTTGACGATTGGTGTCATCAAGGCCACCAAATCTTCCGCCGCCTGCCGCCGTTCGGCGTCCGGATGATGGAAAGATATATCCAGCTCCTGCCCGATCCACAGCGCCAATGCGCGGCAGCCTTCAATCATTGCACGTGACCGCATCAGCATGCGGCGGATATCCGGGTGCACGATGATGGGATCAGCCGGTTTGTCGGGATATTTGGCTCCCTTGGGCGCGCGCATCTGCAACCGGTTCCGGGCGTAGTCAACAGCGCCCTGATAGGCTGCCTCAGCCACGCCAAGGCCTTGAATGCCCACCGCAAGGCGCGCGGCGTTCATCATGGTGAACATGGCTGAAAGGCCCTTATTGGGCTGGCCCACCAGCCAGGCCGTCGCGCCATCGTAGTTCATCACACACGTGGGCGAGGCCTTGATGCCCATTTTCTTTTCGAGCGAGCCGCAGGCCACGCCATTGCGCTCCCCGGGAGAACCATCCGGTTTGGGCAGGAATTTCGGGCAGACAAAGAGCGAAATGCCACGCACGCCTGATGGTGCACCGGGCATCTTGGCCAGAACCAGATGCACGATGTTCTCTGTGAGGTCATGTTCGCCAGCAGAGATGAAAATCTTGGTGCCGAAGATTTTATAGCTGCCATCCGCCTGTGGTTCGGCGCGGGTTTTGATCAGCCCCAGATCAGTGCCACATTGCGGCTCGGTCAGGTTCATGGTGCCGGACCATGTGCCGGCCACCAGCTTGGGCAGATAGAGCTCCTTCTGCACCTCCGTGCCATGGGCCTTGAGCGCGTAATAGACCCCTTGGGTGAGCAGCGGGAAAAGCCCGAAAGACAGATTGGCGGAAGAAATCATCTCGTCAAAGGCAAAGTTGACGGGCGAGATCAGGCCCTGCCCGCCATAGGCCGGATCGGACGCGAGGCCCGGCCAGCCGCCTTCGACAAATTTCCCATAGGCATCCTTGAAGCCCGGCGCGGTGGTCACGACACCCTTGTCAAAATCACAACCTGCCTCATCGCCGCTGCGGTTGATCGGTTGGATCACGTTGGAGCAGAACTTTCCGGCCTCTTCCAGAATGGCAGACACAACATCTGGCGTGGCATCAGCGTAAGCCGGAATGGCATTGGCCATGTCCTGCACTTTCAAGATATCGAAGAACAAAAATTTCATGTCGCGCAAAGGCGCTGTATATACGTGCATCGTCAACCTCAATTCCGAAGTGGCTTGCCCGTGGCAAGCATCACTTCCATTCGCGCCAAAGTCGGTTCGGTTTTTGCCAAAGTCATGAAGGCCCCGCGCTCAAGTTCCATCACCCGGTCTTCGCTGGTGATTTCTGTGATGTCGGTGGCACCCCCGCTGAGCACTTCCGCAAGCTGAGTTGAAACCGTCACATCATGTGGCAGCGCCAGGCCCTGTTGCGCAAAGGATTGGATCGCCATGTTCAAGGCGGCCTTGCCGCTGGGCCCGGGCAGGAGCAATTCCACAGGCTGGGGCGGCTTGTAATCTGCGGCCAGTTTCAGCGCCAAGGCTTTGGCCTCTGGCAAAAGACGATCCCGGTTCATGGTGACGCCGTCTGCGCCGCGCAGATACTTGAGTTCTTTCGCATTGGCAGCGGATTTTGAAACCTTGGCCAGAGAGATTTGTTCAAAGGCTGCTGTCACAGCAGGCATGGGGCCGTGCGGCACGCTGCCTGAATTTTGACGAATGAGCATTTCCTTGCAGCCACCCCAGCCGGGCACAATACCCACACCCACTTCCACCAGACCCATATAGGTCTCAGCATGGGCCTGCACCGCCGAACAATGCAGCGTGAATTCGCAGCCGCCGCCCAGAACCAGGCCACAGGGTGCGGCGACGACAGGGAAGGGTGCGAACTTCAACGCCTTCATCACCCGCTGGCCCTCGGTGATCAAGTCTTCCAACACCGGCCACATGCCGATATTGGCCGCGAAAAGTGCGAGCCCGATATTGGCCCCCACTGAGAAGTTTTCACTGTCATTGTAAAGCACTAAGGCGCGCATGCCTTTGGACACGATTTCGATGGCCTTCGTCGCCATGGCCAAGGTGTCAGGATCAATGCTGTTCATCTTCGAGTGGAATTCCAGACAGGCTACTCCGTCGCCGAGGTCCCACACGCTGGCCGAACCATTCTTGGCCAGCGGCGTGGCATTCAATTTGACGTCTGCCAGCAGCAAGGCCCCCGGCGGCTTTGTGATAGGCCTATAGGCACCATCCGGCCCCAATTGTTTGCGGCCCTCGGGCGTGGCTTGATAGAAACCACCGTGCATGGCCGCCGTTGCCAAGAGCGGCGGCACGGACATTTTCGCGGAGGACAACTTTTCGGCAAACCACGCCGCACCCATTTGATCAATCAGTTCAAAGGGTCCGCGTTTCCAGTTGAAGCCGTTGCGCATCGCAAGATCAACGTCGGCGACATCATCGGCGATTTCCGGCACCAATGTCGCCACATAGCTGAGCAAATGACTAAGGACCGTCCATGCAAACTTGCCGCCGCGATCAGGATGCGAGACAAGTGCCTGGAGACCCGCCTTGGCGCTTTCGACCGATTCAAGCGAAACCTTCATCACCGGGCGATAGTCACCCGACTTAAGGTCCATCGCCTCTTTGGTCTTCTTGGCACCGGATTTGTTGAGGCGGTAAAAGCCGCCCTTGCCTTTGCGGCCGGTGAGGCCTTCGGCAATCATTTTTTGGAGCAGCGGGAAATCCGATGACAGGTGTTGATAGGCGTCCGTCTTCGGCAAGGCCGCGCGCAGGGACGCATCAATATGCGGTTGCAAATCGAGGCCGATGATGTCGAGAAGATCGAAGACACCTGATTTCGGTGCGCCAATGGGCTTGCCCATAATGGCATCTGCCTCTTCGACCGTGAGGCCCAAATCACGCGCCGCATTGATGGCGCATTGAATCCAATAGACCCCTATGCGGTTGGCGATGAAGCCCGGCGTATCCTTGGCGCGCACCACCGATTTGCCCATCTTCTCGTCGGCAAAGGCGGTAACCGCGCTGATTGCATCGGCGCGCGTGGCGGGGCCTGCCACGATCTCAAGCAGCCGCATATAGCGCGGCGGGTTGAAGAAATGCGTGATGCAAAAATCTTGCTTCACGCCCTCCGGCATTCCCCCCATCAACATCTTCAAGGGCAAGGTGGACGTGTTGGACGACAGGATCGAACCTGGTTTTCGCGCGGCATCGATTTTCCGGTATAGCGCCTGCTTGACGTCGAGCCGTTCGGTCACGGCTTCGATGATCCAATCACAGGCGGCGAGTTGCTTGAGATCATCTTCAAGGTTGCCCGCCTCAATGAGCTTCGCGGCCGCCCTGGACATGAGCGGCGCTGGCTCCGCCACAGCCAGTTTCGCTAACGCATTCTGGGCCAGCACGCTGCGCTCCGTGGCCCCTACAGGAACGATATCCAGCAGCAACACAGGCACGCCCGCATTGGCCACTTGGGCGGCGATACCGCTGCCCATGACGCCTGCACCAATCACACAGACTTTGGCGATGCTCACGACACGGCCTCCAAGATCGTTGCGATGCCCTGCCCGCCGCCAATGCACTGTGTGGCCAGCGCATAACGCTTGCCTTCGCGCTTCAGGAGTGCAGCGGCCTTGCCCGTAATACGGGCACCAGAAGCCCCGAGTGGGTGGCCAAGGGCCAAGGCGCCACCATCTATGTTGACGCGGGATGGGTCAATGTTGAGATCGCGCAGGCATGCGATCGCTTGAGAGGCAAAGGCCTCGTTCAATTCGATGATGTCCATATCGTTGATTGACAGGTCAGCGCGTTGCAACGCCTTGCGCGTGGCCACCACGGGGCCAATCCCCATCAATTCCGGGCTGCACCCCGCAACGGCGACAGACTTGATACGCGCGAGAATGGGCAGTTTATGTTTCCTGGCATAGGCTTCCGCAACCACGAGGCAGGCAGAAGCGCCATCGGTCAATGGCGAAGATGTGCCCGCCGTCACCACGCCATCCTTGTCGAAAGCTGGCTTCAAACCGGAGAGAGCCTGAGCGTTTGTATCAGGGCGAATGCAGCCATCTTCAGTGACGCCATTCACCGCAATAATTTCGTCCTTGAACTTGCCGTCTTGTCGCGCCTTAGCCGCCTTTGCGTGACTTGCGACAGCGAATTCTTCTTGCGCCTGACGGGTGATGCCATATTTCCTGGCGACGTTTTCTGCAGTAATCCCCATCGAGACATAGGCCGCAGGCATGCGCTCGGCGAGTTCAGGGTTGGGCAGCGGGTTGAAGCCCATCATGGGCACCCGGCTCATGCTCTCGACACCCGCACAGATGAAAACTTCGCCAGCACCAATGGCGATGGCCCCGGCGGCTGTATGAATGGATTGCATCGAGGAGCCACAGAAGCGGTTGATCGTTACGGCGGCCACCGATTGCGGAAGGCCCGCGATGAATGTCACCAGGCGTGCCAGATTGAGCCCCTGCTCTCCTTCCGGGAAGGAACAGCCCAGAAGCAGGTCTTCAATCTCGTCGATATTTGCACTTGTCACCTTGACGAGGCCTTTGACCACCGTCGCCGCCAAATCGTCGGACCGCGTCTTGGCCAGCGCTCCCTTGTTGGCAAAATGAAACGGGGAACGGACATAGCCTGCGATAACGGCTTGGGTCATGCTTTAGGTCTCCTTGATCTTCAAATTGTATTCTTCAACCAATATTTTCTTGTGGATCTTTCCAATCGCGGTCTTTGGCAGATTGTCCCGGAAATCATAAGAATGCGGCATCTCGAGGCGCGAAATCTTGGGTTCCAGAAAGGTCTCGAGTTCTTTTGCAGACAGCACCATGCCATCCTTCAGGCAGATCGCTGCCCGGATGGCTTGTCCACGATACGCATCATCAATACCAAACACGGCACATTCCTTCACCGCTGGGTGCTGATAGATCGCTTCTTCAACTTGCCGCGGATAAACCTTGTAGCCTGAGATGTTTATCATCTCTTTCAACCGGTCCGTAATGAAAACATAGCCATCTGCGTCCAGATACCCAACATCACCCGTGTGCAGCCAGCCATTGATGATGACCTCGGCGGTGGCATCGGGTTTCTGCCAATAGCCCTGCATCACCTGCGGCCCGCGAAAACAGATTTCGCCCCTTTGACCCGGCTTCAATTCTGTTTTGCGGTCGTCAAGCGATACGACTCGGCAGAAGGTTCCAGGAATGGGAAGCCCGATCGAACCAGATTTGTTGGGCAAATGCACTGGGTTGATGCAGCACGCGGGCGAGGCCTCACTCAGGCCATAACCTTCCAAAATCGTCACGCCCGTCTTCATTCTGAACTCTTCCTGCACCTGCAGAGGCAGGGAAGCTCCACCAGAGATGCTGAATTTGAGCGACGACAAGTCATGAGAAGCAAAGTCCGGTTGGTTCATCAAAGCCGTATAGAGCGTGGGAACTCCGATCAGAACGCTGGGTTTGCGTTTGTCGATCAGGGCCAAGAGGCGCTGGGCTTCAAATCGTGGTTCCAGCAACATGCAACCACCCACCAATAGTGACCAGTTCATCACGGCTGTCATCGCCAAGGCGTGAAACAGCGGCAAAACGCCCACGGTCTTGGCGCCTTGCATACCCTCACTGGCGAACCACATTTGACACTGCAGCGCGTTGGCATAGATGTTGAAATGCGTGAGGGCCGCGCCCTTGGGAATACCCGTGGTGCCGCCCGTATATTGCAACAGGGCAATTTGTGTTTTGGGTTGCACAGGCAAAGGTGAAAACTGGCCATCATTGTTCATAAGCTGGCGGGCGGACAAATAGTGTTCGCCCGCAGGCTGGCGGGCAATCTCACGGCGCTTGGTGGCGCGGAACAGCAGACCCGTGATCATCGGCAATTGCTCGGCCAGCGAACAGACAATCACGCGGCGCAGCTTGGTGCGCTCGAACATCGCCGAGAATTTGTTTAGCAAGGCCGCCAGATCAAGAGTGACTATGAAATCGGTGCCGGAATCTGCGATTTGCCGCGCTACTTCGTCTTCTGAATAAAGTGGATTGAAATTGACGATGGTTCCGCCAGCCTTCAGCCCGGCGAAATAGAAGACCACATAATAGGGGCAATTGGGCAGGAACAGCCCGAGTTTCATGCCAGGCTTGAAACCGGCAGCTACCAGCCCCTTGGCAACCTGGTCACTGCGCTTTTTGATGTCAGCATAGGTGAAGCTGCGCCCGCGAAATTCAACGCAAGGCCGCGCCGAAAACTGTTCCGCTGCTTCGTCCAGCAGCGCGTAAAGCGGTTTTTCGGGAAAGTCTGGGGCGGCTTCAACGTCGGGCGGATAGCACTTCAACCATGGCAAGGCGACAGCTGCCGCCTGTTTGCGGGAATTGGTCTTCGCCACCTTTTTGCGGCCGATGGCTTTGGCGCTCACTTTGGCCTTGGCCATGAATGTCGCCTTCCTGATTTGCGCTTTTCGCGCGGTGCTTGAAGCATTGCTGAAAGCATATCCCCAAGCTGCAAGCCTGTCACGCCAGAACCCGCATGATGCCTGACAAAAGCTGAATATGTGATAGGCTGTGTGTCCATGGGCCCGCGCCACAGAAGTGCGGCCAAGGAGGATGCCATGAAAGGTCTCATGCAGGATTGGCCGCTGCTGGTGCACCGCGTGCTCGACCACGCATCGCGCTGGCATGGCGAAACCGAAATCGTCTCACGCACCGTTGAAGGCCCCATTCACCGCCAGACATACCGGGCGTTGGACCACCGTTCCCGCGCACTGGCCAGTGCGGTGCAACGCAGGCTTGGGATCAAGGAAGGGCAGATCATCGCCACCATGGCCTGGAATGGCTATCGCCACATGGAAATCTGGTATGCCGTTATGGGCCTTGGTGCCGTTGTGCATACGCTCAACCCGCGCCTCTTTGCGGAACAGCTCATCTATATCATCAACCATGCCGAAGATCAGTGGCTGTTCACCGATCTTACATTCCTGCCGATCTTTGAAAAGCTGCAAGAGCACATTCCAACGGTCAAAGGTTTTGTCATCATGACCGACCGTGTGCACATGCCTGCAAACACGTCCCTCAAGAATGTTCTGTGTTACGAAGAATTATTGGCGGAGGGTGATGCCACGCTGGTCTGGCCGGAGTTCGATGAAAACACGGCTTGTGGCCTGTGTTACACGAGCGGGACCACCGGCAAGCCCAAAGGCGTTCTCTATTCGCACCGCTCCAATGTGCTGCACGCCATGCAGGTGCAAGCCGCGGACTCGCTGGCCATTAGCGCGCGCGATGCGGTGATGCCGGTGGTTCCCATGTTTCATGCCAATGCCTGGTCTCTCGCTTACACCTGCCCGATGGCGGGTGCCAAAATGGTGATGCCCGGACCCAAGCTCGACGGTGCTTCGGTTTATGAACTCTTGGTGCAAGAGCGTGTGACAATGTCTGCGGCTGTGCCGACAATCTGGATGATGCTGCTGCAGTATCTCGAGCAGGATGCCTCGCGCAAATTGCCGGAGCTCGAGCGCGTTGCGATCGGCGGAGCTTCCTGTCCGGAATCGCTCATGCGGGCCTTCATCGAGAAATATGATGTTGATATCATCCACGCCTGGGGCATGACGGAGACCAGCCCGGTGGGAACCGTGTGTCAGCCAAAGGCTTCAACATCGCATTTGTCGGCAGAAGAAAAATGGAAACTTCGTGTCAAACAGGGCCGTGTTCTGTTTGGCGTGGACATGAAAATCAGTAACGACGCCGGCAATGAACTTGGCCACGATGGCCACAAATTCGGCAGCCTGAAAGTGAAGGGACCCGTTATCTCCGGCGGTTATTTCAAAGACGAAGGAGCCGAAGCCTTCCAAGAGGATGGCTGGTTCGACACGGGTGATGTCGCCACCATTGATGAGTGGGGCTACATGCAAATCGCTGATCGGTCCAAGGATGTCATCAAATCTGGCGGCGAATGGATTTCATCCATTGAACTGGAAAATCTGGCCATGGGTTGCGCTGGCGTGGCCGAAGCCGCTGCCATCGGCTTGCCTCACCCCAAATGGGATGAACGGCCCTTGCTCATCGTCGTAAAAAGACCAGATGCGGAGTTATCGCGAGAACAGGTGCTGGCGCATTTGCAGGGCAAGGTCGCCAAATGGTGGATGCCTGATGATGTGGCTTTTGTCTCGGAGATTCCCCACACCGCAGCGGGGAAGATTTCAAAGCTGCAGCTGCGCGAGAAGTTCAAGGACTTTCAATTTTCAACTACCAAGACGTGAAAATCGCTTTCGATCACATTTGCTTCAACCCGCCCAGGATGATATCAAGTACCGCTTTTTGAACCTGCGCCTTTTTCGGTTCCTCACCCAACACGGCCGCAACCTGAGCGGAAAAATCCGCGTAATGTTGGGTGAATGCCCAAATTGCAAAAATGAAGTGCTGCGGGTTCACCGGTCGGATTTTGCCGCGTGCAATCCATTCGTTGATTACTTTGGTTTTTTCATCCACGAGCAATCGCAAGGGACCGCGTAAAAACTTCTGCACATGCGGCGCACCGTGCAGAATCTCATTGGCAAATAGCCGCGAGGCTTGCGGATTGGCAAATGACATGTCGAGCTTTTCGGTGACATAGCGGGTGAGTTCCGTGATCGGATCGCCCTCCACATCCAGAACCCGCAAAGGCTTCAGCCAATCCTCAAGTGTCATTTCCAGCAGGGCGACATAGATGTCTTCCTTGCGCCGAAAGTAATAGAGCAGGTTCGGCTTGGACAGGCCCGCCTTCTTGGCGATCTGGTCGACTGTGGTTCCGCGATATCCGGAAGCCGAAAAGACCTCGAGCGCGGCATCAAGGATGATTGCCCGGTTTTGCGCCTGGATGCGCGTTTCTTGTTGCAGCTTTGCCTTGGATTTGGGCATGACCCATCCTGTTATTTCTTGATCAAATGGTCAAGAGCCGATAGCCTCCGCCCAAAGTACAAGACCGCAGGGAGAACTGATTGGCGGCACAGGTTGTTTCAGCGCAGGATTTGGGCCTCACCTTTCAAACGGGGGACGGCGCTGTTGAAGCCCTGTCCAAAATCAATCTTGCGGTGACCGAAGGAGAGTTTGTTTCCTTCATCGGCCCGTCGGGCTGTGGCAAAACCACTCTCCTGCGCGCCATCGCAAATCTTGAAGTGCCTACATCAGGCACGCTTACCGTCAATGGGATGAGTGCGGAACAGGCGCGTCTTGCCCGCGCCTATGGTTATGTGTTTCAGGCCCCCGCGCTGCTACCTTGGCGCAAGGTGGATGACAATGTGCGCCTTCCTCTGGAAATCATGGGACTTGATGATGTGGCGGGCCGGGTTTCGCGAAACTTGGAACTGGTCAATCTCGCGGGCTTCGAAAAGAAATTTCCCTGGCAGCTTTCGGGCGGTATGCAGCAGCGCGTTTCCATCGCCCGCGCCTTGGCCTTTGACCCGCATTTGTTGTTGATGGATGAGCCCTTCGGCGCGCTGGATGAAATCGTGCGGGACAAACTCAACCAGCAACTGTTGGAATTATGGGCGCGCACCAAAAAGACGATTGTGTTTGTGACCCATTCCATTCCTGAGGCCGTGTTCCTTTCAACGCGGATTATCGTGATGAGCCCAAGGCCGGGGCGCATCATTGATGTCATTGACGTTGATCTGCCCAAACAGCGCAAATTGGAAATTCGTGAAACGCCGGAATTTCTGAAGATCGCCCACCGCGTGCGCGAAGGTTTGAAGACGGGGCATAGCTATGAGGATTGAGCGTGCCCTTCCGCTTCTCGCCGTAACGCTGTCCATCTTCATTGCGTGGTATCTCGCCTGCATCCCGATGAACGCAGTTCTCACCACGCCTAAAATCGCAGCGGCGGGTGGCGGGCTTGCCAACACACTGACCTTTTCGTGGAACGAGGCCCGGCCGGTCTTGCCAGCACCTCATCAAGTGTTCCGCGAAATCTGGAACACCACTTTCGCGGTGGAGCCTTGGTCGATCAAGTCGCTGATCTACCACCTGTGGATCACGCTCTCGTCGACCTTGGTGGGTTTTGTGATGGGGGGGTTGTTGGGCATCATCCTTGCCATCGGCATTGTGCATGTGATCTCGCTTGAAAAAAGCTTGATGCCATGGGTCATCGCCTCGCAAACCATCCCCATCCTCGCCATTGCACCGATGCTGATTGTTGTGCTGGGCAAAACCGGCCTGCCCGATATTTTCACCAAGGCTTCGATCTCAACCTATCTCTGTTTCTTCCCCGTCACTATCGGCATGGTGAAGGGCCTGCGCTCACCCGATGTGATGCAGCAAGATTTAATGCGCACCTATAATGCCTCGTCGGCGCAAACTTTGTGGAAGTTGCGTCTGCCCGCGTCTTTGCCGTTTCTGTTTGCGTCGCTGAAAGTTTCTGTCGCCATCGCACTCACCGGAGCAATCGTGGCTGAACTGCCAACCGGTGCCGTCGCAGGCATAGGTGCTCGGCTGTTGAATGGCTCTTACTATGGCAACACCATGCAAATCTGGGCGGCGCTTTTTGTGGCCGCTTTTGCAGCCGCAATTTTGGTGTGGTTGCTCGGCGAAATGGAAAGGCAAAGCCTCAAGCGCATGGGGGCCAAGGCATGACGCGCGCCATCCTCAACTTGCTGGTCAGCTTGGGCCTCAGCCTGCTGGTGGCGGCAAGCTTCAGCCGCGCCAATCCGCCCACGGGGCAAGATTGGGCCTTGTCTCTGGCCTTTGTCATATGCAGTTGGGTAACGGCCTGGAGCCTGAGTTGGGTTGTCGATCTCATACTCCCCAAAGCGCAAAGCCGCTGGCTTGTGCCAGCGATTTTTGGCCTTGGTGTCATTGCCGCTTGGGAGGCCTATGTCCACGCCTCGGCCATTCCGGTTGTGTTGTTGCCATCACCATCTGAAATCACCGCGAAGTTTGTGAACTCAATGCCCACACTTATGGCAGACTTTGTGCAAACCATCTTGCGTGCCGTCATCCCCGGCTGGCTCATCGGTTGTGGTGCAGGCTTTCTCACAGCGCTGGCTTGTGACCGAAGCGATTTCCTGCGCCGTGGGCTTTTGCCGCTGGGCAATCTGGTGGCAGCCCTGCCCATCGTTGGCGTGGCCCCAATTTTGGTCATGTGGTTCGGCTTTGATTGGCCATCCAAGGCAGCCATGGTGGTGGTGATGACCTTCTTTCCCATGCTCATCAACACACTGGCGGGCCTCAATGCGTCAGGTGACATGGAACGGGATTTGATGCGCGGTTATGCGGCAAACTGGTTCACCACATTGGTAAAGCTGCGTCTTCCCGCCGCCATGCCTTTCATCTTCAATGCGCTCAAGATCAATTCAACCTTGGCAATGATCGGGGCCATCGTGGCTGAGTTTTTTGGAACGCCGATTGTGGGCATGGGCTTCAGAATGTCCACCGAAGTCGGCCGGCAAGGCTTGGATATGGTTTGGGCCGAAATCACTGTGGCGGCCCTGGTGGGTTCAACATTTTATGGGTGCCTTGCGCTTCTCGAACGCAAGATCACCTTCTGGCATCCGTCTTACCGTCGGTAAGCGGGAAATTAGAAGAAGGAGAACGTCAAATGAAGAAACTGTTGTTGAGTGTTGCGGCACTTGCGGCTTTCGCTGCATCTGCCCATGCCGAGAAAGTCACCCTGCAATTGAAGTGGGTGACGCAATCGCAATTTGCCGGTTATTATGTGGCGCAAGAAAAAGGCTTTTACAAAGCGGCGGGCCTTGATGTGGTGATCAAGCCCGGCGGGCCAGACCTTGCGCCAGAACAAGTGATCGCTGGTGGTGGCGCTGATGTGATTGTGGATTGGATGCCAGCTGCGCTCGCGTCGCGCGAGAAGGGCAACAAGCTGGTCAACATCGCCCAGCCCTTCAAACATTCAGGCATGATGCTCACGTGCCGCAAGGAAACGGGCATCAAGTCTCCCGCTGATCTCAAGGGCAAAACTTTGGGCGTGTGGTTTTTCGGCAATGAATATCCATTCCTGTCATGGATGGCCAAGCTTGGCTTGAAGACGGATTCAGATGTCAAAGTGCTGAAGCAGGGCTTCAACGTGGACCCATTGCTGCAGAAGCAGGCCGATTGCATTTCAACGATGACCTACAATGAATATCATCAGGTGTTGGAAGCTGGCATCAAGGCTGATGATCTGGTGGTGTTCAAATATGAAGACCAGGGTGTCGCCACGTTGGAAGATGGTCTTTATGTTGAAGAAGACAAGCTGAAGGATCCAGCCTTCGTTGCCACCATGGCCAAATTCGTGAAGGCCTCGATGATGGGCTGGAATGATATGGCGAAAGATCCCAAAGGTGCCGTTGCTGCCGTGTTGAAGAATGATGCTTCAGGTTCTCAAACCGAGGCGCATCAAGCCACGATGGTCGAAGAGATCAACAAGTTGATCGACGGTTCGGATGGCACGCTGGATACAGCCGCCGCAGACCGCACGGTTGCAACATTGCTCTCAGGTGGCTCTGATCCCGTCATCACCAAGAAGCCAGAAGGCGCTTGGAGTGATGTGGTAACAAAAGCGGCTGCCGCGTTGAAGTAAGTATAGGGACCTCATCCGGCCTTCGGCCACCTTCTCCACGACAATGGAGAAGGTGCCCTGCAGGGCGGATGAGGTCCCTTCCTATTTCACTTTAGCTTGGGCCTACTCCTTCACCACATGCCAGACGCCGCCCATGCCATCACCCACGGCATCGCCCTTCTTGGTGTCCTTGGCGAAGAAATACATCGGATGGCCGTCATAGGCCCATTGCATGGCCCCATCCTTGCGCTTGATCAGTGTCCAGCCTTCGGTGAGAGCGGCATTGGCCTCGCCCAGATAAGGTGGCCAATTCACTGCACATTGATCGTAGCAGGTGGAATCGGCACCGGTGTCTTTATCAAAAACATACAGCGTCATGCCATTTTTGGCGGTGACCATTTCGGCGGCCAAGGCCGCCCCGCTGGTCAAGGCAAATGCGCCCAAACCGGCAAGCAGAAATTTGAACCTCGTCATGTTGAACTCCTTGCGCCCGAGGCGCGGTTTTGGTTGTCGCTCGCTCAGCGGCACCCTCAATTCAGGCTACGCTGCAGCCGACATTTTGTTCCTTCACCATCGCCCAGCGCAT
The DNA here is from genome assembly GCA_043739165.1 of Hyphomicrobiales bacterium. Taxonomy (GTDB): domain Bacteria; phylum Pseudomonadota; class Alphaproteobacteria; order Rhizobiales; family Aestuariivirgaceae; genus Aestuariivirga. The sequence goes on from JAYUEP010000051.1 coordinate 20,084, forward strand.
CACAGCCATGCTTGTTAAGCCGTGGGCCTTGGCATAGGATTTGGCGGAACGCATCTCACGCAAGCATCACGCAAGGCAGGTTGAAAATGTCCACCACCCTCATCAAGAACGGAACCGTCGTCAACGCCGACTTCTCGGAAAAGGCCGATGTGCTGATTGAAGACGGCAAGATCATTGCAGTTGGAAAAAGCCTGAAGGGTGACACCACCATCGATGCTGCTGGCTGCTATGTGAT